>PLSY01000171.1 GCA_003164275.1 Acidimicrobiaceae bacterium | reverse complement strand
ACCGCCCACACCTTCAACGGAAGGTGGATGAATGTGGAGGCATAGACGGCGAACCCCGTCGCATAGAGCGCAATCGTGATGATGAAGCTGAAGTATTGAAACAGGCTGAGGGCGCCGGAGAGGATGCCGTCTCCATAGCCGCGAACGAGGAACGTGACAGAGCCCCCGATACTGGGGAAGGTCTTACCGAGCGCCACGTAGCCGTAGGCCGCCAAGCCGGCGACGACCCCACTGATCGCGAATGAGAGTGGAAGTGCCGATCCAGAAACATGGGCAACCACCCCGAGGACGGAGAAGATCCCTGCGCCAATCATCCCGCCGATGCCAATGCTCAGAGCCGCTGACAACCCAATGGTCGACGTCTTTGCAGAATCTGGCATTGAGCGACCTTTCCTTGGCGTCGTCAACCTACTGGACGAGATTGGCTCTCCGGTTGTGACGGTGTGACTCCCAGCGCCCCTTGCATTCGGAGAGCGGTGATGGTGACCCACTCGTCCGAAGGTGCCGTACTGCGACCTGTCCTCGGTCACTGGCATGCCACATGCTCCAGCCCAAGCCCCGCGGTCCGAAGGGAAGCGGAATTGTCGAGATCAGAGGCAAGAAGCCCACACTGAGCTGGATGCCATCGGTTGTTGGCTGATCTCCCTCGTCACGGCGGACCAGTTTGCAAGACACGGAACCTGACGTGACAGACACTGGACATGGGCCCTTCATGGATCCCGCTGCAATGTTGCGACGGATTCGTCGGTGAACTCGGCGTCGTCGCCAATCTCCAAGTGCCCGACAGAGAAACCGGGGCGTCCTAGACCCATTGGGCCGGCAGCGTGATCGAGGTGCCGAACAAGGCGTCACCCCAACCCGGCTCAGATCGGGCGGCATCCGACATTCCCTGATGGTCCGCCCCATCAGTCGTTCACCTACAGACCGACCCGAAGGACCAATGACCCTGGTCGCACAACGGCGGAACAATCTTTGGCATGGACGAGCCGCAGGAGTTGCAATGCAACGGACACTGGAGGGTGGCTGTCTGGGCCCTCCGAGTGGGGTACGTCGGACTGGCCGTGGCCATCGCGGGCCTAATCGTGATGTCATTGGGATCCACACCGTGGGTCCTGGCCGTCGGGGTGATGATCTGGCTCGCCTCCGCCGCCGTCACGTTGGCGGGGTTCTTTTGGTCCCGGCACGAGCTTCCCGAGCCACGACCTGGGTACTGGTCGATGCGGTTCATGCTCATCCACGCCACGGTCCACGCTCGGCCGAGAGCCCTGCGGTCCTGACGGCCCATGCCGTGGCGGCTGCGTCGGCCGTGCGGCAATCTCCTGTCATGTTCAGCCCGGCCGGGATGTGCCGATACCGAGCAGGCCTACGCACCCACCCCCGGCCCGCCCAGTAGATCGTTGACACGATCATGATCGTGATGAGGCCAACAATATGGGCTATGGCCAGGACGTAGCGAGACGATGAGCACAGTCTCTGGCAGGGACATCCCGAGATAGTGGTCTTCGAGCAAGAAAAGCGGAGTCAAGAAACCAGGGGCAGATCACATCGCCGCCCGGACTAGGTCGTGCCCGGTTTGGGCAGCGACCACAGAATCGACTGGTAGCGACCGTGGGCAGCAGGGGATGTCGGGCCGCTCCTTGTCAGCGAAGCTTCCTGACAGGCCGCTACGAATTCTGGTTTGAGCGGTACAAGGTCGACTCGGTTTGCAGCCGTTCATCCCGTGAATCAAAATCATTGCCCGCGACTCGGATCGGTGATTGCCATGATGCCTATAACTCCCCGGCAACACGACAAGAGGGTCTTGCTCGTCGAGGCGGAAACACACCAACCGATCCGTGACGCCGTCATGCCTTGCCGGCGTACAGCCGTCCGGACTCCGCTGGCCCAGTCGGTGCATTTGGTCCGAACGCCGCAGCATCTGAACGCAGGCAAGTCCAAACCCGACAAAGGATCTGGCCAGCGCCCTGCCCGACGATGGGGAGCCTCAGCTGGACCACGGTCTCCTGCGTCGTTGCTATCGTGAGCTTCCAATCAATGGGGGATATCTGACAAATGGAAACAACAGTGGATTCTGCATTCATCCGGAGGGCGGTCGAGCTAGCCGACCTGAACGCGGTGAGGGTCGCTCTCTACCAGCAGACCAAAGATCAAGAGCTGGCCTCCCTCCCAGTGGCGGCAAAGCTCGATGACGCTGAACGCGAGCTTCTGATCGACAAAGCGGTCTCCTGGCTCGAACGCAATGCAGGTCCGACCGTGCCACCCAGGCCGACTGACGAAGAGTTGCGCGAGCTCATGAATATGGTCACTGGTGAGGATATGGGCGACCTGGAGTTCGAGGCTCGTCGCCAGCTTCCGGCATTCGAGGACTTCCCGTGGATGATTGACTGGCCTGACGGCAAACCTGAGCTTCCTGAAGGCTTCAAAGTTGCCATCGTCGGGAGTGGTTTCAGCGGCTTGGCAATGGCGGTGCAGCTCGAACGGCTGGGGATTCCTTACGTCGTTCTCGAACGCCGCTCGGAGGTCGGCGGTACGTGGAGCATCAACCGGTACCCGGATATCCGGGTCGACACCATCTCGGTGACGTATGACTTCAGCTTCGAGAAGAAGTTCCAGTGGACCGAGTACTTCGGCCGGGGTGCTGAGGTGCGCAAGTACCTCGAGCACATCTCGCGAAAGTACGGCGTCTTCGAGAACACGCTGTTCGAACGTGACCTGAAGAAGGCCTCGTTCGACGAGTCACGGAATCTCTGGGTGCTCGAACTTGCAACTCCCGACGGAGTCGAGACCCTTGAGGCCAACGTCATCGTCACTGCTGTGGGAACATTTGCGAATCCAAAATTCCCGTCCTTCGAGAACCAGGAGGCATTCGAAGGAGAGATCGTGCATCCGGCGCGATGGCCGGACGATCTCGACCTGAAGGGGAAGCGGGTCGCCGTGCTCGGCAACGGCTCCACCGGAGTGCAGTTGCTGGCGCCCATCGCTGCAGAGGCTGAGCAGGTCTTCGTCTTCCAGCGCACGCCCCAGTGGATCAGCCCCCGGGAGAAGTACGGCAGTCCATTCGAGCCCGAGATCCACTGGCTGATCGACAACTTCCCTGGCTACTGGAATTGGGCCCGATACACCGCTACGTCATCCCTTTTCGAAACACACCAGTTCTTGGTTCCTGACGAGGAATGGAAGGCTAAAGGCGGAAAGTTCAATCCCCTCAACGACAAGATGCGCGATGACCTCACCGCTTATATTTCCGCACAGACCGGAGGCCGCCAAGATCTGATCGACAAGCTCGTCCCAGAGTATGCGCCGTTCTCCAGACGCCCAGTGGTCGACAACGGCTGGTACAAGTCCCTGACCCGTGACAACGTCGAACTCGTCACCGACGGGATCGCCCGGCTCACGCCAAGCGGAATAGAAGCCGAAGATGGCTCCCTCTATGACGTCGACGTCATTGTCACTGCTACCGGCTTTGAGGTGATCAAGTACCTCGCACCAGCAGAATTCATCGGAAAAGATGGCGTGAGCATCCATGAGTTCTGGTCGAAGGACGGCCCTCGCGCCTACCTCGGCATGGTCGCGCCGAACTTTCCCAACCTATTCATGCTTTACGGCCCAAACTCCCAGCCCCTTTCGGGCGGAACGGGGCTGCCTATCTGGTACGTCGTTTGGGCGGCCTACGCGGCCCGGTGCATCAGCCGCATGATCGAAGAGGGGAAGGCGCAGGTCGAAGTGAAGCCGGAGGCGTTCGAGCGCTACAACGAGGCGCTTGACGCTGAAGCATCGAAACTGATCCTTTTGCAGGATGAGGGTGCGCCAGACAAGAACTACTACGTGAACGAGTTCGGCCGAGTGCAGGTCAACGCCCCATGGTATGGACCCGAGTACCACAGGTTGTGTACACAGGTCGCATGGAACGACTTCGTCATCACTTGATAGCTTCTCTGTCCCGATAGAGGTGTCGAAGAATGTGGTCGGGGTTCCTTGCGAGCGATGGGTCGTGGGGACGACTTCCTGAGTAGCTCCCGAATCGTGGGGCCAAGAAGATTGCGGAATGGACGGATCCCCCGTGCAGAACCGGCGTAGTCGCGCTGTACCGGCCAGGTTGACGGGACCGACATTCGTAGATCGAAGATCGGCTTGAAGGTAGGTCCCGACACCTGGTCGTGCGGAGCGGCGACACGGTCTGGTACCCACGAAAGGCGGACAACCAGGTTCCGCTATTGCACTCCAGGCACCCTCCGGGCCCACCGACCAGATCTACGCCCGTTCGAGGGGACAAGGGAGATCCAGCGGCTGATCATCTCCCGGGCCGTGGTCGGGGTCGGCATCAAGTGGTCAGTGGCGGCCGGGCAGGCCCAGCCCCGGTCTTCGCGAGCTTGAGGCTCGTTGCGGTACCGTGACCCGGTGAGAGATGACGAGGTGGTGATCGACAGCCGGCCGCGTCTACTCACCCTCTGCACGGGTAACGCCGCTCGCTCGGTAATGGCGGGGGCAATGCTCGAGTCGGCTCCGGTCCGGGTGGTCACGGCTGGAACTCACGTGATCGAAGGACAGCCGATGAGCAGGCGGACGAGAGACGCCATGGCCTCAGTCGGGTTCGGAGCCGACGGCCACCGCAGCCATCAACTGAGCGACCGTGACATCGAGTCCGCTGACCTGGTCGTCGCCATGGCGGGCGAACACGTCGCCTACATCCGTCGGATCCACCCCGAGGTGGCCTGGAAGACGGCAACCATCAAGCGACTGTGCCGAGATCTCTCCGACAGCGACCAGTCGCTGGTCGACCGAGTGAAGGCCTTGGATCTGGCTGAAACGCCGATCGAGGCATGGGAGGACGTGGAGGATCCGGCCGGAGGCGAGGACGACACCTACTTGTCATGCGCCACTGAGATCGCCGGCCTGTGCGCTGAGCTAAGCCCCCGCCTCAAGTAGTCGGGCTACCGCCCTATTGGGCCGAGCGGGACTGTGAGAGCTGCGGATGGCGACGGGATATGTCGGCACAGGAGAGGCATACCTCTTCGGGGATGACCCCCGCCCTCATGAGGAGCCCAAACACCTTGCAGCCAAGGCACAGCCCAAGGGCTGACTCCAAGAACGCAGCCGTGGCCAGGAGGCCTACCACCACCCAGGTGGCGGTGCTCAGCCCGAAGCCGAACCAGAGCACGATCGCCGTCGAGGAGAACACGACGCCGATGGCTTGGGCGAAGCGCTTCGGCGGCCCAGGAACCAGCCGGGGCTGACCAGGAAGTCGAGGGGCGACGACACGTGTGGCCAGCTGCCCGAGGGGACTGAATCTCGGGCCCGATGCCACCCGGGCCCAGAAGCCGTAGGCCAAAGGAACAAGGATCCAACCCTGTTCGAACACCATGGCGGCAACGCACATGATGACAACTCCAGCGGCCACCGAGCGGGCCGCCCTCTCATCAACAGGGTTGGGGAAGCTGAACACCCACATAGCTTACCGGTTGGATCGGGTTTCGTGCTCGCCGTTTGCTCAGGCGGCGACGGATACCGCGGCGTGGAGGAGGTTGAGCCCCTCGAGCCCGGGGAGCCGGTCCACGCGACGGTCGATCCGATCGGCCATGGCTTGGCCGTCGGTGTCGCCAAACAGGTAGGCCTTCAAGAAGTCGACCTCCTGGTCGGGCACGACCCCGCTGCCGACCGGCGCCCAGAACCGCCGCAAGGCCCATCGGGTCAGGCGCTGCGCTGCCCGGCTGTCGGCCAGGCGACCCCTGGCTTCGCCGGCATAGAAGTCGATGTGCCGGCCCTCTTGCTTCATGATGCGCCCGAGGAGCTCACTGAGGGTTGGATGGTCGGCCAGCTTGGCCAGGCGGGCGTAGCCGGCCTGGGTCGTCCACTCGTTGACCGCTCCCCAGGTCATGTGCACGGCGGTCAGGTGCGGGGTGAGGGCCGAGGCCAGCTGGAAGGTCAGGGGACGGAGGGCGTCGCGCTTCGGGAGCTTCATGCGCAGGGCGGCGATCCGTCCGGTGCCGGCTTGTTCCTCGTGGGCTTCGAGGATCCTGGCGATGGCTGTGCCGTGCCAGAACTCCTCGTAGTTCCACATGGTGAGGAAAGAGGTCACCGTCGGGTCGCGGTGAGCGCGAGTCACCAGCATGTCCCGGAGGTAGCAGATGGTGTGGCTCTCCACGTCGTGCATGTATCGCAGGCACCGGAGAGCATCCGGCTCGAGTGGCTGGTCTCGGAAGGCGTCGAAGTCGATGCCCCCGACGTCGAGCTTGGCCGAGTGCTTCTGGTAGGTGTCGATGTCGAAGGTCATGTCATGTATTCGTCACTGGACTGTTTCGGGATGATCGAGTTGACAACTCGTTGCTGGTGTGAATGCCCCTTCGGGACTCATGATGCCCCGAGGCATGCCTCCGCCGAACGAGGCGCCGGTGAGGAGGCGGGACCGCCGGGACGCACCGCAGCCGACTCGTCGGCGTCGACCGCTCCCTTGCTCCGAGACTCGATGGCTGTCTCGACCATCTCGTCGAGGGTCGCGGTCGTCTCATGGCGTCGGAGTGGAGGCCCTCAGATGCTTCGGTCGACGTCCCCATGGCAGCCGAGTCGGCGTCGGAGGAAACCTGCTCATGCGGTCGTCGGTGACGCCTCGGCCAGTCGCTCATGGTGTTGGCAACGACGGCTTACGGGTTGCGGGCGTCCGACGGGTCTGGGCGCTCCGAGGAGCAACGCGACTCGCCTTTGGTAACCGTCAGCCGATGATCTGACCGTTCACGGTGTTCAACTGACGGTCAGCGTTCCGGTCATGTACTGGTGGATGGAGCAGATGTAGGGGTACTTCCCGGCCTTCATTGGGGCTGTGAACGTCTTGGACCCCCCGGCGGGGATGTCGCCGGTGTCGAACCCACCGCTCGACGACGTGACGGTGTGAGCCACCGAGTCCTTGTTGGTGACGGTCACGGTTGCACCCGGCGACACGGTGACGCTGCTCGGCGAGAATGAGAAGTTCTTGATGGTGATGGCATTGGCGCTCGTGCTGCTTCCACTCGACCCGGACGAGCTCGTCGGGGCACTGGTCGACGCGGTCGACGGCATCGAGCTGCTGCCTGACGAGCAGGCGGCGAGGGCGATGGCCATCCCGAAGACGGTGACAATCGCCAGATTCCTCGTGTGTGACCACCCTTTTCGGGTAGAGCGGTGCCTGGTCGTCTGTGTCTGTGCGAGTTCGGTCATTGCCCAGTCTTCGGAACCGCCGCCCCCTCGGATGAACTGAGAGGTGAAGGCCCTCTTCGATGGGCGACGCGGGACGTCGTCGACCCGGGGGCTGGTGGGCAGGGAGTCGAGAGTCACAGGGAGGCGTCGTGATCGTGGTGCTCACCCTTTCTAGAATGGGCCCATCCACATGGACGACAGCGACGAAGAGATCATTGTGATCGATGTGGAGCTGGCGAGCGACGCCAATTTGGTGGTGGCGGTCGGACGGTGGCATCAGCCGGCCCTGGCCGAGATCTACCGTCGGCACGGCGGAGCGGTGCACGGGCTGTCCCGCCGGATCCTCCGCAGCGACCCTTCAGCCGAGGAGATCACCCAGGAGGTCTTCCTCGACTTCTGGAAGCACCCCGAGAAGTTCGACGCGGCCAGAGGGACGCTCCGGTCCTTCCTGTTGGCCCGCACCCACGGGAAGTCCGTGGACTTCGTCCGCTCCGAAGTGGCCCGGCGCCGTCGTGAGGAGCGGACGTCCAGGGAGACGGCGACAGCGGGCTACGACATCGACCATGAAGTGTGGGACATGGCCGTCGCCGAGCAAGTGAAGGAGGCGCTGAACGCCCTGCCGTCGGACATGCGCAGACCGATCGAGCTGGCATACTTCGGCGGCCACACCTATCGGGAGGTCGCAGAGATGCTGCACGAACCCGAGGGCACGATAAAGAGCCGCATCAGGTCCGGACTGGGACGCCTCCGCACCAACCTGGCCGAGCGCGGCGTCGAGCCGGCGGGAGCGGACCTGTGAGCACGCCGATGGACGATCTCACCCACATGGAGATCCAGGAGCTTCTCGGCGTCTATGCCCTCGATGCCGTGGACAAAGAGACGGCCGCACTTGTCGAGAGCCATCTCGAGACGTGCGTGCGGTGTGCGGCCGAGGTGGCTCAGCACCACGAGGTAGCTGGCTTGCTGGCCAACACGGGCGGGGATTCGCCGGCCGAGTTGTGGGACGGCATCGCCAGTCACCTCGACGGCTCGACGCCACCGTCGTGGGAGATCCTGTCGAGCCGCCTGGAGACCGGTGCCGACCGGTCGGCTCTCATGGCCGCAGCCGGCTCCGCTCCAACCGAGGAGTCCGGACACTCGGAGCAGAGCAATGTCATTCCCATCACGGGACGGCCGAAGAAGCAGTGGGCTGTCCGGGTGGCCGGGGCGGCGGCGGCGGTCGCCGCAGTGGTGGCGCTGGTGCTCGGCATCCAGGTGAACCACCTGAACCACCAAGTGAACGCCGCAGCCTCGCTGTCGGCAGCTGAGCGATCGGCCCTCAACGCGCCGTCGACCAAGCAGATACATCTCACATCGTCGACGGGCGTGGGCAAGGCCACGATCATCTTGACGAACTCCGGCACCGGCTTCGTCGAGGCGCAGGGGCTCGCCGCTCTGTCCGACAAGATGACCTATCAGCTCTGGGGCGTGGTCGGAGGCAAGACCATCTCCCTCGGGCTGCTCGGATCGAACCCGAGCAATGTGCCCTTCAGCGTGGCCGGTGCCGGCTCGGTCAACGCCTTCGCCATCACCGCTGAGCATGCCGGAGGCGTGGTGCAGAGCTCGAACAAGCCGGTCGTGGCCGGCGAGGTCGACGCCTGAGCGGCCAGTCTGCGCCGGTCAGATCCTGTGTACCTGGCGGAGACCGGCCCACGCGAAGTCGGCGAGGCGCATGGCTAGGTGCGCAGCCTCGTCGGCGGGGGTCGTGTCGTCATCGGTGGAACCAGTCGGCTTTTCGCCCTCTCGGCCGTCGGTAGACCGCTGGGCGTCCAGCCAGTGGCGGCTGGCCCCCTCGGCCATCCCGACGACGGCGTGGGCCAGCAGCAGGCGGTGCTCGGGATCAAGCCCGGCGTCGATGAGCGGATCGATGGCCTCGGCGATCGTCTCTTCGACCCGCACGAGGGCCGCTCCCAGTTCGGGATCGTCCGGGGCATCCCTGCCGTACAGCAGCCGGAACGCCTGCTCATTGCCGACCATGAGCTCGAAATAGGCGGCGAATCCCGACTCGACCTGCTGGCGGGGCCCGGCGGCATTGGCCGTGGCCTCGACGATGCGGTTCACCATCTCCGTCGAGAACACGTCCATGAGCTCCAGGTAGAGCGCCCGCTTGGATTCGAAGTGCTGGTAGACGAGCGGCTTGGTGACCCCGGCGGCCTCGGCAATCTCGTCCATGGTGGTGGCTGCGTAGCCGTGGTCGGCGAATAGGGAGAGGGCCACCTCGAACAGCTGTCGACGCCTGGCATCAGCGGTCAGCCGACGGGTGGAGCTCGCCGCCCCATGACCCCCGAGCTCTTCGGTGGCTGCGCCGCTCATGGCCGACATGGTACCCGGGGGGCCGAATCCTCTTCAGTGTGGCACCGCGCTCAGAGTTCGGGCAGTACGGCCTCGATTTTGCCCGGCAGGTCGGCGAGGGAGAAATGCGACTCGGCCACGGCCAAGTTGTGGTCGAGTAATTCGTCGTCGGGTACGTCCAGCCAAGAGCTGAGAGGCGCCAGCTGGTCGAGGGAGAACCAGCGGAATCCGAAGGCCCGCAGCTCCTCGGCCACCGGATACGGCCCGATGACGAGGGGCCGACGGTGTATCGCTGACTCGACCGAGGGGTTGCCGAACCCTTCCCAGGTGGACGGGAGGGCAACGACGTCACAGGCCAGGTACGCGTCTTCGATTGCGATGTGCCGGTGCCCAGCGGGGGGACCGAGGACGACCGGACAGGGGGCCGACCGAGCGATGGCCTCGAGTTCGGGGTCGAAGCCGTCCTCGGGCGGCCCGAGCAGCCAGTAGGTGGCTCCGAGGGCGGAGGCGGCACCGATCCCGCCGGGCACGTTCTTGCGGTCGAGGGCCCGGGTGGGCTGGAGCACCAGACGGGCCTCGACGCCCACCCCGACCGATTGCCGCACGGCGCGCCGCCGCTCGTCGAGGGAGGCCAAGGATGCCCCGCACGGGGCAGCTTCGGGGATGGCAAAGGAGTTGTAGATGGTCGTGGCCTCAATTCCCCGGGAGGCGAGTTGGGCTCGGCTCAGCTCGTTGATGGTCACCTGCGACCACCGGACATCGTTCGGGGGTGGTGGACTGGCGACGAACTGGGGACGCTGCCAAGGCAGATCGTGGTGGTGGAGAATGGCCGGTCTCCCGGTGAGCATCTGGGACACCAGTGCGGCGGCGGCCGGATTGAGGGGCAGCGAGCACAGGTTCTCGACCACGACCACGTCGGCATCCTCCAGAGCGGAGGCGAGCTCGGAGCGAGCAGGCGGCTCGTCGGCGCCGATGGAAAGGCCCGGGAGCGTCCGGTCAACCGGTCCGCTGCCGGCCACGGTCACCGTCGTGAACCCGAGGGTCTCCAAGGCCCATTTCCACTTGGTCGCCTCGATGGCCACGCCATCGGTGCCACCGAGGCGGAACGAGAGGAGAGCGGCGGTAGGAATGGCGACACCGTAGCGGGCACCGATGAGGGACTCGGTAGGCCTGCCCCGTCTACGCCCGGTCGGGTGAAGTGGCCAGGCCAACGGGACAGCCCGGTCGTGCCCGGCTACCGTCGTCCCGTGCCCGAAGAAGCGATTCCAACGCCTCCCGCCGTACCCGACGAGGACCTGCTGGCTGCCAGGGACGGACCGGTGCTCACCCTCACCATCAATCGACCCGATCGTCGCAATGCCATGACCTGGGAGGTCATCGCCGGGCTACGGGAGCACCTGGCCCGGGCCAAGTCTGACCCCGAGGTCCGTGTGGTGGTGTTCGCCGGCACCGGGGACAAGGCCTTTTGTGCCGGTGCCGACCTTTCGGGCATGGTGCCGAAGGACCCCGGGGGATCGACGGATGACTACGCCCAGCATCATCAGGCCCGGGGCTGGATAGCCGAGCTGTTCGAGGAGATGTGGCACCTCGGCAAGCCCACAATCGCTCGCGTCCAGGGATGGGCGGTGGCCGGAGGGTTCGGGCTCGCCCTGGCCTGCGACATGGTCATCGCCTCGGACCTGGCACGTTTCGGCGCCCCGGAGCTCAACGTGGGCCTCTGGCCGTACATGGTGACCGTCCCCATGCTCAGGTCAATGGCCCCGAAAAAGGCCCTCGACCTCATGCTGACTAGCCGGATGGTGGGAGCCGAGGAGGCAGAGCGGATGGGGTTCGTGAGCCGGCTGGTGCCGGCCGACCGCCTCGATGCCGAGGTGGCAGAGGTGGCGGCGGTCTTGGCGTCGAAACCTCCAGGGGTGATGAGGATGGGTCGCGAATCGTTCTACGCTGTGCTCGACACGTCAGCCGCCGAGGCACTGCCGTATCTGCATGCCATGTTGACGGTCACCAGCCAGACGGCCGAGGCAGCGGAGGGCATAGCCGCCTTCACCGAGAAGCGGCCACCGTCCTGGCAGGCGGTACCAGACGATACCGATACGCACTGACAACCGAGGAGTCGACACGCATGGCGAAGCGAGCACTGATCACTGGCGTAACCGGCCAGGACGGCTCCTATCTGGCCGAATTCCTGCTGGAGCAGGGTTACGAAGTCTGCGGCATGGTCCGACGCTCGAGCACCCTGAACTTCGAGCGGATCGCCCATATCCAGGATCGGCTGACGCTGGTGGCCGGCGACCTCTTGGATGAGGTGTCGATGATCAACATCTTGCGTGACAACCGGCCAACCGAGGTCTACAACCTCGCCGCCCAGTCTTTCGTCCAGACCTCATGGAGCCAGCCCGTCCTCACCGGTGAGACGACGGCCCTCGGTGTGACCCGAGTCCTCGACGCCATCCGAACGGTGGATCCGGAGATCCGCTTCTACCAGGCCAGTTCGTCGGAGATGTTCGGGAAGGTGCTCGAGGTGCCCCAGGTCGAAACCACCCCGTTCTACCCCCGCAGCCCCTATGGGGTGGCCAAGGTCTACGGCCACTGGATCACGGTCAACTACCGTGAGAGCTACAACCTCCATGCCTCGTCGGGGATTCTGTTCAACCACGAGTCGCCGCGGCGGGGGCTCGAGTTCGTTACGCGCAAGGTGACCCATGGGGTTGCCCGCATCAAGCACGGTATCGACGAGAAGTTGGCTCTCGGCAACCTCGATGCCCAGCGGGACTGGGGATTCGCCGCCGACTACGTGAGGGCGATGTGGCTCATGCTCCAACAGGACAGTCCTGACGACTATGTCGTGGCCACCGGCGAGACACACTCGGTCAAAGAGCTGGTCGAGCTGTCCTTCGCCGCCGCCGGTCTGGACTGGGAGGAGCACGTCGTCATCGACGGGCGCTTCCTTCGCCCCGCCGAGGTCGACCTGTTGGTCGGGGACCCCTCGAAGGCCGAGAAGACCCTCGGATGGCATCGCGACGTCGACTTCGCCAGGCTGGTGGAGATGATGGTCGAAGAGGACCTGGCGCTGGTGCAGAGTCAGCTGGCCTAGAGGGATGTGATGATCGAGCCGGCGATCATCCATGCAGACCCACTCGGCCTCTTGGTGGCCTTCGGGGCCGGCATGCTGTCGTTCCTGTCCCCGTGCGTGCTGCCCCTCGTCCCGGCCTACCTGTCCATGGTCTCGGGGCTCTCGGCCGCTGAGTTGGGTGCACTCGGGTCCGCCCGCCCCGCAGCCCTGGTGCCGGTTGGCGTGTCCGGGGTGGCCGGGTCGGCTGCGACGGCCGAAGGGACGGCTCTTGGCGAGGCGGCGCCCGAGCGGGCCGGACCCACGGCATCGGAGCTCCGACGCGAGCGAGAGAGACTGTTGCGGGGCATCCTCGCCTTCATCGCCGGGTTCACCCTGGTCTTCGTCATCCTCGGGGCGTCCGCATCGGCCATCGGTCGTCTCTTCCTCACCCACCAGCAGACCCTGGACGTGGTGTCAGGTATCCTCATCGTCGTCTTTGGGGCGTTCTTGGTGGCAACAGCGGCCGGTGTAGGCATGCCCATGGCCCTTTCAGGCGAGCGCCGGTTCGTCGTCCGCCCCTCGGTCCTCGGGGCGTGGGCTCCGCCGGTCATGGGCATGGCCTTTGCCTTCGCCTGGACACCCTGCATCGGGCCTGTCCTCGGAAGCGTGCTGACCCTGGCCGCCGGGACCGGCGGCTCGACCGAGGGCGGCATCGCCCTGCTGTTGGCCTACTCGCTCGGCCTCGGGGTGCCCTTCTTGCTGAGCGGTCTGGCCTTCGGCCGAATGACGGACGCCCTGGCCAGGGTGAGAAGTCATCTCCGGCTGGTCGATCTGATCGGGGGGACGGTGCTCATCATCTTCGGCGCCCTCCTGTTGACCCACAATGTGGCCATCCTGTCCGATCACATCTCTAACTGGCTGCGTGACCTGCACTTAAGCCGACTTTCGACCAGCTGAGAGACCGGGTCGTCCCTGGCCAGTCACCACCTTGATGCCCCGCCTGGCTCCTGGACTCCCGCCCCCGTAGTCTGGAGGAACGGCTATGGCCCTCGCAGCTCCCCCCTACCCAGCACTTTTCCTCCACGACGCCGTCGCGTTGTCTGGACGGTTCCCACTGCTTGCCGGTGTCGACCTCGAGGTCGACACGGGCGAGACGGTGCTCGTCGAGGGACCGAACGGGGCAGGCAAGACCAGCCTCCTTCGTGTGTGTGCCGGCCTCGTCCCTGCCACTTCGGGGCAGGTGGCAGTCTTCGGACTCGACCCTGTGCGCCAGCGCAATCAAGTACGGCGCCGCGTCGGCCTCTTGTCCCATGCCTCTCATCTCTACGACGACCTAACGGTCAGGGAGAACGTGCGCTTCGCTGTGCGGGCGGCCGGGGCGGACAGCCGGCGGATCGATGGCGCCTGCGAGCGGCTGGGCCTGTCGGGCCGGCTGCTCAAGACGACCGCCTCCAAGCTCTCGGCCGGCCAGCGCCGTCGGGTAGCCCTCTCCGTCCTCGTCGCCCGATGGCCCGAGCTGTGGCTGCTCGACGAGCCCCACGCCGGCCTCGATGCCTCGGCCCGGGCCGTCCTCAACCAGGTCATCGCCGAGGCGAGCGCTTCGGGGGTCACCGTCGTCATTGCCTCCCACGAGACGGACTTCGTCGAGGCCCTGGCCACCCGGGCCATCACCGTCACCGGCGGCCGAGTCACCAGCGGGCGCACCATCGCTCCGCTGGCCGTTGCCGATCGTGCCCCCGAGGGGCCGTCGGGCCCGATTCGGGTGGGCGATGACTCCCCGAGTGGGGAGGTGGCCCATGTGGCATGACACCATCCTGGTGGCCGGCAAGGACCTGCGGATCGAGGCCCGCTCCCGGGTGGCACTCTCCCAGGTCGCACCGTTCGGCATCGTCGCCCTCGTGCTGTTCGCCTTCGCGCTCGGTCCCGACCGATCGTTGATGGCCAAAGGGGCCCCGGGACTGTTCTGGGTGGCGGTCTTGTTCTGTACTGTCCTCGCCATCCAGCGAAGCGTCTCGGTCGAGTCGGTGGACGGTGCCCGGGACGGCCTGAGGCTCTCCGGGCTCGACCCCGCCGGGCTCTTCTTGGGCAAGTCGGCGGCGGTGGCGGCCCAGCTGGTCGTGCTCGAGGTGGTTCTCGGCCTCGGGGTCGTACTGCTCTACGGGGCGAACGTCGAGGTGCCCTGGTTGATCATCGCCTCGTGCCTGCTCGGGACTATCGGCCTCGCCGCCACCGGCACGCTGTACGGCGCACTGTCGGCCGGGCTCCGGGTCCGCGAGACGCTCCTGCCCTTCCTCCTCTTGCCGATCGCCGCCCCGGTGCTGTTGGCCGGGACCAGAATCTGGCAGGCGGCCATGGCCGGAGGGACGCCGGCAGACGGGAGCCAGTGGCTCCGATTGTTGGTTATCTTCGACGCCGTCTACGTTGCTCTGGGCGTCGTCGTCTACGGGCCCATCCAGGAGTCCGCATGAGTTCGAATCAAACTGTGAGCACAACTGCCGACAGGTCCCCATTGGTGCAGTCGAACCGGGCCCGCTGGACCGTGCGCATCATCGGCTGTACGGCTGCTGTGGCCACCGCCTTTACCGTCTGGCTCGGGTTGTGGGTGACGCCCCCCGACCAAGTCCAAGGCAATCTCGTTCGCCTCGTCTACATCCACCCGGGTGTGGCCTGGGTCGCCCTGTACCTGGCCTTCGGACTCGCCGCCGTCTCGAGCATCCTCTACCTGTGGCCGCGGACCCGGTCGATGTTCTGGGACCGCCTGGCCGCGGCGTCGGTCGAGGTGGGGGTGGTGTTNNGGGGTGTGTGGTGGGCCTGGGACGCCCGACTGACCAGCACGGCCGTCCTCTTGGTCCTGTTCCTCGGCTATCTGGCTCTTCGCCGGGTGCCGGCCGAGCCCGATGTGAGAGCCAAGCGCAGCGCCTTCGTCGCCATCTTCGCCTCGGTCGATGTGCCGATCGTGCACTTTTCGGTGCTCTGGTGGAAGACCCTGCACCAGGGGNNTCGCCCACCATCCACGGCTCGATGGCCTGGACCCTCCTCCTCGGCTTCGTGGCCCTCACCTTGGTGTTCGTGTGGATGCTGCTCGTCCGCTACCGCGTCGGCGTGCTCGAGGACTTCCTCGGCACCGGTGAGCTCGACCTCGCCCTGCTCGAGCGCCAGGCCGAGGGAGTGGCGCTCGATGAGGGCGATGTGGCCGTGGCGACAGGGGTGGCGAACGCCTCTGACGCCCCGCTCCAGCCCGGCGCCGTCGATGAGCTCGCCCTCCCCGAGGGAGCCCGATGAACTACGTCGACGCCGGGTACTCCATCGTCCTCGGCATCCTCTTCCTCTACGCGATGCAGCTCATGTGGCGACGGAGGAAGCTAACCCGGGCGGCTGTTCGCATTGAGTCCTTCGCCACCGACGGATCGTCCGTAACCGACCCCGATGGGTCGGGGGACCGGACATGACCACCGCCCCGCCCGCCCCACCCTCGGCCACCGCCCCCGACGGACCGCTGTCACCACCTCCGGATGGAGGGAGCCGCCCGACGGCCCGGCCCCCCGTGGTGAGAAAGAGCCACCGGCTGCGCTACGTCATTGTCGGGGTGGTGCTCGTCGGTTCCTTCGTCTTCTTGGTTGCGAAGGGCATCGGCTCGGCCCTCAACTTCTACCTCCCGGCCAACCAGGCGGTGGCACAGAAGGCCAGTCTCGGCGACAAGACGTTCAACCTGGAGGGTGTGGTTGAGCCCGGGTCGATCCACCCCACCGCGAGCGGCGTCGACTTCGTGGTCACCGCCGGCTCTACCAGCCTCCAGGTGCAGAACACCGGAAGCCCACCCCAGCTGTTCCAAAAGGACATCCCGGTCATTGCCGTCGGGCACTTCCAGGGATCCACCTTCGTCTCGGACCAGATCCTCGTGAAGCACTCATCGGACTACATCGCCCAGCACCCCGGGCGGGTTACCGCCCCCAACGGAACCAAGCGTTGACCGCCGTCACGGACATCCTGGCGGTCGTTCTCGGCCGCCACCGGTGAACGGCACCCTCGGCCACACCGGGGTCCTCCTCGGGTTCCTGGCCGCCGTAGTCGGGATCGTCGTCCTGGCCGTGGGCCTGGCCAAGGGCCGCGAGTCGACCAAGCGCAGCGGGCAGCTCTACGCCCCCCTCGTCCTGCTCGGCGGCCTCATCGGACTGGCGGCCATGGAGCACGCCCTCCTCACCCACGACTTCTCGTTGCTCTACGTCTCCCAGAACAACAGCCGGTCGACTCCCGTCCTCTACTCGATAACCGGGCTCTGGTCGGCCCTGGCCGGCTCCATCCTGTTGTGGGGAGTGGTGCTCGGGGGGTACGCCACGGCCATGGTCTGGCGGTTCCGCCGACGGTCCTCCGACGATCTGGTGGCATGGGCCACCCTCGTCGTCTATGTGGTGGCCGCGTTCTTCTTCGGGCTCATGCTCGGGCCGGCCGATCCCTTCAAGCACGTGGTCGGGGCCATTCCGACCTCTGGGCCCGGCCCGAACGCCCTACTCCAGAACAACCCCCTGGTCCTTATCCATCCGCCCATGCTCTACCTCGGTCTCGTCGGGTTCACGCTGCCCTTCGCCTTTGCCATCGCCTCACTGATCACCGGGCGCCTGGACGAGGACTGGCAAGGTGAGACCCGGCGATGGACGTTGTTCGCCTGGGCCTTTTTGACCATGGGCATCCTGCTCGGCGCCTGGTGGTCGTACCAGGTCCTCGGATGGGGAGGGTTTTGGGGCTGGGACCCGGTGGAGAATGCCGCCTTGCTTCCCTGGTTGGTGGGCACGGCCTACCTCCATTCGGTCATGGTCCAACAGCGTCGAGGCCTGCTCCGCATCTGGAACCTGTCCCTGGTCATCGCCGCCTTCAGCCTCACCATCCTCGGCACCTTCCTCACCCGGTCGGGTGTCATCCAGTCGGTACACTCGTTCTCCGATTCATCGATCGGTCCGCTGCTGCTCGGGTTCTTCGGCCTGGTGCTGGTCACCGGGGTGGGCCTCATCGCCTGGCGGGGCGACCGGCTCCACGCCGTGGGTGGCATCGACTCGCCCATCAGCCGGGAGGGGGCGTTCCTGGTCAACAACTTGTTGTTTGTCGCCTTCGCCCTCGTCGTCTTATTGGGGACGGTGTTCCCCCTTCTCTATGAGGCGCTGAACGGGGGCACCCAGGTCGCCGTCGGGGCCCCGTACTTCAACCGCTTCTTCGTTCCCGTGGGACTCGGCCTGCTGTTCTTGATGGCCGTGGCGCCCGCGCTGCCATGGCGCAAGACCACCATCGAGGTCATGAGGGGGCGCCTGGCCGTGCCCGCGGCCATCGGGGTCATCGTGGTGGTCGGGTGTGTCCTGGGCGGGATCCACGGTATCGAGCCGCTGCTCGCCTTCGGGCTCGGGGCCTTCGCCGGCGCTTCGGCCGGCCGGGCCCTCGTGCTCTCGGTCCGAGGTGCCTACCGGGGGTCGCGCGCCTCGGGCGCCTCGCCGGGCCGCTCGGCCATAGCCGGTTGGCGGGGCTTCGTGGGTCGGGCCAACGGCGGCATGGTCGTCCACATCGGCGTGGTGGTCGTGGCCATCGGCCTGGCTGCCGCCACGTCGTTCCTCCATCGGGGCGAGCTCCACCTGGTGCGGGGCCAGACGGCCTCGTTTGCCGGCCACACCGTTGAGTTCGTGGGAACCCGCATCGTGACCTCGCCGTCGCACTCCGCCTACCAGGCTGTGCTGCGGGTCGACCATGGCGGTCTGTTCTACCCGGCCATCAGCCAGTTCGGCACCGGGACGACCGAGGTCGGGACACCGGCCATCGACTCGGGGGTGAAGGGCGACCTCTACCTGACGATCGCCTCGGTCCCGGACAAGGGCGGTCAGTGGACCTTCGCCGTGGTCGAGCAGCCCCTTGTCATGTGGCTCTGGGTCGGGGCCGGGCTCATCGGCTTCGGCTCGGTGCTGTCGGCCATCCCCGGCCGGAGGAGGCGACCGACCGATCCTGTCTCCCGGCCGGCTACCGCCGTGCCAACCCCGGCTACCAAGATCGGAATGAGCCTCGACGACGGCAAGGACGTCACACCCGAGACCGACGAACCGCAACCGGTCGGTGCGGGGGAGCACTCGTGACGGCGGTGGCCGAGCGAGAGACGGATTCCGAGGCTCGCCCGCCCGCCCGCCACACGGCCCGCTGGGTCGGGGTCGGCGTCCTGGTCATCGCCGCCGGTCTGATCGCTGTGTTGGCCACCCGTCCCTCAGCGACCACCATCGAGGCTGAGAATCCGCTGGTCGGCCACATGGCCCCGCCCATCTCCGGGACAACGGTGACTGGAGCGCACTACACCTTGCCCCGGGCCCCCGGCCAGTACGTGGTGGTCAACTTCTTCGCCAGCTGGTGTGAGCCCTGCCAGCAGGAGGGGCCCGAGCTGGTCAAGTTCCAGTTCGAGCACCAAAAGACCGGGAACGCGTCGATGCTCAGCGTGGTCTTCAACGACACCGCCAGTGCGGCCCGCGCCTACCAAGCCACCCTCGGGGCCACCTGGCCGACCCTGGCTGACGCCTCGGGGAACCTGGCCCTCTCCTTCGGGGCGAGGGAGAACCCGACCTCGTTTCTGATCGCCCCGAACGGCCGGGTGGTGGCCTCCGTGCTTGGCGGAGTGACCGCGGCCGGCCTCAACCACCTCATCGCCCGGGCCGAGGCCAGCGGCTACGGATCGTGAGCAAACGCCGGTTCCCCCTGTGGACGCTGTTCGCCGTGGTGCTCGCCCTCGCCCTCGTGCTTGGGAGCGGGATCCTCAGCTCCTCTCCTCCGTCTGCGTCCGAGCGGGCCTCGGCCATCGAGTCCGTCGTGCGCTGTCCCACCTGCGAAGACCTCTCGGTGGCCCAGTCGACCGCACCGACGGCGGTGACCGTGCGGGCCGCCATCGCCCAGCAGATCGCCGAGGGCCGGAGTGACCAGCAGATCAAGGACTACCTGGAGGACCGATACGGCGCCTCCATCGTGCTCGACCCACCGGCCTCGGGATGGTCGCTGCTCGTCTGGCTCCTTCCCCTCATCGGGGGGGCCATCGCCATCGCCGCCGTTGCCGTCGTCCTCGTCCGTCGTAGGGGGCCCGCCACTACGACCACGCGGGCCATGGACGTCGATCGTGAGCTCAGCACCGAGGCGACCGAGGACCGCAGGCGCTTTTTGAACCAGTCACTGGCCGACGCCGATGCCGAGTACCTGGCCGGTGACCTTTCCGACAAGGACTACCTGGCCCTGCGCCAGCGGGACATGAGGAGGCTCGCCGGCTTGGAGGCCCGACCGGCGGGAGCGGTCGCCGTCGGCCAGGTCGAACAGGACTCGGCCACCGTGGCAATCGACCTGGTATCGAGCGACGAGGCGGCAATCGAAGCCGCCGAACCGGCGGAGCCTGTGGTCCCGAGGGTGGCGAGTATCAGAGCGAGGGGCCGGAGCAAGAGGAGTTGGTGGTTCCTGGCCGGAGCGGTGGTGTCGATCGGCGCGGCGCTGGTCTTGGCCGTCAGCCTGTCGGCCTCGGATAGGGCTCCCGGCCAGTCGGCCACCGGGAGCTTCGCTGAGACGCCCCAACAGCAGATCGAAGAGAGCCTGGCCGAGGCGGCGTCCCTTGAGAACTCGGGGGACCTCGGCCAGGCGGCATCGGACTACCAGTCGGTGCTCAAGTCCCATCCAGACAATGAGGTTGCCGTGGCCCAACTCGGATGGCTCGAGTACGAGCTCGGCCAATCCGGCAAGAGCGCCTCGCTCATCGCCGATGCTCGGGTCAAGCTCAATCGGGCCGTGCTGCTCGACCCAGACGACTATGCCGCTCGGCTCTATCTAGGCACGCTGCTGCTTCAACAGGACAGCAATGCTGCAGCCGCGGTAGCCCAGTATCAGAAGTTCCTGGCCAACAGCCCGCCAGCCGCGCTGTTGAAGCAAGCGGCCCCGGAGTTGCGCACGGCCTATCAACAAGCCGGCATCCCCGTTCCAGCCCAGGTGCCAGCGGCCTGAGCTCAGCCAGCCTCGGTGCTTCTGCCCGGATGGGCGGCGAGGGCTGCCCCCACTTGGGCGGCCATGGCCCGACGACGGCATAACCTCGGAGGCGAGGACGCCAAGGGCGATCGGCTTTCCCGGGGTGCTGGCCCTCAGCTCGTCGCTGACCAACGGAGGTCCGGGGAGCTTGCGTTTTACCCAGACTTGAGAACGTCAGCCAGGCTGGCGGCGATGGTGGTGTGGTCCGGATGCAGGGTTGGGTGAGGTCGTGCTCCGACCACCTCTTGTCGCCCGTGGTGGTGGTCTCTGACTCCAGGACCACCATGATCCATCCCTTCGTGGAGGTCGGGGACAAGCGGCGTTTACCCTTCCCGGTCAGCTCCGCAGCGAGCGCAGCGAGCCCACAACCGATCCGAATACCGCACAGAAGGCGTCGATGTCGGAGTCAGTGGTGGACCAGCCGACCGAGAGGCGCAGTGACCGCTCGCCGTCGACGCCCATGGCCATGAGGACCGGCGATGGCTCGAGGGACTCCGACGAGCACGATGAGCCCGAGTGGACAGCGATGCCAGCCTGGTCGAGGCCAAGGAGGACGGGTTCGGCCTCGACCCCCTCGACGCCGAGGCAGACGATGTGGGGGAGACGCTCGAGGGGGTGGCCGAACCTGGTGACCCCGGTGGTGGCCAACGCCAATTGGCTGAGGCGATCCGACTGGCGCTGCGCTGTCATCCTCTCGGACTCCATGGCACCGGGCGCGGCCAGGGTGGAGGCCGCTGCCCCGAAGCCGATCGCGCCTAGGACGTTCTCCATTCCGGCCCGACGAGCGCGCTCTTGCTCGCCGCCGACCAGGAACGGCTCGACGCGCAGGCCGCGACGCAAGATGAGGGCGCCAACCCCGACCGGACCACCGAGCTTGTGGGAGGACACCGACACCAAGTCGGCGTCGAGCGCTCCGAGGTCTACGGGGACATGTCCGCCAGCTGCCACCGCGTCGACGTGGATGGGCACGCCATGGTCGCGGCAGTGCTCGACCACCGCTGCGATGGGTTGGACGGTCCCGACCTCGTGGTTGGCCCACTGGCAGTGGACGAGGGCCGGGTTCCGCCCGAATGCCGCCCGGCTGTGGGCGAAGGCTGCGTCTATGGCCTCCCGCTCGATGCGACCGGATCCGTCTACGGCGATGGTGGCGATCGGACCCGACCGAGCTGATGCGTCCCTGACCGCCGAGTGTTCGACCTCGGCACAGGCCACGGGGCCTGGGTCGGCGCGGAGCACGCCCCAAACGGCTGCGTTGATGGCTTCGGTTCCACCCGAGGTCAACACCACCTGCCGGGACCGGACACCGAAGAGGTCGGCCACCCGGTCCCGGGCATCCTCCAGTGCCACCCGTACCATGCGCCCTTCGGTGTGGACCCGCCCCGGATCGGCGGTGACGCCGGTGGACTCCCAATCGGCCATGGCCCGTCGGGCCTCGGGCCGAACCGGCGTTGTCGAGGCGTGGTCGAGGTAGTGCCGGGCCAAGGTTCGCAGACGCCGGTCAGACCACCGCGGCGCAGGCGTCGTCGCCCCGGGCTCGGGACGACGACAGGACTACGGGCACGACTCCGGCGGGCTCCTCACCGCACAACCCGGCGAGCAGGCCCTTGACCATTCCCCGGTCGACGGCGCAGAGCACTGGGTTCTGGGAGGCGGCACTGCCGAACGGGCAGTTGTCGGCCACCACGGCTGTGGTCGTGCCCTGATCCTCGGCATGGGCGGCGAACCCGTGGGCTGTCAGCGTGTCGGCGATGGCGTGCATGGCCGTGCGCAACGACCGCTGACCGTCTCCCGGTGACATCTGCCCGGCCAGAGTGCGCCCGTACTCCTCGCCGACTCGTTCGGCCATGCCCTCGGCCACGACCGGCCCGAGCAGCTGGAGTGCCTCTTGGAGCAGCAGGACGAGGAGGTCGTCGCGCCGGGTGAAGAGGTCGAGTGTGGGGTGTGAGCCGATGGCACTGAACCGCTTCGACGGCCGCCCGGCGCCGTGACCGGCCACCCGCTCCATGGTCACCTCGACATAGGCGCCGGTAGCCAGGCGCTCGAGATGGTGACGGGCCACATTCGGATGGAGCGAGAAGCGGGTCGCCACATCCGAAGCGGTGGCGCCGGGATTGGCTCGCACGAAGAGGTAGATCTCCCGCCGGGTGGGGTCGCCGAAGGCGGCTGTGACGGCCGTTACGGCCGCCGAGAAGTGGCTATCGGACTCGTCTGAGCCGGAAGCCGTGCCCGTGTCCGAGGGGTCCGTGCTCAGGTCGGGGAGGAGGATTGGCCTGTCCGAGTCCGCTTGCACGTCCCCTAGTGTACCGGTGAAGCCGAAATTCCCCGAGGAGAACCGCCATGCCCATCGACGAGTCCCAGGTCACAGCGGCTGTTGCCGCCGTGGTCGATCCCGAGCTGCGTCGTTCCTTGGGCGAGCTGGGCATGGTCGGCGCCGTGCGGGTGAAGCGCAAGCGGGTGACGGTCGAGCTGGCCCTCCCTGTCGCCCACTACCCCCAGATGGACGAGCTGGTCGATCGGGTCCGCCAGGCCGTCAGCCCGCTCCCGGGTGTGGACGAACTGGCCGTCGACTCGGACGTCATGGAAGAAGAGCCACGAGCGAGGCTGCGAATGCTGCTGCGCGGAGAGCCGGTCGACGGTGGGACCCAGCACGCTGCTGATGACGGCCACGATCATGCCCACGGCGGCCAGTTGGGCCATGAGGAGGGCCGTCCCAATCGGTTCATGCTGCCCCGCTCGAAGACCCGGATCCTCGGCATCTCATCGGGCAAAGGAGGCGTGGGCAAGTCCTCGGTCACCGTCAACCTCGCTGTTGCCCTGGCCCGCAAGGGCTTTGACGTCGGCATCCTCGACGCCGACGTCTACGNNCCGACGACACCCCGGTGATCTGGCGGGGTCCCATGCTCCACAAGGCCCTCGAACAATTCCTGGTCGACGCGTACTGGGGCGAGCCGGACTATCTCCTGATCGACATGCCGCCTGGCACTGGCGACGTCACCTTGTCTCTCGGCCAATATCTGACCAAGACCGAGGTCTATGTGGTGACGACGCCCCAGCCGGCGGCCGAGCGGGTGGCCCAGCGGTCGGCGTACGCGGCCCGCAAGCTGAAGCTGGCCGTCCGCGGCGTCATCGAGAACATGAGCTGGTTCACCGGGGACGACGGGAAGCGCTATGAGCTGTTCGGAGCCGGGGGCGGCCAGCAGTTGGCCGACGAGCTCGGTGTTCCCCTCTTGGGCCAGGTTCCCCTCGTCGCGGCCCTTCGCGAGGGCGGAGACCAGGGCAAACCGGTGATGGTGGCCGAGCCCGACGGCGAAGTGGCGCAGGTCTTCGACCGGATGGCCGACTCGATGGTCGAACTCGGGCCGGCTCGCGTCTATCGCAAGGAGCTCACTGTCCGCTAGGTGTACTCAGCCCCAGCCCTGCCTCGTTGGGGGCATGCCGCTCGCCCCGTCGGAACCCGGGACGATGCCCAGGACCTGGTGGATGGCGAGCCCGCCGTCGTCGAAGCCGTTGGCCGAGGCGGCCATATAGAGGCGCCAGATGTTCGCCCGCGGCCGCCCGACCAGGCGCACGGCCTCATCCCAATGCCCCTCCAGGTTCTCGACCCAGTGATGGAGGGTGCGCGAGTAGTGCTCGCGCAGCGACTCGATATCCCGCACCTCGAAGCCACTCTGCTGCATGGCCCCGATGACGCTCGACACGTCGGCCAGCTCGCCGTCGGGGAAGACGTAGCGTCCGACGAATGAGCGCCTTCCGAGCTTCGAGCCGCCCGGGGTGGAGATGGCGTGGTTGAGGAGACGGCCACCCGGCCCGAGCAGCTCGTGGAGGGCCTCGAAATAGCGCGACATACGGGCTGTACCGACGTGCTCGAACATGCCGATGGACGAGATGGCGTCGAAGTGCTCTCCTCGCAATTCGCGGTAGTCCTGCAGTCTGATCTCCACTCGATCGGACAGGCCGGCCGCCTTCACCCGTCGTTTGGCCTCGTCCACCTGCTCTCGGCTGAGGGCGACCCCGACCACCGTCGCCCCGTGGTGCTCGGCCGCGTGCATGGCCATCGAGCCCCACCCACACCCGACGTCGAGCACACGGGCCTCGGTCATGGTGTCGATACCGAGCTTCCGACAGATCAGCTCGTATTTGGCTGCCTGGGCGTCCTCGAGGGATGTCTCGGGGGTGACGAAGCGGGCGCATGAGTAGGTCATGCTCGGCCCGAGCACCAAGCGGTAGAAGTCGTTGCCCACGTCGTAGTGGTGACTGATGACCTTGGCGTCCCGGGACGGGGAGTGCAGGCGGCCGACCGGTCGGCACTCCTCGGGCGGTGCGGGCAGGGGCGGCCCGAAGGCCCCGAGGCGACGGGCTGCGTCGACCACCGAGGGGAGGGACTTGAGGCCCATGGCCCGCAGGTTGCTCGGTGAGCCATCGTTCAGCGCTTTCAACAGGCCGAAGATCTCGCCGTCGACGGTGATGTCACCGGCGACGAAGGCGCGAGCAACGCCCAGCTCGCCCGGGGCCCACATGATCCGTCGCACGGCGTCGATGGAGCGGACTTGAACGGTGCCGACCCCGTCGAGCGGGCCGATGGCGCTGTCGTCCCAGAACTCGAAGCGCACGGGCGATGACGGTCCGACCAAGGCCCGGATGAACGGGGCGAGGGCGTCGGCCACGCTGCCCGGAACAGGCTCGACCGTGTCTCTCTCGGGCTGGGTTCTGGTTGCTGCCTCGGTGACCATCGGGACCTCCTTCACCTTTACTCCGCTGCGCTGTGCCCTCGATCCTAGGGTCGGAGAGGTCCCGGGCCCACAACGACCAGCGCGGGAGTTCGGTGGCGCACGTGTCGGGTCCTGGGCGTCTCCGAGGCGCCATTCGCCCGGGACTGGCTACAGGCGCCTCGTCACCCCGATGCCCACGGGAAGCTTCTGCGGATCCCATCCCAAGAGGGCGACGGCCTGGCTGAAGGCGAAGCGGTCGGTCATGCCGGCCACATAGGCCACGGCGGCCCGTACGGCCCGGGGATCCCCACCGCTCAGATCGCTTGACCTCAGCACGCCGTCGGGCAGCAGGTGGGGTCGGTCGCCGAAGTGCTCGACCAGGGCTTGGAGGACAGCGATCACCGATTGGCCCTGGGCCACAGAGCTGGGTCGCAAGTAGATGTGCTCATAGTTGCTGGCCCGGAAGGCGGCGAGTGCCTCGGCTTGGTTGTCGGCCATGCCGATCCGACCCGTCTCCAGGATCGACGAGACGAGGGCGTCGATGAAACAGCCGAGCTGTTGGCTCCGCTGGTCACCGCAGCGGTCACGGACGAGGGTCGGGAGCACGTCCGGCGTGACGATCCCGCTCTTTACGGCATCCTCGAAGTCATGACAGACATAGGCGACCCGGTCGGCCCAGCTCACCACCTCGCCCTCGGGAGTCATCGGGGCGGGGCGTGACCAAGAGTGGTTGCGGATGCCGTCGAGAGTCTCGGCGCACAGGTTGAGCGGGGCGAGCGAGACATCGGCGCCCCATGGGGCGTGGTCGAACCCGTCGTCGAGAAATGGGGACAGGGCGTCCTCGCTGGCGTGGCCACCCGGCCCATGCCCGCAGTCGTGCCCGAGGGCGATGGCCTCGGTCAGGGCGACATTGAGCCCACACGCCCGGGCGATCGAGGTCGCCACCTGGGCCACTTCCAACGCATGGGTCAAGCGGGTGCGCTGGTGGTCGTCGGGGAAGACGAAGACCTGGGTCTTGCCGGCCAGGCGGCGGAAGGCCGGGGCGTGGAGTATTCGGTCACGATCCCGTTCGAAGCACGTCCGCCACGGGTCCGGCTCCTCGGGCCTGATCCGGTGGCCCGCCCCCGAGGCCCGGGTGGCCCCTCCACAGAGCTGGTGTTCTTCGACCTCCTCCCGCCGTCGACGGTCGAGCCCCCCGACGGGCCTCAGCGACGCATCGACGCGGCTGTCGGCGTGGGCGAACGTGATGCCGTGTTCTCCATGGCCGGACATGGTCGATGCCCATCGCTGGCTTCGGTCGTTCTCGAACTTTGGACCTTGCACTGCTCCCACCTCTTCATTCGTGCGTCCAGTGTGGCGCATGGCTGTGACCCCGGGACGCCAGGGGCCACGGACCTTGTATCGTCAATGGGGGCCGGCAGTCCTGCCGGAGCCCCGCTGAGAGGAGCGTGCCAGGTGGACGTGCGTATCGGAATCGTGCAATCGATGAAGGAGCTCGACATCGAGTTGCCCGACGATGCGGACCGCGACAAGGTCCTGGCCGACATCGAGACCGCCCTGGGCGATGACGGCACCATCTTGTGGCTGACCGATCGCAAGGGGCGCCAGGTCGGCGTCCCGGTGGGCAAGGTGGCCTACGTCGAGGTCGACCCACCCGTCTCTGCTCGCCAGGTCGGTTTCGGGATCTCCTGATCGGACGCCGAGCGGCCGGCGGTACGGGCCCACTCCTTCCTTAGGCGATGGCATGCCGATGAACGCCCTCCTCGATCTGAAGCTGCTCTTCGTCACGGGCAAGGGCGGCGTCGGAAAGACGACCGTTGCCTCCGCGCTGGCCCTGTTCGCCTCGCTCCGCGGAAAGCGGGTCCTCATCTGTGAGGTCGACGCCAAAGGCGACGTAGCCGGCTTCTACGAGGCTCCGGCCACCGGATTCCAGGAGAAAGAGGTCCTTCCCGGACTCTTTGCCATGACCATGGATACCGAGGCCTCGCTGCGGGAGTACCTGAAGCTGCAGATGCGTATCCCGATCGTCGGGCGCATCGGTCCGTTGGCCAAGGCATTCGACTTCGTGGCCACGGCTGCGCCGGGAGTCAGGGAGATCCTGACCGTCGGGAAGCTCTGCTACGAGGTCCGCGAGCGCAACTACGACCTGGTCGTCGTCGATGCACCGGCCTCGGGCCACATCATCGGCCAGCTCGCCGCCCCTCAGGCCATCAACAATCTGGTGAAGGTCGGTCTCATTCGCTCCCAGACCGACTGGATGCTCGAGATCCTGTCCGATCCGGCCCAGACGGGGCTGGTGGCTGTGTGCACCCCCGAGGAGATGCCGGTCAATGAAACCATCGAGCTGGCCCAACGGGTCAAAGACGAGACGACCGTGCGGCTGTCGGCGGTGGTGGTGAACCGGGTTCTGCCCGAGCTTTTCGGGCGGCAGGAAGAAGAGGTGTTCGACGCCCTGTCCGAGCCGGCGCCGTTGGCCCAGCTGAACGAGCTGGTGGCGGGCGACGCCGCTCCTGTTCTCGACGCCGCCCGGCTGGCCGTCACCATGCGCCGTACCCGCACGAGCCACCTCGACCATCTCCGACAGAACATCGACGGGGCGGTGCCCATGCTCTATCTGCCGTATCTCTTCACCCGCTCGCACGGCCTGCGCACTACTCGCCAGGTGGCGGCCTCCCTCGGAGAGGAGCTGGGCTACTGATGGCATCGCGTTCGCGCCGTGCCGCCACCGACGCCGAACGGGGCAGGGCCGAGAAGCCAGGGAGGCCTCCGGGGGGCAGCGGGACCATGGACGGCCTGTTGGCCAACAAGGAGATCGTCGTGGCCTGCGGTCCCGGGGGGGTGGGCAAGACCACGACCGCCGCCGCGGCAGCGGTGATGGCCGCTGTCCGTCACGGAAGCAAGGTCCTGGTCCTCACCGTCGATCCGGCCAAGCGGCTGGCCAACGCGCTCGGGCTGGACGGCATCGGCAACACCGAGCACCGGGTGCCCGACGAGGCCTTCCGAGCGGCCGGTTTGAAGCCCCGGGGTGAACTGTGGGCGGCCATGCTCGACACAAAGGAGTCATGGGACGCCCTCATCCGGCGCCATGCCCCGGACCGCCAGACCAGAGATGAGATCCTCGCCAACCCGCTGTATCAGAACATCTCGGGCCGGTTCGTCCAGAGCCATGACTACATCGCCATGGAGAGGCTCTACGAGATCCACTCGGAGAGCGACTACGACCTCATCGTGGTCGACACTCCTCCGACGAGGAACGCCCTCGACTTCCTCGACGCTCCGCAGCGCATGGCCGACTTCTTCTCATCGCGTCTTCTCAGGTGGCTCATCGTCCCCTATCGATCGCGTCTGGTCAACGCGGCGACGAAGCCCTTCTATTCGATCGCCGACCGGATTCTCGGAACCGAGTTCCTGGCCGACATCTCCGAGTTCTTCATTCTCTTCCAGTCGATGTACGACGGCTTCGTCGAGCGCTCCGAGGCGGTGGGCCGCCTGCTGTCCGACCGACGCACGACGTTCATCGTTGTGTCGACCCTCGAGGCCGTGCCTCTGCGGGAGGCCGAGTTCTTCGCCGAGCAGTTGACCTCCCGGCACCTGCACCTCGGGGCCATCGTGTTGAACAAGGTGCTGCCCGACTACCTTCGG
Organism: Acidimicrobiaceae bacterium; assembly: GCA_003164275.1. The sequence continues at coordinate 22,344 of PLSY01000171.1, read as the reverse complement.
TCCGCCTCGGGCGCCAATGCCTCGGAGGCCATCAAGGAGCGGGCCGCCGAGCTGGCCGTCCAACTGGCGCCGGGGCTCTCGGCCATCGACCCGGTGATCGGCGACTCCGACCAGATTGCCAGGGTGCTCTCCGAGGTGGCCACTAGCTACCTGAACTTCCAGGTGGTGGCCCTCCGAGAAATGGAAGAGCGAGCCATGCTCTCGGTCGTCCCCGAGGTGCTGGCCACGGTGCCGTTCTTCGAGACGGACATCTTCGACCTGGCGGGACTGTTGCGGCTGGGCGAGGAGATCTGGGGCTAGGTCCATCTCGCCCGGAAGACGTCCGCTGCTTCAGGCCGTGTCGCCGTCTGCTTTACGATGGCCCAGTGACCCATATCGTCGACCCGGCCGTCGAGGCCTATGCCGAGGCCCACACCACTGCCCCACCGGACTATCTCGACGCGTTGGCCACTGACCTGCGGGCCACCTTGCCGTCACCGGGAATGATGGTCGGTCGGCTCGAGGGCCGGTACTTGGAGATGCTCACCTTCGCCCTCGGTGCCAGCTCGGTCCTCGAGATCGGCACCTTCGGCGGCTACTCGTCATTGGCCATGGCTCCGGGGTTGGCCCCGGGGGGGCGGATCACCTCGTGCGAGATCTCGCCCGAGCATGCCGAGTTCGCCCGCCGCCACATCGCCGCCAGCCCCTACGCCGACGCCATCGAGGTACTGGTCGGCCCAGCCATCGACACCATCGCCACGCTGGAGGGCCCTTTCGATCTCGTCTTCATCGACGCCGACAAGGCGGGCTATCGGGACTACTTCGAAGCCGTGCTGGCGAAGCTGGCGCCCCGTGGACTCATCGCCGCGGACAACACCCTGTGGAGTGGGAGGCTGCTCGACGCCAGTGACGTGAGCGAGGACACCGTCGCCCTCCGGGCCTTCAATGACGCTCTGGCCGTCGATTCCCGGGTGGTGGTGGTCCAGACGACCATTCGCGATGGGGTCACCCTGATCCGGCACGCGAGCTAGGGGGGTCGGACCGTGTTGGATTACCACCTGCACCTGTGGCCCCATTCGCAGAGCGATGCGGTGACCACCGTCGAACAGGTAGCCGCGTACTGCGAGCATGCCGCGGCCGCCGGTGTCACCGAGATCGCCGTGACCGAGCATCTCTTCAGGTTCACGCAGGCCAAGGACAAGCTCGGCGGTTTCTGGGACGACCTGCCGGGTGACGCCCTTCGCCCCGGCATGGCCGCCTACTGGGACCACCACGCCCGGGTGGACTTGGACGACTACGTCGAAGTCGTCCAAGCGGTGAAGGCCGAGGGCCTGCCTGTCGTCCTCGGTCTCGAGGTCGACTACTACCAGGACCGGATGGACGACGTGGCCGCCCTCCTCGACGGCTACCCCTTCGACGTCCTCCTCGGGTCGGTCCATTGGCTCGGTACCTGGCGGTTCGACGTGCTGGGCGACCCCCTGGTCATGGCTGAGTGGGACGTACGCCAGATCGACGCCGTGTGGGACGAGTACACGAGAGCCATGGAAGAGCTCGGGGCCTCGGGGATCTGTGACGTCTTTGCCCACCCGGACCTGGTCAAGATCGCTGGCCGCGTCCCTCAAGTTCCCGACGAGTTCTACGACAGGATCGCCGAGGCCGCGGTCAGCTCGGGCATGGCGGCCGAGCTCTCGTCCGCAGGCTGGAGGAAGCCGGTGGGGGAGGAGTACCCGGCCCCGCCGTTGCTCAGGCGCTTCATCGACCGGGGCGTCCCGCTCACCACCGCCTCGGATGCCCACATCCTGCCCGACGTGGCCGATCGAGCCGATGACATGCGCTTCCTTCTCCTCGCCGCCGGGGTCAGTGAGCTAACGGGCTTCCATGACCGTCGGCCCTACGCCGTCGATGTCGCACAACCGGACGACGCCTGAACATGGCCACTCCGGCTGAGCTGGCCTTCGAGCGCACCGACCTGGACGATGAGCAGCTGGCACACCTGCAGCGCCTGCTCGGGACATGGGGGATCCTGGCCGATCTCTCCTTCTCCGATCTCGTTCTCCTTGCCCCCATGTCCTCTGACTCCGGCGGAAACAGCACCGACGACCTGGTCATCCTCGGCCAGATGCGACCCTCCAACAGCGCAACGGTCGTCGAGCACGATCTGGTCGGCCAGACCGTGGCCGCCTCGGACTGGCCCCTCGCTGTGTTCACCATCAAGTCGGGCGAGGTGGCACGCGGGGAGGTCCTGCTCGACGCAGGTGACGAGCCGGTGCGGCTCCACTGCATCCCCGTCCGGTGGGGGACCACCACGGTGGCTGTGCTCGCTCGACTGGCCGCAGGCGCCGGAAGGCGCCCGGGCCACCTGGAACGGACCTATCGCGACCTGTTCGACCGGTTCGCCATCATGTTGGCCGAGTCGACGTTTCCGTTCCCGAGCGAGGAGGTGGCCACCGAGGAGGCCCCCCGGGTCGGCGACGGGGTGGTGCTGGTCGACGAGGAGGGCCGGGTTCGCTACGCGTCGCCGAACGCCACCAACGCCCTCCATCGAATGGGCATGTACTCCCAGACCGAGGGTCGTCGCCTGACCGACCTCGGCATCGAGGAGTCGGCCATCGAATGGGCCCTTGCGTCGGCCCTCCCGGTGGTCGAAGAGGTCGAGCGCCGACCCGACGTCACCGTGCTGCTCCACTGCATACCGCTCCTGGCCCACGACGAGGTGACCGGCTGTTTAGTCCTGCTTCGGGACGTGACCGACGTCCGCAGGCTCGACCGCTTGTTGTTGTCGAAGGACGCTGCCATCCGAGAGGTCCATCACCGGGTCAAGAACAACCTGCAGACCATCTCTGCCCTGCTTCGGCTCCAGGCCAGGCGCCTCCCCGCTGGGGAAGGACGGGTAGCCCTGTTCGAGGCCGAGCGACGGGTCCGCTCCATCGCCATCGTCCATGAGATCCTCTCCCGGGAGCCGAGCGACCAGGTGCCGTTCGACGAGATCGTGGCATCTCTGATCCGTATGGCCAAAGACTCGGTCGTCTCGTCCCAGGCTCTGACCTTCGAGGTGACAGGCGAGCTCGGGGAAGTGCCGGCGGACGTGGCCACCCCACTCGCCGTGGTGCTGGCCGAGCTCCTGCAGAACGCCGTCGAGCACGCCTTTGTCGACAACACCCCCGATGACGACGGAAGCCGCCCGGGTGGTCAGGGGGGAGAGGGGCCGAGGCCTCCCGGCACCATTCGGGTGCACCTGTTCAGCGACTTCAACAGCCTGATCCTCGAGGTGCTCGACGACGGTTCCGGGCTACCAGACGGGTTCGACATCGACGCCACCCAGAGCCTCGGGCTGTCCATCGTCCGAGACCTCGTGCGCAGTCAGCTGGACGGCACCATCACCATGCGAAATCGGCGTGATCTGAACCCGGCCGACCGAGGGACGGTGGTGGCAATCGAGCTACCGCCCCAGGATCTCCTGCCGCTGTAGTCGGTTCTGTCAGACGTCAGCCGTCGGCAAACTGGGCGCCGAATGGACCTGACGCCTGTATCGACGGGGAGGACTCAGGTCAAGAAGCGCGGCGGCGTGCGGCCAGCCACGCCTTGCGCAGCTTGCGGCGCTCCTCTTCAGACGTGCCACCCCACACCCCGGACTCCTGGTTGGTGGCGAGGGCGAAGTCGAGGCACGGCTCTTGTGCGTCACATCCACGGCAGACCACCTTGGCCGCTTCGATCTGGCCGATGGCGGGGCCGGTCGTGCCAATCGGGAAGAACAAGTCGGGTTCGGTGCTGCGACAGGCGGCCAGATGCCTCCAGTCGTTGTCGTCCCAGTCAACCGTACGGTTCCACATAAGAGCCACGATGTTTCCTCCGCTCCCGTTCCCGAGATGTACTGATGGTGATCTGCTGTGACCTGTTTGTGATCTGTTTCACATAGCTCGGCACCATTCTGTCACCGGCCGTTCAGGGTTCGTTCACTAGGGTAATCACCGGCACTGGGTGTTGCAAGGAGTTTTAGGGCCTTTTGCACCACGTTTGACCCCTTTCCGTTCCCGGGAAGGCCGAGTCCCGAGCGCGAGACCGAGGCGTGGATGCACGTGAGAATCCTGGGACACCGCGGTAGTCCCGACCCGACCGGCTCCGTCCGGGAGAATACGTTGGAGGCGTTCGCCAGGGCCCGGCACCTTGGGGCTGACGGAGTTGAGCTGGATGTCCAGCTGACCGCCGATGGCACCATGGCCGTCCATCACGACCCGGTGGTCCCCGGGCTCGGGGCCATCAGCGAGCTCACTGTCGATCAGCTGCCCGACTACGTGCCCGAGCTGGCTGCGGTGCTCGAGGCGTGCACTGGCATGTTCGTCAACATCGAGATCAAGAACGTGCCCGGGCAGCCCGGGTTCGATGCAGACGAGCGGTTGGCCGGCCTCGTGGCGCAGCTGGTGTCGGCCACCCACCGCCAAGGCGACACCGTCGTCTCCTCGTTCTGGCCGGCAACTTTGGAGGCGGTCAGCACCCGCGACGACACGGTGCCGACCGGACTCCTCCTGTCCAGCTGGTTCGACCCGGCCGGCGCCGTCGAAGCGGCCACGAGTCGGGGATGCCTGGCCATCCACCCGGTGATGTCCCTGGTCAGCACGTCCCTGGTGACCGAGGCGCACGAGGCCGGACTGAGCGTGGCCACCTGGACGGTCAACCAGCCCTCCGATGTCTCGGCCATGGCGGTCCTCGGCGTCGACACCATCATTAGTGACGACGTGGCCATGGTCATCACGACCTTGGCGGGACAAGTTACCGAGCCGTAGGCCCTGACCAGGGATCGCGGGCGCGTTTGGTCAAGGGCCCGAATTTCAATAGGATATCCCCCCATGAACGTCGTTGTCTGCGTGAAACAGATCCCCGATCCAGCCGCACCTCCGGCTCTCGATCCGGGGACAAAGACCCTCGTCCGGGCAGGAAAGCTGATCCTCGACGACTCCGATGCCTACGGTGTCGAGATGGCCCTGCAGCTGGCCGATGCGGCCGGTGGCGGTGAGGTGACCCTCGTTTCCATGGCTCCGAACGGCGAGACCTCGGGCCTGCGCACCGCACTCGCCATGGGGGCGGCCAAGGCCATCCTCATAAGCGACGAGTCCCTGGCCGGCACCGACGCCCTCGGCACGGCCAAGGTCCTGGCTGCTGCCATCAAGCGGGCCGAGCCGGACCTGATCCTGGCGGCCACAGAGTCGAGCGATGGCTACACGGGGACCACCCCGGTCCAGATCGCTGAGCTGCTGGGCCTTCCGTCGGTCACCTTCGCCAAGAAAGTGGAGATCACCGGCGACTCGGTCAAGGTCGAGCGTCAGACCGAGTCGGGGTATGACGAAGTCGAGAGCCCACTTCCCGCCCTGGTCACGGTGACCGCCGGTGTGGTCGAGCCCCGCTACCCGTCGTTCAAGGGGATCATGGCGGCCAAGTCGAAGCCGGTCGAGACCCTTACCGTCGCCGACCTCGGCATCGACGCCGGAGAGGTTGGCCCTGCCGGGTCCCGACAGGAGATCACCGATGTGGCCGAGGCCGAGGCCCGGTCAGCCGGCGAGATCGTCGTCGACGAGGGCGACGGTTTCCAACGAATCATCGAATTCCTCGAGCAATTGAAGGTCCTCTAGGACCGGCAGGAGAACAACGAACATGTCTGTCGACAAGATCTGGGTCCTCGCCGAAGTAACCGACGGCGCTCCCATCACCACCTCTCTCGAACTGGTTACCCAGGCGCGCTCCCTCGGCTCCACGGTCGAGGCGGTCGCCTACGGCGATGCCACGTCGTCGGTCGCCGAGACCCTCGGTGACTACGGGGTCACAACCGTCTACGACGTGGGCGACCTCGCCGGGGCGCTGCCCGGTGTGCCGGTGGCCTCGGCCATCGCTGCCGCCGTGCAGGCGGGCAACGGCCCCGACGTCATCTTGTTCCCCGCCACCTATGACGGCCGCGACATCGCCGGAAGGCTATCGGTCAAGCTCGACCGGCCCGTCCTGACCAACGTGGTCGACCTGGTCGAGGGCGAGGGTGGCATCGTCTCCCAGCACGCCATCTTCGGTGGAAGCCAGATCCTCTCGGCCAGGTTCACCGGCGACGGTCCACAGATCTTCGTCGTCCGTGCGAAGTCGTTCGCCGCCGAGCCCTCGGGCGGGGCACCGGCAGCTGTCGAGCCCCTGGGGGCACCCGACGCCGGGGCCACCAATGGAGCCAAGATCATCGCCCGCCACGTCGAGGAGCGCACCGGGCCGAAGCTGGACGAGGCCGCGGTGGTCGTTTCCGGCGGCCGGGGCCTCGGCGAGAAGGATCAGTATGTGCTGATCGAGCAGCTCGCCACCCTCCTGCACGGTGCCGCCGGAGCCAGTCGGGCCATCGTCGACGCCGGTTGGGTGCCCTACTCCCACCAGGTCGGCCAGACCGGCAAGACGGTGAAGCCCACCGTGTATGTGGCCTGCGGGATCTCCGGCGCCACCCAGCACATGGTCGGCATGAAGAACTCGAAGAACATCGTGGCCATCAACAAGGACCAGGACGCCCCGATCTTCTCGGTGGCGGACCTCGGGATCGTCGGTGACGTCCACAAGGTCCTGCCCAAGCTGATCGAGGCGCTGCAAGCCCGCAGCTGATCGCCTGGGCATGCTGGGCCGACGCCCGGGCATGCGCGGCTGTACACATCGGGGGCTTGAGACCGAGCCCCCATGATCACAGGCGGAGCACAGCTGGCCGGGTAATGTCCGGAGCACGCGTCGCTGCCCTGCGCCGCGTCCTCCAGCCATCGCCCGAATGACGGTTACGTGCTCTTCCCAACCATCGACTTCGCCATCTTCTTCGCTGTGGTCTACACGGTGCAGTGGATCCTCAACCCCTACTCGGGGCCGTGGAAGGCGTTCATGGTGGTGGCGAGCTACTTCTTCTACGCCTGGTGGGACTGGCGTTTCATCTTCTTGCTGTTGGCCTCGACGGCCATCGCCCAAGCTGGCGGGGCGCTCATCCACCGGGCCGAGGGCCTGCGGCGGCGGATCATCCTGTGGACGACCCTGACACTGCTCATCGGCCTACTGGCCTGGTTCAAGTACTACGGGTTCCTGGCCGTCAACTTGGACAACGCTCTCCACCTGTTCGGCATCGGCCGGCCATTGCCCCTCCTCCAGGTCACCCTCCCCGTCGGCATCTCGTTCTTCACGTTCATGGCCATTAGCTACGTGGTCGATATCTACCGCGGCACCTTGAGGCCGGCCAAGGCCATCGACACGGCCGTGTACCTGTCGTTCTTCCCCCATCTGGTGGCCGGGCCCATCGTTCGGGGCACCGAGCTCCTGCCGCAGATCCGGCGCAAGCGCGACGGCCTGCACATCAACTACGTCGAGGCGTGCTGGCTCATCTCGGCCGGCCTGGTGAAAAAGGTGGTGCTCTCCTCGTACCTGTCGACCTACGTTGTCGACCCGGTGTTCGCCGACCCGAAGCAGCACTCGGGCTTGGAGGTCCTGTTCGCCATCTACGGCTACGCCGTCCAGATCTACGCCGACTTCAGCGGCTACACCGATATCGCCATCGGCCTCGCCATGTTGATGGGCTTCCAGTTCCCGCAGAACTTCAACCGGCCCTACACCTCGCTTTCCCTCCAGGACTTCTGGAGGCGTTGGCACATCACGCTGTCCCTGTGGCTCCGGGACTACCTCTACATTCCGCTCGGCGGCAACCGTGGCCCGGAGTGGAAGATCTCTGTCAACATCCTTGTCACCATGCTGCTCGGTGGCCTCTGGCACGGGGCGGCTTGGACCTTCATCTTCTGGGGGGCCTACCACGGCGTCGGCCAGGTCGTCGGCCGACGGCGTCGCCTCCGCCGCGCCGCCCGGGGGCAACCTCTCGACCCGGTCGACCGCTCTCGCATCGCCGTCGCCCGGTTCGTCACCTTCCAGCTGGTATGCCTTGGATGGCTGCTGTTCAGAGCCACGACCCTCGGCAATGTCTGGGAGATGCTGAGTCGACTGGTGGTGGGATGGGGCATGCCATCGCCGCTCGTCACCCCGCTCGCCGCGGCGGCCATCGTGGCCGGGATCGGCAGCCAGTACCTGCCCGATGACTGGCTGGGTCGGGTCAAGACCGTCTTCGGCGACCGCCGACCGGTGGTCCAAGGGGGCATACTTGGGTTGGTGCTACTGGCGATTACGACCTTTGGACCCCAAGGGGTGGCACCGTTCATCTACTACCGGTTCTGACCCATGGCATCCCCTCCTCCGAGCCCTTCGAGCGGCAACGCCTCAGGCGGCTTCTCGCGCCCCAAAGGGGCCAGCCCCGATGGTGATGAAGGTGCGGTGGCCGAGGCCGGCCTTCCCGGACAGGCGAGTGACCGGTCCTGGTCACGGACCGGGATCCCCGGCATTTCATGGACTCGGATGCTGTTCATCGGCCTCGTGTGCTTCGGGGTGTGGCTGCTCCTCGACGCCCCGAGCCTGCACAACTCGGCTGTGGTCTCGCCCATCGGGGTGCGGCGCACGGTCTCTTTGGACATCACCGGGCCCATCGCCGCGGTGAGCCGCGGCCTCGGGCTCTCCCACGTGGTCGGGTGGACCGACGAGGCCTTCGGCCGGACCCCGGGCGGGGGTCCGGCGCTCAACGCCCCCGCCATCGGGGGCAGGACCCACCCACCCCACCCACTACCGCCCCCGAAGCCGGGTGCGCCGCCGCCGACCACCACGTCGACCACGCTCCCGCCGCTCAATACGCACCCGACGGCGGCCGATCCCCTGCGGGTCCTCGTCCTCGGCGACTCCATCGGCATCGACTTGGGCCAGCCGCTGGTCAACGATCTGTCCAACACCGGGGTGGTGAGTGCCACCTTGGACGCACGGGTGGACACGGGACTCGCCCGGCCGGACTACTTCAACTGGCCGGCCGAGCTCCAGATCGACCTGGCCAACGACAAGCCCCAGCTGGTCGTGGTGATGATGGGGGCCAACGATCCGCAGTCCCTGGTGAACGGTGGGACGAGCACCCCATACGGCTCGCCCCAGTGGAACGGCGAGTACGGCCAACGGGTGGGGGCTTTCATCGACACGGCCACTGCCGCCGGTGCCCACGTCCTCTGGGTGGGCATGCCCCCGATGGCCGGATCCCAACTGAATGCCGAGATGCAGGATGTGAACGCCGTCGTCCAACAGCAGATCGCCACCCGAGGCGACAGGGCCACGTACCTTTCGTCGGACCCAGCGCTGGCCGACGCCAACGGCAACTTCACCGCCTACCTGCCGAGCGCATCGGGGGCCGAGGTCAACGTGCGCACGCCCGACGGCATCCACCTGGCCCCCGGAGGCGGTGAGCGCCTGTCCCAGGCCGTGCTGGCGTCGATGCGCTCGACCCTCAAGATCAGCCTGCCAGGGGGCTGAGCGCTCTCAGACGAGCGGCCACGGATACGGTGGGCGGTCCCCGGTCGGCTCGGGATAGGTCCCCGTGTCGAGCAGCCTGGCGATCCGGTCGACCATGGCCTGGCGTTCGTCCGTGGTGATCAGGCGCCCGAGGTCGTCTGGGACGTCGGCGGCCAGTCGCTCCAGGTCAGCCAGGTGCTCTTCGGGCACGTCCTCGTCGACGTAGTCCCAGATGACGGTGCGCAGCTTCGGCTGCCAGTGAAAGCACAGGCCGTGGTCGATGCCCCACAGGCGCCCGTCGGGGCCTTGCAGGACATGCCCGCTCTTGCGGTCGGCATTGTTGGCCACGATGTCGAAGGTGCACATCCTCCGGAGCACGGCGTCGTGGTCGCCGCTTTCGAACAGCGGGAAGTAGTGCTGCTCGTAGTCGGCCTGGACGAACAGCTGGAGGGAGCCGGGGCCGTAGGGGCCGTCGTCCCGGGCGACAGTCGGCGGCACGAGTCCCCACCCGAGGGACTGGGAAAGCGCATAGGCGGCGACCTCCCGACGGTAGAGGCCACCGGGGAAGTCCCACAGGCTCTGCTCGCCCGTCGCCGGCTTGTAGACCCCCTGCAGCGGCTCGGACGCCCCTGACTCGAGAGTGACCAAGAAGGTCAGGTTCGAGCTCCACGGGAGTCGACCGGCCACGGTGAGCTCGCACGAACCGAGCTGCGCCAAGGCCTCATCGAGCCCGGGGCCGGTCTCTGGGTCCCAGCCGTTCACACGGCCGGGGGTCTGTGCCCGTTGGTCCGCGGGCATTCGTGCCCCGAAGGGTCGAGGGGGGAGCCGCACAGCGGGCAGGGCGGCCGCCCCGACTCGACCAGCTTGGTGGCCTGGATGGCGAACCCGGCGGCCTGCTCGCGGGAGATCGACACCCGGGCGATGGCCCCGGTCTCGTTTTCGGGAACGAGCTCCTCGATGACCAGGACGACCCGGTCGTCGGCCTCGTCGTAGGAGACCCCTATGGTCCCGACCGCCCACGCCGGCTCAGCCGGCTCCTCCAACGGGAGCTCGTCGGGAAGGTGCCCGGGTCGTTGCTGGTCCTTCACTATGCGGGCCAGGTACTCGGCGACAACGGACACCTGCTGCTTCTCGATCTTCAAGGTCAACAGGATCGGCCCTTGGCGGCACTGCAGGAGGAAGAGGCGGCTGCCAACCTCGCCGACCGTGCCGACGGTGATGCGCTCGGGCGCAGACAGGTCGTACCCGTCGCTCATGAGATGGCCAGTTCGGTGAGGGTGCCGGTCGAGTTCACAGCCAGGACGTGAGGCCCGCCTTTGGTGTAGGCCAGGGCGGACACCGAGCACGGTGACACGGTCAGTCTCTGGAAGAGGTCGAGGGGCGTGCCGGCGGCCGTCGACACTGCGGCTTTGATCGGATCGGCATGGGACACGGCGACGATTGTCTCTCCTGGGTGGCTGGCCACCAGTCGGGCGATGGCTGTGGCCATACGCGTCTGCATCTCGAGGAACGATTCGCCGCCGGGGAACCGGAAGCCGCTCGGAACCTGTTGGACCTCCCTCCATTCTGGCTTTTTGGCCAAGACGGCGAGCTCTTCCCCCGTCCACTCGCCGAAGTCGCACTCGAGCAGGCCGCGCTCGGAGCGGACCCGGAGATTGAGGGCCCTGGCGATTGGTCGGGCCGTCTCGGTGGTCCGCTCCAGGGGCGAGGCATAGACGGCGACCGGAAGCCTCCGCTCGTCGGTGGCTCCCAAGGCCCGGATCCGCTCCGCCACCGCTTGGGCCTGAGCCTGGCCCTCGTCGGACAGATGCAGTCCTCGAGCGCGGCCGGGCAGGATTTTGCCCGTGGTCGGCGTCTTGCCGTGTCGGACCAAGAGGACCACTGTCGGTCGGCTGGGGGGTTGCTTTCGGCTGGCCACTGCCCGTTCACCGTACTCTGTCGGCACCGTCCTTCGACCCGGTACCCCGATCGCTCGGGGTTCAGCGCTCAGAGGTTGTGAGCGTCCTGGCGGAGTGGTCCTCGGCGGCCAGCTGCTCGACGGTTACCTCGTGGTCGGGCATCACCGGATCGCGGCTGTGGTCCTGGCGGGAGAGGCCCGACGGCCACCAGTTCCACCGGCCGAGCAGGACGACGACCGAGGGGACGAGCAGGGTGCGCACGAAGAAGGTATCGAGCAGGATGCCGGCGGCCAGGCCGAGCCCGATCTCTTGGACCTGGGTGTCTCCGGTGGCGGTGAGCACGCCGAAGGTCCCGGCCAGGATGAGCCCGGCGGAGGTGACCGTGGTGCCGGTGGCCTCGACGGCGCGCCGCACGGCCACTCTGATCGGGGCGTGCTGGGCCTCCTCCCGGATCCGGGTCATGACCAAGATGTTGTAGTCCTGGCCGAGCGCCATGATGAACACGAACATGAAGAAGGGCAGCACGAAGTTGATGCCGTCCTGGCCGCCGATGAGGACGAACACCAACACGGCCAGACCGAGGGAGGCCAGATAGGAGAGGCCGACGCTGATGACCAGGTACAGCGGGGCGACCAGGCTGCGCAGAACAATGGCCAACAGCAAGGCGAGGACGATCATCACGATGGGAAGGATCTTCAACAGGTCGTGGCCGGAGATGGCCCCGACGTCGGCGGCGACCGGGGCGTAGCCGTCAACTCCGACGGTCGTCGCACCGATCGACCGGCCGACGGCCGTCGTCGACGCTCGCACCGAGGGCATGGCCTGGGCCGCCGCCGTGCTGATGGACGGGCCTGCTGTCAAGGTGACCAGGTACTGGACGGTCCGGCCGTCACTGCTCACGAAGGGAGCCGAGTAACGGTAGGCGTCGTACTCGGTGGTCGACAGGGCGACACCGGCCGGGGCAGTGCCCGGAAGGTCGGCCGCCGGACCGTAGCGGGCCAGCTCGGCGTGGGCATGGGCGAGCTCAGTGGCCGAGACGAAGACGCCGTTCGGGTCGAGCGCCCCGCTGATTGAGTCATACAGGTGGGACTGGGCCAACTTCTGCTCGGCCACGGCCAACACTTGGGGGTGCTGCCAGATCGACGTATCGAACTTGAACAGGATGCTGGTCGGGCTGGCCTGGCTGGCCGGGTAGTTGGCATCGAGCAACACCTGGCCGCGGCTCGAGTCCGATGCCGCCGGGGCCGGCTGGTTCGCGAAACCGGTGGGTGAGTAGGCGAGCATCGACATGGCCAGACCGCCGAAGATCACGAGACCGACCACCAGCGTGAGGACAGGCCTTGCCACCACCCGCCCGGCGATGCGGCCCCACATTCCACATCGCACGGGGCCGACGGTCGGGATCCGTGGCCAAAAGACGCTCCTGCCCAGCACGGCCAACAGGGCGGGAAGCAAGGTCAAGTTGGCCAGTAGCGCCACGGCGATGCCGATGGCGAGGCCCGGGCCGAGGCCCTTGTAGAGGCCGAAGGTGGCAACCACCACCGTGGCCAGGGCGGCGATCACGGTCAGTCCGGAAAAGGTGATGGACTCGCCGACTTTACAGAGGGAGAAGGACACCGCCTCATGGACGGGCTTGCCCCGTCTCAGCTCCTCTCGGACCCGAAAGATGAGGAACAGCCCGTAGTCGGTGCCGGCTCCGAGCATGACCACGGTGAGCAGGACAGGCGTCAGGTCGGACACCTGCACGCCGATGTGGGTCGACTGGGCGACCAGGGGGCCGGCGGCGAACAGGGCAACGACCGAGGGGAGGAGAGCGACGAATGGCGCCAGCAAGGAGCGGAAGGTGAGAAACAGCAGGGCGAGGATGAACAGGACGGACAACAACTCGGTGAGGGTCTGTATGTGACCGCTCTGGGTCTGCTCGTCGACGGCCACGGCGACGTTGCCGGTGATGTGCATTGCGAGATCAGGCGGCGCGCCAGACGTCCGCAGGACCGCGCGGAGCTCGGTGACGGCCCGGATGGCCTCTTTGCCACTCGAGCCGCCCTGCACGTTCAGTTGGATGACGGCCTGGCGGGCCCGACCGTTGGTGGACGGGCCCGCGTCGTCTACCGCAGTGACCCCGTAGGAGGACCTCATGGTCTGCTCGACCTGGTCGATGGATGAGTTGTCGGCCGCCGTCAGCAGGGGCCCCGATGTGGCCACGACCAGGATGGCCTGGTTGTTCGATTTGTCGGTGAAGGGAACAGCCAGCCTGTCAGCTTGGACGCTCGGCGTGTTCGACGGCAGGAACTGCGAGTTGGAGTTCTTCTCCACGCTCGACAGGGACGGGAGGACCGTGGCCAACACGATGGTGACAATGATCCACGCGGCGATGATCAACCATCGGTAGCGGACAGTGAATCGCCCGAGCGGCGCGAACATCGGTGGTCCTCCAGGGGGACTTGTCGTTGGAGCCCCCGAATTGGGAAACCACCGACGACGAGGCTCACACCTCCGGCAGCTAGGTGACTCCCCGACGGCGCCGACAAGGCCGGCTCGGAGGGTACCTCGTCCTGTCCAAATACTACGCCCCAGACCTGCGCCAAGACTGTCCGCGAGGGACGATTCTTAGCTGAATTTCATGTGACTCAGGTCTTGGCCGGAAGCATCCTGGGCATGGGGACCGCCGTCTCGGGCCAACGCCGGCGACTCACCCGGGCCAGGCGGTGGAGGAGGGCGATGGCTCCGGGGTCATCGCCCCCGGGCCTCGTCTCGACGACCCCTGCGTCGATCATGCCGTTCAGGAGATCCCGCCCGGTCTCGGTGCGCACGATGGTGAGTGTCCAGTCGTTGAAGGCCCCGATCCCACCCGTCGAGATGTCGGCGTGCTCGGCAGCGAAGTCCGGGCACGAGGTGCACCCCTCCCTGGTCCAGGCATGGGCTTCTTTGAGCGGGATCTCGTGGAACTCGCCGTCTTTGGTCCAGACCTGGAACACGCCCTTGATATTCATCTTCGTGATCTCACTGCGCAGGATGCCGTATTTGGCCTCGAACAGTTCGGGGAAGATGGCGTCGTCGAAGGTCTTGGAGCACATGAGGCCGATGGAAAGCGACAGGCGACGGGCGATCTTGCCTGCCTTCCTCGCCTTCATGACCGGCGGCGCTGAGGCTTGGCAGCCCATGCCCACGAGGGCGATCCGCTCGGCGCCTCTCTCAAGAGCCTTTGGATAGGCCAGGGGGTTGGCCGAGTAGGTGTAACGGGACCCGGCGGCGGCCAGGACCTCGGCTCGGGTAGTGGCAACGCCGGGTACGGCCTTCCACGTCGACCCGTCCCCCTCGAGGTTCGACACCAAGGCCGCATCGATCACGTCGTTTTCGAGGGCCCAGATGAGCATGGCCGAGACCAGACCGCCGTCCTGGCCGAGCTCCAGGATCTCGGGGTCGGTGGCCCTGACCAAGAGGGTGTCGGACGAGATGCCGGCCACCTCTTCGACAGTCCGCTCCCGACCGTGCAGGTGGGTGTCGACCTCGGGCTCCCATAGCCGGAAGCGAGGACAGGCCCTCGTGCACATGGTGCACCCCTTCACCCCGTGGGTGCAGCTGTCCGGACCGCCCTCCGCGTCGATGTGGAAGGGCTTGTAGCGCCCGTTGGTGTCGTCATAGGAGAGGACGTCGTAGGGGCAGGCCACCACGCAGGCCGCGCAGCCGGTGCACAGACCGGATGTGACGACTTCGGTGAGCAGTTCGGCCCAGTGCGGCTTCTCGGGGGGCATGAGCCTTACCCTATCGAGGCCAGCAGCAACCGACATGGACGCAAGTGGGTATCGTCACTCGATGCCTGAGCTTCCCGAGGTCGAGAGCTATCGCCGCCTGGCCGAGGGCGCGCTCGACCGGCGCATCTCCTCTGTGTCCGCCACCGACGCCTGGTTCCTGAAAGGCGGGGCCGACGGGCCAGCCGTCAGCGCCGCCTTGACGGGCAACCGCTTCGTTTCCGCCCGACGCATCGGCAAGCTCCTCCTCCTCGACACGGAGGCCGGGCCGACCCTCGGCATCCGCTTCGGGATGACCGGCACCTTGGTGGTCGATGAGCTGGTCGGGGTGGACGACATGCGCTACGTGCCCCGTCGCACCGATCGGGCATGGGACAGGTTCTCGGTCGGGTTCGCCGATGGCGGGTCGATGGCCGTGCGTGACCCGAGGAGGCTGGGCGGGGTGGCACTCGACCCCGACGTCACGCGCCTAGGCCCCGATGCCGCCTCGATCTCCACCGCCGCGCTGGCCGAGGCCCTTCGGGGGTCGAAGGCGCCCTTGAAGGCCCGCCTGCTCGACCAGTCCAAGGTGGCAGGCGTCGGGAATCTCATTGCCGATGAGGTCCTGTGGCGTGCCGGGCTCTCACCGCTCCGAGAGTCCGGCTCCCTCGAGCAAAGGGATCTCCGTAGGCTCCATCGCCACCTTGGCGGCACTCTGGAGGACCTGATGGCCCGGGGCGGCTCACACCGCGGGGACCTCATGGACGAGCGCCACCCGGGTGGTCGGTGCCCGAAGGACGGCTGTGACCTCGTGCGGGCAACGGTCGGGGGCCGCACCTCGTGGTGGTGCCCCCGACATCAACTCTGAGCCGGACGGAACGGCACTGGTCCTGGAGTCGCCCTTCCCCGCCAGCCGACGGGTCGTCGATGCCGGCCGGCTGATCGCGGCCGGTCAGGCGTCGATCTCGGCCAGCACCTTGGCCGCATGGCCGTCGGCCTTCACGTGGTACCACGGTCGGGCGATGGTGCCGTCTGGGGCGATCAGGAAGGTCGAGCGGATGACCCCGATGGACTTCTTGCCATAGAGGGTCTTCTCGCCCCATGCCCCGAAGGCCTCACCGACAGTGTGGTCAGCATCGGTCAGTAGCGGGAACTTGAGGTCGTATTTGGCCTGGAACTTCTGGTGCTTCTCGGCCGAGTCGGCCGAGATTCCGAGGACCGGAACCTTCGCCTTGGTGAAGGCATGGAGGTTGTCGTTGAACTGACAGGCCTCNNGTGTCGTCCCTCGGGTAGAAGTAGACGACCACCTCCTGGCCGGCAAAGTCGGCCAGAGAGACGTCATTTCCATCCTGGTCAGGAAGGGTGAATGCGGGTGCCTTGTCGCCGGCAGCGAGTTTTCCCATGCTCAGCATCCTTTCTCCGTGGTGTCAGCGGATCGTTGTCCGCCCACGATGACACACTCCGGGGCTGCGGGTGACTGCCGTCGAAGAGACGCGGGCAGAGGTCAACCTCCACATCTCGTGCGGTGACCGGCGGGCATTCTCCAGCCGGGTGGGGGCTGACCACGGCCTTTGACCTGGCTTTGTGGTTGTCGGCTAGTAGACTGTTGTCGTGGTCGGGCTGGCGCTCTTCCACCGGGGTCTACCTCATCCTGTTCTTCAGGACCGCCGACGCGGCCCGGAACGATGGCCCGAGGCGGGCCCGCAGGCGTTCGTGAATCGCACGCACGTCGACGGTCGGCCTCCGGCCGTCATCGAACCGATGAGAGAGAGTTCCATACCCCATGACCACCACTGCTGATCCCGCGGATCGCGTCTTCAACGACGGGCCCGCGCCGGACCAAGCCGATGCACCACGCACCTTCGACTCCCTCGGGGTCGACCCGGCCCTGGTCAAGGCACTGGCCGCCCAGGGCATCACCACAGCCTTCGCCATCCAGGCCATGACCGTCGCCGATGCCCTGGCCGGGCGCGACGTGTGTGGCAAGGCCAAGACCGGGTCGGGCAAGACCCTGGCCTTTGGCATCCCGCTCCTGCAGCGGACCATGGCCGCCCGATCCACCGAGCCGGGCCGCCCCCGTGCCCTCGTCCTTGTGCCTACCCGTGAGCTGGCCGTCCAGGTGAGCGAGGTGCTGGAACCACTGGCCGAAGAGGCAGGCCTTCGCATCGTCGCCGTCTATGGCGGTGCCGACATCGAGCGTCAAGTGAAGAAACTCCGGCGCGGCGTGGATGTCATCATCGCCACCCCGGGCCGGCTCATCGACCTGGGCGACCGGGGAGAGCTTTCCGTCGCCGACATCGAGACCCTCGTACTCGACGAGGCCGACCGCATGGCTGACATGGGTTTCATGCCGCAGGTCGAGTGGGTGCTCCGTCGGCTCGAGCGTGACCACCAGACCCTCTTGTTCTCGGCCACCCTCGACGGTGCCGTCGACCGGCTGGTCAGCCGGTACCTGACCGACCCCGTCCTGCACGAGGTCGCCTCCCCGAACACCACGGTCGACGCCATGGAGCACCGCTTCTTGGAGGTCCATCAGATGGACCGGGTCAAAGTGTGCGCGGCCATCTGCCGCAACTCGGACAAGACGCTCGTCTTCGTGCGCACCAAGCGGGGGGCGGACCGCCTGGTCGAGCAGCTCCGGAAGGAAGGGGTCAAGGCCGACGCCATCCACGGCGACCTGCGCCAGTCGAACCGGGAGCGCACCCTGAAGGACTTCGGGGATGGCAAGCTGCCGGCCCTTGTGGCCACAGACGTCGCCGCCCGTGGGCTGGACATCGACATGGTCGACGTGGTCATCCACTACGACCCGCCCGAGGACCACAAGGCCTATCTCCACCGGTCCGGCCGTACCGCACGGGCTGGCGAGTCCGGACTGGTGGTGACCTTGGTGCAATGGAACCAGATCCTCGAGATCGAGCGCATCCAGACCCGCATCGGCCTGCGGGCCCCGATCGTCGAGATCTTCTCCAACGACCCGCGCCTGGCCGATCTGGCCGACTGGCATCCGACCAAGGACTGACCTCAAACGGCTCCGAGAGCGCCGTTTGGGGTGGCCGCACCTGATGACGATGAGGAGACCAGGTGAGTGACTCCGCCGACGCCTTGACCACCGATTCCGGTATTGCTGGGATCGAGCGGGTCCTGGTGGTGACCGCCCATCCCGACGATGTCGACTTCGCCGCCGCCGGAACGGTTGCCACCTGGACGAGCGCAGGCATCGAGGTGGCCTACTGCATCGCCACCGACGGTGAGGCCGGAGGCTCCGATCGCTCCATCAGTCGAACCGAGATGGCGGCCATCCGGCGCCAGGAGCAGACCGACGCGGCGAAGGCCGTCGGGGTCACCGACATCAGGTTCCTCGGGTTCCACGACGGGAGACTGATGGCCGACCTCGATCTCCGCTTGGCCATGAGCCGAGTGATCCGTCAGTTCCGACCCGACCGGGTCGTTGCCCAATCCCCTGAGCGGAGCTGGACCCGTATCTACGCCAGTCATCCCGATCACCTTGCCGCTGGCGAGGCGGCCGCTTCTGCCGTCTACCCCGATTCCCGGAACCCCTTTGCCTTCCCCGAGCTGTTGGACGAGGGTCTCGAGCCCTATACCGTTCCCGAGCTCTGGATCATGGCCACTCCCGAGCGGGCGCAACGGCTGGTCGATGCCACCGAACACTTCGACGCCAAGCTCGAGGCCCTGCGTTCCCACCGGAGCCAGGTGGGCGACGGGGCCGAGCTCGAACCGCTACTCCGCAACTGGATGTCCGACAATGCCCGGGCCGGTGGGCTGCCCGAGGGCAGGCTGGCCGAGGCGTTCCAGGTGGTGTCCACCCAGTAGCGGGGCCCGCTTTAGCGGGCCGGCCACGGGCGGTCCTCCAGCATGTGGACTAGAAGGGACCAGGTGCCATCGCCATGTCGCGCCATGAGGCAGGCCACCTCGTCGAGAGGTGGGCTGCGACCTCGGAGAGGATCCGACGGTCTGTCAACGACTGGCCCGGCGACTCATCGCTGCCGTGACTCGATGAGCCCGGCGGCGACGGGCCGGGGTTCGTCTCAGCCGGCCATTTGGCGGAGCATGTAGGGCAGGATGCCCCCCTGGCGGTAGTACTCGGCCTCCATCGGGGTATCGATGCGGAGTCTGGCCTCGAACTCGACCACCCGGTCGCCGTCTATGGCCCGCACCACCACCGTCTTCGGGGTCACCCCCTCGTTCAGTGACTCGATGCCGGTAATGGAGAACACCTCGTGGCCCGTGAGGCCGAGGGATGCGGCATTGTGGCCCTCGCCATACTGGAGGGGCAGGACCCCCATGCCGATCAGATTGGAGCGGTGGATGCGCTCGTAGCTCTCGGCCACCACGGCCCGCACCCCGAGCAGGGCCGTGCCCTTGGCCGCCCAGTCCCTCGACGACCCTGAGCCGTACTCCTTGCCGGCCAGGATGACGAGCGGCACGCCCTCGCGTCCGTAGCGCTCGGCGGCGTCATAGATGGTGGTCTGTTCACCCTCGGGGAGGTGGAGGGTGAAGCCGCCTTCGGTGCCGGGAGCGAGCTGGTTGCGCAGCCGGACGTTGGCGAAGGTGCCCCTCACCATGATCTCGTGGTTGCCGCGGCGGGTGCCGTAGGAGTTGAAGTCGTCGCGCTCGACCCCGTGGTCAGCCAGGTAGTGGCCAGCCGGCGTGGAGGGGCTGATATTGCCGGCCGGGGAGATGTGGTCGGTGGTGACCGAATCCCCGAGCTTGGCGAGCACCCGCGCCCCTGCGATGTCACTCACCGGAGCCGGCGTCATGGACAAGTCCTCCAAGAAGCTCGGCCGCAGCACGTAGGTGGAGTCGTTGTTCCAGGCGAACGTGTCGCCGGTGGCGATCTCCACGGCCTGCCAGCGCTCGTCGCCGTCGAACACCGCGCCATAGCGCTGGCGGAACATCTCGGAGGTCAGCGACGTCCGCACCGCCTCGGTGACGTCCTCGGCGCTCGGCCACAGGTCGGCCAGGTACACGGGCTGTCCGTCGGCGCCTTCCCCCAGGGCGTCGGTCGTGAGGTCGATGTCCATGGTGCCGGCCAGGGCATAGGCCACGACGAGCGGCGGCGAGGCCAGGTAGTTCATCCTCACATCGGGATGGATGCGACCCTCGAAGTTCCTGTTGCCCGACAGCACCGAAGTGACGGACAGGTCGTTTTCGTGCACGGCGTCCGAGACCCCGTCGAGCAATGGCCCAGAATTCCCGATGCAGGTCGTGCAGCCGAATCCGACCAGGTCGAATCCGATCTCGGCCAGCGGCTCGGTCAGACCGGCACGGTCCAAATAGTCCATGACGACCCGGGATCCGGGGGCGAGGGTCGTCTTCACCCAAGGCTTGGGCTTGAGGCCACGGGCGACCGCCCTCTGGGCGATCAGACCGGCCGCCACCATGACCTGGGGATTTGAGGTGTTGGTACAGCTGGTGATGGCGGCGACAACCACGTCACCGTCGGAGACGGTGGCCGAGGAACCATCGGCCATGGTGGCTGCGCCTGAACGCTGGTCCCGACCCAGGGCCTGGCGGTAGGAGCTGCCCGCCCCGGCCAGGGTGACGAGGTCCTGGGGACGGGCCGGCCCGGCGATGCTCGGCACCACGGTCGACAGGTCGAGCTCGATGGTCTCTGAGAACACGGGCTCGGTATCGCTCACCCCGTGGAACATCCCCTGTTCTTTGGCATAGGCCTCGACCAGGTCCACATGGTGCTCGTCCCGACCGCTGAAGCGCAGGTAGTCGAGGGTGATCTCGTCGATCGGGAAGATGGCACAGGTGGCGCCGTACTCGGGTGACATGTTGCCGATCGTGGCCCGGTTGGCAAGTGGGACCGCAGCCACGCCCGGTCCGTAGAACTCCACGAACTTGCCGACGACGCCGTGCTGGCGCAGCAGGTGGGTGATGGTCAGCACCAAGTCGGTGGCCGTGGTGCCGGCCGGCTGCTCGCCGGTGAGCCGGAACCCGACCACGGGCGGGAGCAGCATCGACAGGGGTTGGCCCAGCATGGCTGCCTCCGCCTCGATGCCCCCGACGCCCCAGCCGAGGACGCCGAGGCCGTTCACCATGGTGGTGTGCGAGTCGGTGCCGACCAGGGTGTCGCAGTATGCCCGACCGTCATCGGTGGCAAAGACGACTCGCGCCAGGTACTCCAGGTTGACCTGGTGGCAGATGCCCGTTCCGGGAGGGACCACCCGGAACCCGTCGAAGGCCTGCTGGGCCCAGCGCAGCAGCTGGTAGCGCTCGATGTTCCGCTGGTACTCGATGTCGACGTTGGTGTCGTAGGCGCCGGCGGTCCCCGAGGCCTCGGCGATCACCGAGTGGTCGACCACCATCTCGACCGGCACCAGCGGGTTGATCCTGGCCGGGTCTCCTCCGAGCTCGCGCAGGGCGTCGCGCATCGCCGCCAGGTCGACCACCCCGGGCACGCCCGTGAGGTCCTGCATCAACACCCGCTCGGGGGTGAGGGCGATCTCGGCGGCGTCCGCCCCACCGACGCCGTGGCGACCGGGGTTGACACCCCAACCGGCGACGGCCTCGACATCCGACGCGGTGACGGCGAGGCCGTCCTCGTGCCGGAGCAGGTTCTCCAGGATGACCTTGATGGAGTAGGGCAGGCGGGCGACGTCGAAGCGGTCGGCGAGGGCCCCGATGCGGAAGATCTCGTAGGTGCGGTCACCGACCGTCAGGTCGCTGCGGGCGCCGAAGGAGTCGGGGGCGGTGGAGGAATTGGCCATGCCCCCATTCTGCCGCGTCCCGGCGCCCGGCAATTCGGTCGGGGCCTCAGGTGCGGGTGCGGTACCGGCGGATGGCCAGGGGGATCAGGACGATAAGGAACAGGGCCGACCAGAACAGCGAGCGGGACGTCCAGAACCAGGTCGACTGCCCCGTGACCTGGGAGCCGACCATGAGGGCCCGGCAGGCGCTGACGGTGACCGACACCGGTTGGTAGGTGGCGAACCCCTGGAGCCAGCTCGGCATCTTCTCGACCGGGACGAATGCCGAGCTGATGAAGGTCAGCGGGAAGAGGATCGGGAACGACATGACCTGGGCCGTCTCGGAGTTCGGCGCCGAAAGCCCGATGACGGCGAACCCCCAGGACAGGGCGTAGGCGAACAGCAGGATCAACAGGATGGCCGCCGTGTAGGAGAGCGCACCGGTCGAGGGCCGGAAGCCGACGGCCAGGCCGACGCCGGTGATGATGATGACCACGAAGACGTTGCGGACCACGTCCGCGGTTGTCCGACCGGTGAGGACCGCTCCACGGGACATGGGAAGGGCCCGGAACCGCTCGATCAGACCCTTCTGCAGGTCCTCGGCCAGCCCGATGCTCGTGCTCACGGCGCCGAACGCCACGGTCTGCACGAAGATGCCGGGCA
>PLSY01000072.1 GCA_003164275.1 Acidimicrobiaceae bacterium | reverse complement strand
TGGACCAGTTATCGGGGCCCGCTCAGGTGCAGCGGTGGATGTCAAGGCGCCTCAAGGGTACAGGATCGGTTCAGCAGCGAAATTCGTCGTCACGGCAGTGCTGGCTCTAGGGGTCACTGCCGCGGCCGGGTATCGTCACCGATTGTGAGGCAGTCCGGACGCCTGCGGCATTCTCTCGGCCTCAGGCATCGGTGCTGAGGACGCGGGAGATCTACTCAGCCCATGCAGCTGAGCGCGAGCCGCGGAGCGGGTCCGGCAGCCGACGAATTGCTGCGTTGGCGTGCGGGGCCAGTTCACCCCAGGGTGACCGGTCAGGAAGCGGGCGAAGAATGCGTCTGGTTGAACGCTCCGACCACCAGCAGCCAAGCAGCGGTGATCATGTAGCAAGTATTCACGAGCAGAGCGACCGCAGCGACGTAGAGGCCGAAAATGTTCCCGAAGAAGAACACTGCTGCGCCCACCATCTCGACCGCGTGGATCAAGGTGCCGCCCGCGATTCGCGAGAGCTTCAGCCCGCTACCCATCTTGATCGCCCTGGCGTATCCTCTGATGAAAATGGCGCCGGACACGCCGGACACCACGAACAGCTCCACGCCGATCGATCGGTAGTTCTGAGCTCCCATGAGCACCAGCGCACACCGCATAAAGACCAGGGCCAGACCGGCAAGTGTGTTGATCGCCCGGTTGCGATGGGTCGCATCAACGGCGATCTCCTTCAGGTTGAGGGACATCGCCACGAACACCAGGCCGGTAAGTGTGCCGGCGCCTGTCCCTACCAGGAGGAAGAAGTTCGTCCACTGCTCCGGCTTGAAACTTGCCGCCGCGCTCACCTCTCAATCGTAACAAGCCGCAATTTCCCGGGCTGCCAGCTGAGTAGCCGGCGAGGTGCCCAGCTTCCCAAGCTGAGGACCCAGCCTCACTAGCTGAGAATGTCAGGAAGTCATTGGGCCTGCGAGTTCGTCGCGAATGGTGAGAAGTTCGCGAATCCGTTCATCGTCGGCGCCGAGGTACTCGGTCAGGAGCCCGACGACGTACGGGACGTCGAGCTGATCTGCTCGGAGCATCTCTTCGATGTCCGCCCAGTCCTTGCGTCGGTTGAAGAACGCTTTGAAGACGGCAAGGTCGTTGCATCCGAGGAAGGGGAGCTTCCTGTCGGCCAATTGATGTTCCTTGAGATGCAGGCGCAAGTCGTAGTGGAACGGGGTCGTGTCCAGGAAGAGGTCGACCGGTGTCCCATCGAACATCACACGGCTCTGACCCGAGGTCATCAACTGTGTCGTCACGTCCCTGGGAAGCATGATCTCCCCGGGCAACGCAGCGAGGACCCGTTGTGCATGCTCGGGGGCGACGAAGACGTTCAGATCGATGTCGACCGTGGTCCTGGGCTCGCCGGTGCACCACAGCAGCGCGAAGGCTCCGCCGAACGCGTGGGGTATCCCCGCTGCATCGAGACTGTCGTGCAACTCGACGACCGCATCGAGTATCGGCCTCATCGGCCGGTTGCCCTTTCCGCTCCGAAGATTGGGTAGGTGAGCGGGCCTCGTTGACGTCGGGGCAGGGCGTCGACAAAGGAGAACAGGGCCTCGATCTTCTCGGTCAGCTCCCGCTCGCCGATTGGAGCAACTCGTCTCAGATTGACCTCAGCCTCGAATCCGGCGGCACGAAGCAGCCGCTCCATGGTGGCTACTGAAGGGACAGAAGCCCCTGACTCATAGGCGGACAATGTGGACGCCGAGGTACCTCCGCGTTGGGCGAGCTTCCTGCGAGAGAGTCCACTCCTACGACGCGCTTCTTTGAGCAGCACTGCGGCGTCCATGCATCAATGATACCAAATCTGGTTTCAGTTGGCATCCCCGACAGGAATCCTGCAACCCGAAACGCCCCGGCTCACCTCAAAGCCCACCACTCAGGGGGACGCACACTCCAGATCTTCCCCTTGTCCTTTGGTTGGCCTGCATCTTCCGGTGACAGGAGAGCGGGCCAGGACGACGAGACGCCACAAGGGCACAGGATCGGTTCGCCAGCGAGATCCCGGTCACCAAGCGCACGACGAGTACGTCGACCGGGTCGAGAGCCTCTTCGAACCCGATGCCTTCAACGTGGCTGCCGCCAACGCAGCCCTCCGGCGGCATTCCCGAACCGGCGGCCTTTGCTACTCGGAGTTATTGCCCGTAGAGTCGGGTTGTTGGCGGGAACCTGGACTCCAGCGACATCCGGATCGGCGGGATCCGGTTGTCACTGGAGCCACAATTCTGCCAGTGACACGCCACGGTCGGGACCAAGGGGGTGGCAATGAGCGCGGATCGGCGGCCTCGGATCGGCCGAGAGGACCTTCGAGCGCTCTTGTTGGCCGCTGGACGGTCGATCATGCTCGAAGAAGGTCTCGGCACCGTTGCCGATTCCCTCAACTTCAAGCGGGCCTACGACCGGGTCGAGGTGGAGACGGGCATCAGGGTGGTCAACGCTTCGGTCATCGGACGGCTGTGGGAGAATCAGGCCGACTACCAGACGGACGTACTGGTCGAGCTGGCGTCGGACACGAGCCGTTCCAACGTCTCCGACGTCGCAGAACTGGTGGGGGCCGTCTTGGCTGCTTCCGATCTGTCCACGCCCGCCGGCCGTGCGGCGGCCCTGTCCGAGGTGTGCCGGATCGTCGGTGAAGCCCTCGGAGATGCGCTCCGCCACTCCGTGGCCTGGTCGGTGTGGATGAACCTCTGGGTCATGGCCACGTCGAGCGATCTGCCCGATCGGCACCGACGGGTCCTCGAGATGCTCATGCAGAGCTACGACACCATCAATCAGCAAGGGGTGGAGGCGTTCGGTGGACTGATGGAGATCCTCGGCCTCCGACCCCGGGGGACACTGACGGTCGCCCAGTTCTTGAATGCGGCAGGAGCACTGGCCGAGGGATGCTCGCTCCGGGATCGGGTCGACGCCGACATGCTGGGCATCGTCCGCCCCACCGGGGTACAGGGAGAAGATCAGACGTGGACGATCCACGGGATCGGGCTCCACGCCCTCGTGCAGGAGTTCTTCGAGCCGGATCCGGACCTGTAGACCGGGTGATCGGGGCACACGATCAGGATCGACTCCTGGCCACGAGGTAGAGCGGGAAGACAAGGATCCACAGTAAGGGGCCGCGCGGATAGGTGACC
>PLSY01000112.1 GCA_003164275.1 Acidimicrobiaceae bacterium | reverse complement strand
GTCAGTTTTGGAGCGGTGTTGACAATGGTTCCCACTGAAAGGTCGACCCGCGGACCATTACTTGGATGCCTCCGATGTTCTGGCCTCCTAACGGGTCCCACATATCTACCGATGATGGCGGGAGCAGCTGCTGCCCGAAGTACACCAACCCCATGTACTGGTGAGGTGCCTGTCCAAGTCTCACGGATTCAGGGAGAGCCATGTAGACCTCTTCCGTGATGTAAATCGAATACTGCGGCCCATATTGCGGGGAGACCGGTCGCAGTTCACTGAGCTTCGCAGCGATATTCGGCGCACCGCCGACCGAAATCATGTCGCTGTCCCCAAAGACGCCCCCGCGCACAATCAGCGCAGGTCCCGTTGCTATGCCCACAGCATGCTTCATCTGCCAAACCTGCGAGATATCTGACCAGGTCTCACACATGATCGGGTTGATCACTTTGTCGACGGCCCAATTCAGGGCGAGCGCCGCTCGCACCGCCAACGTGTTCTTCTCCTCACCAGCGAAGATCGCCATAACGCGATCACCGTCGAAGCTTCTGATCTCGCCGCCGTAGGACCGGAACGTCTTGGCAGCAGCGTGCACGTAGGCACGGATAATGTTTGCGGCTACCTCCTGTTTGGCATGTTGTGCGAGCCCAGACGAATTGGCCAGGTCGGCGTAAGCGTAAGTGGCATCGAGCCGAACAGCGCCTCCGCCGTTGAGAAAGACGAGGTCACGCTTCTCCGGCACCCTTTGGCCGTCACGGACCGCCAGCTGGGCTTCCAGTGCTCGGCGGACGCCGACCGCGACGTCATCACCGATCGTCATCTTTATCTCTCTTCTGACCGAGGCAGCCAGCCCTTTGGATGGAGCCCGGCGAACCTGTTCGGAGGCTCCATCCGGAAGGCCTCGGAATCGGTCTTCCGAGCTGCCCAAATTTGGCGCCGCCATGGCACGAAAGCAGCCACAGCCCGAGCCAGATCACGAACCGGCCCATACCAAGAGCGCCACCCCGAAGAGGAGAAACCCGAGCGACCATTGGAGCCACGCGTGCTTCCGCCAGGCGATCTTCGACATCTCGACCAACTGTCGAGCCAACTGGTCGGTGGTCAGGGTCCCTGAAGAGAGCGCTTGAGCGAGTTTGTTGGGATCCCACCGCCTGAGATGTCCGAAATAGATCGTGTTGGTCGACCAGTTTCTTCTGGCCTTTCGACGGCTCAGTTGCGGCATGACCACTGCTAGTGACGCCAGGACCGATGCCCCCAGGAAAACCAGCCCTACGTGCACCAGGTCGGCGTGGTACCCGTGCAACCCTGACAATCGGCCTTGGTTCGCCGACAGGGTAATGACGAAGCCGCCGATCGCTGCCTCGATGGCTAGGGCGATCGAAGCCTTGGTGTCGACCTTGCCGGTCCACGAGTCAAGGGCGTCATGGACCTTCCAAGCAAACTCATTGCCTGGGCCGCCTTCTGGGTCGGTTGAGGGTGGAGTGCTCATGGCGTCAGCTCCGCTGTGTGGTAGAAGTCCGCGTCGAGAAGCACTACATCGAGCCTGACTGCGCCATTACTCAGCGCGATGTCTTCGGCGGTCGGGACCACCCTTCCGTTGAGCGTGCTCCACGGCGCACCGAAGACCCGGCCGATCTCGGTATCGATGTCGTTGTTGACTCCCATGGTTGCCCTCCCCTGCCGAGTTAGCGGTTCTTCATGGCGAGGCCCCGTCGGATATTCCGCCGGTTCTCGCGGATCCGGCGTTGTGCCGTACGAAATGCATTGTCGCGTTGCGCCTTCGCCATCCGAGTCACGATGGCTTCCGCCTCGGGGCGCTCGGTCTGACCTGCCAGAACGGCAGCGCAGTACTCGGCGCCGTGAGTGTCACACCACTGGGAGGTCAGCTTCCGTCCGGCACGCTCGCCGTCGCCCTCGTGAATCTTGTCGATGGTGACGTCGCTCCAGATCGTGTCGCTCGGCCCGTTCCCGCAGGGACAGGTCACGGCCAAGTAATCATTGCC
The DNA here is from genome assembly GCA_003164275.1 of Acidimicrobiaceae bacterium. The sequence goes on along the minus strand of PLSY01000112.1, from coordinate 2,442 downwards.
CTCGACAAAATCCCAGACCGAGCCCGTGACAATCATCTCGTGCACGCCTGCCTGCTGGGCACACTTTGCGGCGTAGTTGACCGCCTTGCCTGCCCATACGGGTTCCTGGTGATCCGTGCGCGGCACCCCAACCCGCTTGACGAGCAATTTACTCACCGCCACGCCCACCTTGAAGCCGGTCGCGGGAAGGTCCGTCCACTTCTTCTCCAGGCGGGGCACGAGCTGATTCACGCTGAACGTCTTGACGGTAATACCAGCGCAGAGGGCACGCTCCATCCGTTGGTCGCCCCAGAACAGCCCGAAGGCCCCGTCCCCCTGGATCGCTACGAAGTCTGCGTCGAACTCGTCGAAGATCCGGCACAGTCCGCCGGTCGCCGCCTCGTAGATAGCGGCGGTGGACGCTGCGTGCTTTCCGACCCCGAGGTTCGTCGATCCCTTGAGATCAGCGACCACGGCGACGGCCTCGTCCAGCTTGTGCCACTTGCGGGCGCTTATCGGAAGGATGTTCACGTCCAGGTCGTCGCCCTTTGCGATGATCTCCGGATTGACGGCCATCTCGCCCTTTACATGGTCATCGAGGTCGTCGAGAAGGGTTTGCAGAACGGGGATCATTGGCAGCTCACTGTTCAGCCGACCCGCTTCGCGGTCGGCTCCGGTGCCGAGGGGCTCGTCATCGGTCGAGACTCGGCTTCCACCGAGAGAACCAGACCATCTAGTTCTTCTCACAGAATAGCACTCCAGGAGATACTGTGCCGAAGTTGTTATCCCAGTAGGATAGGAACGTGCCCAAACCGACGGAGACCATCGGCCAGAGGCTGCGAGCCCGACGAGCCGAGCTCGGGCTCACCCTCGCCAAAGTCGCCGAGCAGTCCGGACTCTCGCTGCCCTACGTCTCGAACCTCGAACGAGGCCGGGGCAATCCGACGCTCGACGCGCTGAATGCCCTAGCCCTGGCGCTCGATGTGCCGCTCGCCTCCTTGATGGGAGACAGCGGTGAGGGTGATCCCTTCACCGCCATGCTGGCATCAGCCCCTCGATCCCTCACGCAGTTCACCCGTTCGGCCGCCTTCGAGGAGGTTGTTCGCCAACTTGCGGAGCGTCAAGGCGCTCCAGTCGAGGAGATGCGGCGACGCCTCGTGGTCGGGATGGCGTCATCGCCTCGCCGGAGTACCGGTGAGCCGACTGAGGACGACTGGCGGCGCCTCCTCGACGCCTACTCCCTCATCCTTCAACGGTGACCAAGGGAGGGGACCGTGGAGGACCGCCGGGCCACTCTGAACTCGATCACCGCAGCCCTGCTCGGCCACGTCAGCACGGAGGCCCAAGCTGACCTGAGGGCCGAGGACCCCTTCGCCGCCGTCGAACTGTATTTCGGCCCCATCGCCTTCCAAGCCCTCCCGAGTAGGAAGATCGCCAGTGGCGACTGCTCCACCGACGGCTATTACGACCCCTACATCGACCCCATCCAGCCCTGGATCTTCTACGCCGACGACGTCCACGAACGGCGGGTGCGCTTCACCGTCCTCCACGAGCTCGGACATCATCTGCTGGCAACCTCAGCGGTGGCGCTCCTCGACGACCTCGACAGGCTTGGAGGGTCGCCGGAAGGGGCTGTACAAGCCGAGGAAGCGGTCTGTCACCGCCTCGCCGGCCACCTACTTGTGCCTGACCAGGTTCTGCGTACAACGATCGGCAGCTCCCGAATCGTTCCGGAGCACCTTCGTCAACTTCACGATGGCGACGCCGGTGCCTCGTGGGAGGCCATCGCCATTCGTATCGCCGAGGCTATGCCCGGACCGGGAGCCATCGTGCTCCTCCGAGACAACATCACCATCTCCTTCTGTGCCGCCTCTTCCGGTCTCGGCTGGTCCTGGTGGCAGCGAGGAAGCGCCCTCGACCCGAACGGACCCCTGGCGCATGCGCTGTCCCGTCGCCAGACGGCTCAGCCCGAGACCTACCGGTTCGGGCTTGGCTATCCCAAGGCCATGTTCTGCGACACTCTGCCGATCCACGAGGGGCTCGCGGTCGGTGTGCTCAGCGAGAAGCCAAGTGACGGCAGCCTCTCGATCATCGAAGAACCCGAGCCGGCATGGAAAGAGCGCGTCGAGTTCTGCGCTTGGCACCCGGGAGTCGAACGCGACGTCGGATGGTGCCACAGGTGCAAGGGGCGCCGATGCCCTGAGTGCGGTCGGTGCGGGTGCAAGCAGCCGGTCGTAAACCCGCTCTGCCCGTCCTGCGGCCTCCTCAGCCCATTCCGACCGGGAGCGACGGTGTGCCGGGATTGCGAGTAGGGCCAGCATCCAAAGGCGGCTGACGCCCCAGCTCAGATGTCCTGGACCCGATGATCGAAGTGAGTCCGTCCCGGCGTCACATCCCCTCCGTATCATTAGAAGTGAGAATGTCAACTCCAACTGGCCCTGTGATCATCGGATTTGGCCCCAC
>PLSY01000167.1 GCA_003164275.1 Acidimicrobiaceae bacterium | reverse complement strand
GTTGGCCACTAGGTTCCTGCACATGCGCCACCCCCGCCAGGTATCGACTCCGGGAAGGATCCTGTGACCGTGCGCCGGACGCTTCCGGTCCGCGAGGTGTTGCGAGGCCGCAGGCTCAGCTGGGTAGACCTGGTGGTGGGAGCCGGCATCATCGCCGTCCTCTACGCAGTTGTCTGAGTGGGTCAGTCGATGGCCGTCAACTTCACGCCGGGCCGAACTCCGGTGGCGATCTCCACCGATATCGCCGACGTGCCGTACTACGCGGCGCGATCTCTCCTGCGGATGTTTATCGCCCTTGCACTCTCGACGGCGGTCGCTTTGGTCTACGGGACGGCAGCAGCCCGCCTTCGCCGGGTCGAGAAGGTGCTGGTTCCGATTCTCGACATCCTCCAGTCCATTCCCATCCTGGTGTTCCTGCCGATCGCGTTGACCTTCTTCATCGCCGCAGCAGGAAAGTGCGTCTTCGGCGTCCCGCAGCCCCAAGAGATGCGTCCCGGGCTCCTGCAGATGATGCTCCCGGCATACCTTCGATGGGTCGCCGTCGATGGTGGAGGCAAACGGCCGGACACGGAGTCGAACCTCGGCGGCTCCGATGAGGAGAGCATCGCTCGGAGCGAAGTTGTCCGCGAACGAGCGCACCGAGCTCTCGTTCGTTTCATCGACAGGGACTGCAGTCCGCCTGATCCCATCGGGCGACATATCCCCCACGATTGTCCCTGTGCCGCTGCAATCGTTCAGCATCGGAGTTGGGCCGAGTTCGGAATACAGGTTCCGGCCAATCGAGCTTCAGCCCGGGAGTGCCATGAGGCACCTATCAACGCGCTGCCTCCGGTAAATCTAGGCCCAGGGAAGCGTCAGGCCTCTGGCTATACCGTGAGCGTGAGTCACTGATGACTCGGCCACATAGGAGGCACTCTAGAAACGCCCAATAACGACGCCGTTGACCGCAATCTTCAAGACTTGGATGACCTCGACTTCGTGGGATGGAATGGTGCCGATTGGATCGGCGTCTTCGCTCACCATCACACCGACGATGTCCGGTATCGAGGAGCGCATCCTCGAGACCCTCGCCGAGGGGGTCATCCTCTGCTCCGTTGCTCCCGACGGAGTGACGACCCTCGAGCGAGCCAACAGGGCGGCGTGTGACCTGCTCGGACTTGATCAAGCATCCCTTCGCTCTATGTCGGCTGGAGCGATCGATCAGGAACTCTGAGCTGGGGATGCACGACCCGAGACCACGTTTTGGGGCCCCTACCAGCGTAAAGGTGCTTCGCCAGCAAAGAGAAGTAGAAAATGCGTAAAGAATCGCTCGATCGGCTAGCGACGAGAGAGACGAGAGAGAGCTCACATCGGGGATGGAGTCTCAGTCGCCGGGAGCAACTAGCCGGTAGCCAACCGACGGATCGCTCCGTAAGAAACACCCTTGTTCATCTCCAAGCTTTCGTCGGATGCGGTAGGCGTACACCTTCAGGTAATGAAGCTCGGTCACATAGTTTGCGCCCCACACATTCTCAAGAATCATTCGCCTCGTGCACACCTTTCCAACGTGACGCGCCAGATAGGCGAGGAAGTCGAATTCCTTCGGGGTGAAATCTACAGGGTCACCATCGAGCGTGGCTTGGTGGTGAACCAGGTCGAGATGTAGCACTCCGACATCGAGTTCGGCTTGGCGTTCGTCCGCATCCGGGCGGTGGCGAAGAGCGACCCGTATACGGGCATCAAGCTCACGCATACCGAAGGGTTTGGTCACATAGTCGTCACCTCCGTCGTCCAACGCCTCGACCTTGCGGTCCTCGGAGCCGTCGGCGGAAAGCACGATGATCGGGACATCACTCCATTGTCTGATTCTCTTGCACACCTCTAGGCCATCGAGGTCGGGGAGCCCTAAATCAAGGACGACCACCTCCGGCGAGCGCGTCGCCGCCTCGATCAATCCCTCATGGCCCGTCTCCGCCGTCCTCACGTCATGACCGAGAGCCTCAAGACCGACTCTGCAGACACTGAGTAGGGACGGATCGTCGTCAATGACGAGAATCTGCGACAAGTGGTGCCTCCTCAGGGATCGAGGCCGCAATTGGCAGTGTGAAACAGAATTGAGCGCCCCCATTTGGAGCGTCTTCCACCCAGATTCGCTGGCCATGAGCCTCAACGAATGTACGGGCAATGGTGAGGCCCAATCCGGCACCCGCGTCTTCGTCTCGTCGCGCATAGAGCTGAAAGATCTCACTGCGTCGTTCGGGGCTAACCCCGGGGCCTTGGTCCGTAACGGACATCTCGATGGTTCCCCCACTCGCGATGTGCGCAGAAACTTCGATTGGGCTTCCTCTGGGACCATGTCGAATGGCGTTCTGCAGAAGATTCGTAAGTACCCTCGAAACGAGGACTGCGTCGATATCAACTGGCGGTAGATCGGGAGGAACGTCGATCAGCGCGCGATGATCTCCCAGCTCAAGCGTGACGTCGCCCACAACAGCAGATATAAGGTCCGAAAGTGACACAATTGACAATCGCGGTGTGAGCACTCCCGCTTGGATTCGGCTCATGTCGAGCAGGTTCTGCACCAGTACCGCAAGGCGATCAGCTTGGACATCAATCGTCGTTGCCAACTTCTGGCGTACCTCAGGATCAATATCCAGATCGCCGTCCGATAGCACCGAAGAGGAGGCCTTGATGGAGGCAAGAGGCGCTCGTAGGTCGTGAGATACAGCACCCACGAGTGTTTTCGCGAGTCGTCCCACTTCCTCGGTCAGGCGTGCCTGCAAGGCCTCGTCGCGTAGCTGAGCGCGCTCTACTGCGAGAGCAATCTGATTGACGAAGAGCAGCACGGGCTCACGTTCATGGCGTGCCAAGGCATCTGCTGAGAGGACGAGCAAACCAACGGGACGACCTGCTGCAGCGAGCGCGAGAACAAGCAGATCGGTTCGTTCAACTGAATGGACATCGAGAGTGACGGCCGTCCCCTCGGCTGGAAGAATGCGCTGGAGATCTTCCTCGCCCAGAGGCTCACCTGCCGATGCGACAATCCTCAGTCGCTCATTTTCTGGTAGGAACAGAGCTACCTGTCGGGACCCAAATGTTTCAGCCAGCGTAGTGACGATAATTGAGAGGAGCACGTCCAGCGGCTTGTCCTCAACAAGGAGGTCTGAGAGTTCGAAGAGCTCCCTGATCTCCTTGCCCTGACGTCGTTCATTGGATCTCGCTACGTTCATTCTGTCCACCACCCTCGCGACGGGCAGCATCACGACGACATAGACGCCGAGTGCCGCCCAGTTTTGGGGAGCCCCGACCCACAGGGTCAGGTAGGGAGGCACAAAGAAGAAATCGTAAACCAAGAACCCCGCCACCACGCTGAATGCACCGGCAACAAACCCACCGATGACGACGCCGATGACGACAGGCACGACAAGGATCAAGGCCGTCGTTGCAATGCTCAAATGGCTTCGAAACGGAAGCATTAGGCTCGTGAAGATCGCCATAGCGGCCAATGATGCCCCCGTACCGATCGCACTGCGCTTCATCGAGCTTCCCTTTCGGACTGTCACAGGTCACTCAGATATCCGTGTCCAAACCGCACACTAGAGGCAGGCCAGGCCCCAGATCGGAGCCAGGTTGATGACATGCCACGATCGGGGTCGTGTGGGAGATGCCGCGAGCCCATTCACCCGCTGTTCTCGTTCAATGCACTAGGGCGGCAAACGGTCGAGTACCAGTCTTCAGTTTGACTACCGGGCACACTGTCCTCTTGACGATCAGGACCGCTCATTTCGGGCTCCTCAAGGCAGTACAGGGGGTTCCAGATGACCAGTCGATCGCCGTCACAGATGATGGTACCTTCGGCGGAACAGAGAGCACCGGCGACCATGCCTGGTACGGCTGGGCGGCCAAGGAACAGAAGGCCCAGCGTTCCACTTCGGTCTCTGATCGTGATCAAACAGGAGCGGGTGCCACCAACAGTCACGGTTGTCACCTGACTGATTACGCCGACGAATACAGATCGGCGTCGCGGAACCGCGTCGCCGATCCTCGATGTTGCGGGTTGGCCGCCGCTCAAGTGGGGATTGGCGAGCTCCCAGCTACTCATGCAGATTGGCTAGCGCTTCGTTCAGTTGGAGGACATTGATGTAGCTGCTTCCGAGG
>PLSY01000362.1 GCA_003164275.1 Acidimicrobiaceae bacterium | reverse complement strand
GGCGGGGTGTTCAGCTTCGGCGATGCCGCCTTCGACGGCTCCTTGGGCGCCAACCCGCCTGCCGCCACCACGCCCGTCGTCGGAATGGCGGGCGACTCGAGCGGCGACGGCTACTGGCTGACAACTACGGATAAGGCTCTGCCGGCGCCGGCACCAGTACCTTCGGTGCTGTACGAGTGCAACAGTCCCACGGCTGGGCCCGCAGAGATGCCCGCCACGATTGTGCTGGCCTGTGGCGACGCCAATGCCAGCCTGATGGATCTCAGTTGGTCTTCGTGGACCTCGAGTTCGGCGACAGCATCTGGCCAATACACCCGAAACACCTGTGTTCCCAATTGCGCACTGGGCACCTTCGTCACGTCGCCAGCGATGGTCCGACTGGCCTACCCGATCCAGACAGGGGTGGGTCCGCAGTTCGCGTCAATCAGCTACCGCTACGCAGATGCGTCTGCGCCTGGCGGTTCCGCCGGGGCAACTGCGGTGATTCCCACCAGCCCAGGCTGAACTGAGTTCTCCCGGACGTCCGAGGTGACGAGTGGCCACAGGTCCTTCCAGCAGGCGACCCACCGAGCGTCGTGGGGCCGGGGTGCATCTCCCCACTGAGCCACTCTCCAGTGGCTGAGCTACGGACTGGACACTCGTCTGGTTACTTCCAGCCAACCAGATCGGGATCATCCGACGGACGAGTTACATGACGATCCTCCTTCCCGGCGCGCATCGCCGCTTGCTCGCTGCCGGACGACACGATCGGCGCGGGGGTTGTGGCCCAAGGACCTGGCCAGGAGAATGACACCAGGCACGACCCATGGGAGGCGACCATTGACTTCAAGCGGACCCACCAGTGCAGTCGGGATCATCACGAAGCACAGTCCTCGGACGGTCGATGAAACGGTGTCAAGGCTTACCGACCTGATCCGTGCCCAAGGCATGAAGCTGTTCGCCGTCATCGATCAGTCTGCCGAAGCCCACGGGGTAGGGCTTGAGCTGCGCCCGACCACCCTCGTCATCTTCGGCAATCCCATCGCCGGCACCGCCGTCATGGAAGCCTCGCCGCTCGCGGCCCTAGACCTGCCCCTCAAGGTCCTTGTCTGGGCCGACCGGGACCAGACGAAAGTCTCCTACCTCGCGCCCAGCGTGCTCGCTGACCGCTATGCCCTCGATCTCGACCTGTCCCGCAACCTCGCTGGGATTGACCCACTCACCGAAGCGCTCGTCAGTTCATGAGGGCCCGACGCTCTGATTCCACGGGTCACACTCCCGGGGCCATCAGGGATAGACACGCGGTCGGTCCCGGGTGAGCCTGGAGCCGTGCGTCTGAATCGGACTCGATGGGATTGGTCCGTTCACACTGAGAGCTGGCGGTCGCCGGGCCTTGCAACCTGGAATTCGTCGTCGGCCTGGTGACCCATCAGATGCCGAAATTCGGGGATCTTGTCTGGTTCTCCGACAAGTCCTTCGATGAGTTCCAGACCTTGGCCGAAATCGAGGGGATCTCAGATCGGCGCAGGCCCGTGTTCTTCCCGATGGGGAGCGCCTGGTGAGTGGCTGGGGGCCGAAGGACGCGTGGTGGTCGAGGCGGACCGCGACCCCCAGTCGGGACGGTCGGTGGGGATCGATAACCGCCCGGCACCAGACATTTAGGGTAGGCCTGCCCGGTTCTCCGGCTTCACGAACCTGACGTGAGATCGGGAAAGCTGATCGTTGTTTCCCGACTCACGCTGAGCGAGGTGCCGACGCACTCAACAGTGTTCTCCTTGAACTTGAAGATCCAGTGCCGGAGATCTGAGAATGCCTCTGGGCGATCAAGAGGTCGAACCGAGTGCACGGCGGCCAGATCAGAGATCCATCTGCTCTGACGGACCTCTCCGGACGAAGCGCACTTGTCGAGACCTTGTGAATAGAGTCGGTGTCCGGACCGAGCCTCGTCATTTGGAGGCCCAACAACGATTCCGCAGCATCCGTGGACTCGAATGACCACCCAGCGTCGATCATCGTCAGCTTCGGATGCCGCGATCACCAATAGTGCCTTGTCCCCGGTCTGCATGAGGTATGGCGATCCGACCGCCGACCATGCGGTACCAACTTCGTAAGGTGCGACGTTCTCAGTGTTGGTCACCATCCAAGTGTGCCGGAACTGCCTCCCGCCTGCACCACTCCCACCGACCCGGCGCCAGGTGGATGAGTGCCAGTCAGGGCTGAGGGAAGATCTGACCCCAGGCGCCCGTCGCTGCATCGGAGTAGGCATGTGGGTCGCCACGTTGGGCTTCATCAGCTCGTCGAAGATCGGACCCGCCAGCATGGGCCGCAACCGCTGGTTCCGGCGACGAGGGACCGTCAAATGGCCAATCCGGTGGAGAATCATTCGCCTCGACGGCACCATCACGATCCAACCGTGATGGATCGCCCGCAGAGAACCGCCTCCGTTCGTGCAGCCCATGGGGATCCGCGTACCGGCCTTCGGCGTGAGCACCGGAAGTCGCGCCTCGGCCCCGCGCGATCCGAGTCGACGAGGCGCCGTCGACACGGCGATCAGGGCCAGGTCCACCTACCGAGGTCACCTCTCCTGCCGATCCAGCCATTTGTCGATGGCGACCGGTAACCACCCGACGAGGGTTTCGATGAGTGACGCCGGATCCGAATCCACAACGAGTTGGCCACGATGCTCTGGAAGCAGAAACCGCTCCTCCACGGAACGGTCCAGAAGGTCGATCAACGGATCGAAGAAGCCACCGATGTTCAGGATGCCGCAGGGCTTGCTCTGGATTCCCAACTGGGTCCACGTGGCTGCCTCGAAGAACTCCTCGAAGGTGCCAAGCCCTCCGGGAAGCATGATGAAGGCATCAGACGCCCGCGCCATCGCCGCTTTTCGATCATGCATCGATTCCGTGATCTGAAGGCGGCTCAGACCCCGATGGGCCACCTCCTTCCGCTCGAGCGCTCGGGTGATCACTCCGTTGATCTCGCCACCGGCGTCGAGTGTGGCATCAGCGATCAGGCCCATTAGTCCAACGCTGCCTCCGCCATAGACGAGGGTGATTTGGCGCTCGGCGAGCAGCCGCCCCAGGTCTCTCGCAGCCCGAGCGAATGCCGGATCAAGGCCTGGACTCGACCCGCAGAAGACACAGACTGACCT
>PLSY01000103.1 GCA_003164275.1 Acidimicrobiaceae bacterium | reverse complement strand
TCGGCTCGCAGTGCGGTGATTTCCGCTGCCTGGGTCGCCACTACTCCCTGTAAGTCGCTCATCAACCCGACCAGTTGGTCGTAGGTCGGAGCGTCAGGAGTGGGATCGCGGGGTGGAATTCCCCACGGTACGCGCGTCGACCGTGCAGGTGGTGGACGCGACTCTCAGGGGACCTGAACAGTTACCTTGCTTCTGTCTCTCGTGAGTCTCGGTAGACACGAGATGAGACTTCTGGTGATCTGCGGCGTCGGCGCCGCATTCTTCGCTTCTTGCATGTTTGTCTACAACTACAGGCACTTCAAGAGCGACCAGGATCGCACGGCACCGCCATCCGCAGAGAGCAACAGACTCACGGGCCTTCACTGATCTATCGCCGCTGCCCGCCGAAAAGTAGGAGGAGAGACTGTCGTGCGCTGACGTCAGGGCTTTGTGGTGTCGTCCATTTTGATCAGATCGTCAAGGAGGGCCTCCCACGGTGATTGGTCCCAGCCATCCTCTTCGCCAAGAGTCTTGGCGACCGTCACAGCATCCTCGACCCACTGGATGTGCATGTCTTCGCTGGGATTGCGAGTAGCACCTTGGTCGCCCATGATTCCAAACTCCAAGCCGAACCAAGTGTCCTTCCACTCCTGGTGAAGTTCCTTGATCTCTCTCCATCGTGGGTGAGATTGGTTCTTGTCGTCTGCCATCTTGAACGCCCAGTGGAAACACCTGTGTGCTCGCTCAGTGTCGGCCTTGGAATCCGAGTGGGAGATGGCCTCGGAAAACCGGTCCACCTTCTTCGCTTCCGCGGCGGGAAAGTCCTCTTGGACGTTCCGCACGAAACACTCAAGCATGGGGGACGGACTAAGAATCTTGCTCATGGGAAACTGTAACTCCTACTCCGACGGCGCCTAGTCGGCGACCTCAGGGTGCCCTGCCCCAGAACCCCGGGTCAGCTCCAGGAGCCGGGCCATCCAATCCGGTCGAACAGGACTGACAGTCCTCGTCCTTGACGCTGCCGGACCGTTTCAGCCTGGTCGTCGGCTCGATGTGTTTCGCTTCCAACAGGTGGCAACGCATCCGGCGATGGCTGAAGCGCTCCCGAGTAAGGGGCCTCTGGGGGTGGATCCTTCGAAACGATCCCGCCATCTCGGACCAAGTCGGTTGGAGTGCCGTCAGAGATCCATCGGGCATCGTGCTTGCCATAGGGGTCGACATGCCAGCCCTCTTCGTGCACGGTGCCTCCATGGTGACGGGCCGGGCCAGCGTATCCAACGTTGGTATCCCACAACACCGGTTCGGTGCTCCACGGCTGGCCTACCATCGCCGTATGACTGCGGAATGGCTTCAATCGAATCCCATTGCACGTGAATACATGGAAGCCCTCAGCAAAGAGCTTCAGGAACGCCCGTCGACGATCACCCTGATGCCGGAATACTCGGCGGAGGTGCCCCTATGGACAATCGAAGGTGAAACTGACGACCTCGTGTCGAAAGCACTCTTGGTGAGACTGAAAGCGTGGCAGGCGATGTTCGACGCCAACTTCAGGCCGCAGACGGGCTGGGAATCCGATGAGGTGAAGACGGCTTGGGCCGAAGACGCTAAGACTCTGGAGACTGAACTGCGAAGTGAGATGATCGGCATCATGGAGGTCGAAGTGGACTTGTGGCCTCTGAATCCGGGATTTCTCCATACCGGACAACCGGAACTTCCTCCACATAGCTGAGGCGATTCCAGGGTGCCCCCGAACACCGGGAGTGGGAGCGCACGTGCCGGTCGACAGCTTTGGAGACGCGGTACATACTTTCAGTGTGAGTGGGCTTCCGAATCGCCTGAACATTCCAGATGCCCGGGGAAGCGGTGCGTATCTGCGGGTCACGAGGCATCCAGATCAACAGAAGGTCGTCCTCAGCCACTGGCGTGATTCTGTTTGCGTGGCGTCGACCCCGGTCGACATCAGCGACGTGCCCTCTCTGATCGGCGTACTGGCCGAGGCCCTCGGAGATGCCGTGGTGATGTCAGGGTCAACTTCGGTGAGCCGACCCCCGAAACCATCGCCCTGGTCCAGGTTGAGGGACTTGTTTCGCCCAGGTCTTGCAATGATTGTGGATCTTCACATGATGCCCGGCCAACAGAGCACTCCGACGCGATCCGATACGGGGCAGTGACCTGGAAGTGTGCCCCTGATCGCCGGTTGGGCGGGACACTGCGGCCCGGAGTACGCACTCCGAGGGGCAAGTCCGAGACCACGATGATTAAATCATTTGCGCCTGACTGAAGGGTTCGTTGAGGAGATGACCCTTCCACATCCGCTGGCGCAAGGAGAACAGACTCATGGACGAACTCTCATCCCTGCCACAGGCTGACCAGGACGCCATCGGTGTCACGCTCATGGCCCTTCTGAGCGGGTTCCAGGAGCGGGATGCCGACAAGCTGGCGACCGTGTACAGCGCCGACGCCGATTGGGTGAATGCATTCGGAAGCGTCAAGCGCGGTTCGGACCAGATCGTTGAGTATCTCCGGGGTCTCTTTGCCGACGACAACTTCAACGCCGGTTCGCTGAAGGCCCCGCCCGAAACCAGCTTCCGTGTACTTGGTCCCGAGGTCCTCCTTGTCAACGCCCACCTGCAGGTCGAGGGTCAGAAGCTGGTTGGTGGCGGTGAGATCGAAGTTCGGGACAACCACTCCCTGCGCGTTCTCCAACGCCAGCCTGATGGGTCATGGCTCATCGTGTCGGAGATGTACAACGACGCCAATCAGGAGAGCACCTACAAAGGCCACTCTTAACGGGGTGCCCCCGAACACCGGGACGGTGTCACACTCCGGCATTTATGCCATAGGTGGAACCAGCTCTGACTGGACTTCCTTGACGGAAGGTTCGTACTCACGACGGCTCTTCATCCGCAACTCAGTCAGTCGGGGCAAGGTGAGGAGCGGAGATAGATCGGCGTCCATGATGCGGGTCGATCCCCAGGCCAAGAACCTCTCCAGCGCCGCCAGCGATGAGAGCGGGCGTAGCGAGTCGATCGAACGGCAGTCGGCCACTTCCAAGGCCGTCAGCCGGGTTAGAGGGGCAATCGAATCCAGATTCATGATCTGTGAGCAGTACTCCAGCCTGAACTCCGACAACGTCAATGCGCATGACGCCACTTCGTCCACATCCGCAAGCCTTCGAGCTAGGTGAATCCCAAGCTTCTCCAGGCCAACCAACCCTGCGACACCACGGAGAGACTCCAGTCGGTCTGAATCGCCCCGGGATTGGTGACTGCTCCACCTCTTGAGAGGATGGAGCCATGTCAGAGGAGAAGAGCCGGAGGCGCACGCCCTACCCGGCAGAGATGAAGGAGCGGGCCATCCGCATGGTCCTCGACCACCAGGACGAGTACCCGTCCCAGTGGGCGGCGATCGGCTCGGTGGCCGAGAAGCTCGCGATCAACCGAGAGACCTTGCGGCTCTGGGTCCGTCGTGCCGAGACGGACGAGGGAAGGCGCCCCGGGCTCACGACCGACGAGCGGGCCCGCATGAAGGCGCTCGAGCGGGAGAACA
>PLSY01000263.1 GCA_003164275.1 Acidimicrobiaceae bacterium | reverse complement strand
CTCTTCCATCTGCGTCTGGAGCAAGGTGCCGATGCGTTCGCGCTGGGAGAACGCGTCATCCAGCGTGATCGAGCCGAAGACGGCACGCACCGAGGTGCGCGCCAGGTTGTCGACGCTCACTAAATAGTCGGAGTTCGTGAAAAACGCAAGGCGCACATCGACGACCTGGCTGAAGATCGTGGCGTTCACGATCACGGCCACGTTGTCCCGGGTGATGACCTGCTGGCGGTCACCGGTACGGGGGGTCTCGCGGACATCAACAATCTTCATCTGCTCAATGAAGGGGAAGATGAACGTCAGGCCCGGGTTCTTGATGTCCTTGAACTCCCCGAAGCGCGTGACGACGCCCTCGAAACCTTGCTGAACGACCTTCACGGACTTCGAAATCGCGGCGATCACCAGGAGGACGATGACGCCAGCAATTACCGCGAGAACAATCCCCACCACCATGACTGCACCTACCACCATGATTCCTCCAGCACTGCGTCGTTCACTTCGATGGCCGAATATTGCCTGTCACTCGGAGTGTACTTGGCACGTCCGAGACGGCTGCGGGGATTCGCCCAGCCACGTGAGATCGGCGGGTTGAAGAAGAGTGGCACTCAGGTGAAGATGATTTCGCCGCCGGCGGCCTTTGCGTAGAACTCACCCACCGTAATGATGTCCTGCACCTGGGGGATAAAGTCCTCCTTGGTGAAGCCGAACAGGTCCACCGACGCCTTGCAGGCGTACATCCCGCAACCGGTGTCGCTGATCATCTCCATGAATTCGGGGATGCCCGGGATGTCGAACTGCTCCATCTTGTTCTCCATCATCTTCGTGGCGATCGCGGACATCCCCGGAAGGACGCCGATCAAGCTCGCCATGTGCATGCCCGGATTGCCGACCGCCGCGACCTTGATGTGACCGAGGCGTTTCGCGTTGATCGCGTCGAGACCGAAGAATGTGAAGAACAGGTTGGCTTCGATCCCTTCGGCCCTCGCCCCGTTCGCCATGATCAGCCCCGGGTAGATTCCCTCCAGCGAACCCTTGGAGATGATGATCGACACCTTCGTGATGCTCTCACCCATGGTGATGCTCCTTCCTGGTTAAATGCAGCCGCGCGGCTTGGGAATGCCGGCGATCTTCGCCGCGAGCTTGGCGGGCCCCTTGGGGAAGAGTTGGTAGAGCTCCTTGATCGGGACTCCCGAGGCCTTTCCGAGCATGCGAACGCTCGGGCCCGCGCCCTTCTTCTCGTACTCGGACCTCATGAATCGAATCACTTCCCAGTGACGATCGCTCAACGTCTCGATGCCCTCGCGCTGAGCGAGTTCCACCGCCACTTCCTCGTTCCACTGCTTCGGATCGGTGAGGAACCCTTCCTCGTTCAACTGGATGTCCCGACCGGCGATTGTCTCGACGCTCATGATGACACCTCCTCTTTCTCTGGGAGTGCGGCCCCAGTCTTGCCCGCCGTGGGCATCGCGCTCGTGACGCCGGGGATGTCCCGACCGGGCAGCAGGCTGTGCCAGTACAACCACTGGAACATCAACTTGCCTAGGTGGTTGAGACGCGACTCCTTCATCAGCGGCAGACCGACCCGACCAGGGTAGTGACCAGTCTGAGGCTCGACCTCGTAGTTGAAGTCGATAAGCATTGCCTTGGAGAAGCCGGTCTCGATGAAGCAGTTGGAGTGGCCGTCGTACGAGGCGTCGAGGGCCTGGCCGTCGAGGAAACGCTTCACGTTCTCCACGATGACCTCGCCCTCGAAGTGCGTCACCGAACCGGCCTTCGAGGTCGGTAGTGACGCCGCGTCGCCGAGGACGAACACGTTCGCCGCGGCGAGGGACTGGAGCGTGCGCTCGTTAGTGGGAATGAAACCCAGTGCATCGCCGAGACCTTGCGAGCTCATCACGTAGGCGGCGCCATTGTGGGCGGGTATGACCACCGCGAGATCGAAGTCGATCACCCGCTCGTCGTAGGAGATCAGGCGACCTTCGCCGCCGTCGACCTGGCCGGTGTTGAACTCGGTGACCAGTTCGATGCCCCGCTCGGCCAGCATGCCGCCCAGCCGTGCCGCTGCCACCGGCTTGGTGAAGGCACCGTCGAGCGGCGTCACGTAGGTGAGCTCCACGGCGTCACGCACGCCGCGCTGGCGCAGGAACCAGTCGGCCAGGAAGCAGAACTCGAGCGGCGCCACCGGGCACTTGATCGGCATCTCGACAACGTTGACCACCAGGCGCCCGTGATCGAACCAACGGAGCGCCTCCTCCAGCCCGGCCGCACCCTCGGGCGTGTAGAAGGTGAAGACGCTCTCCATCCATCCGGGACCGGTCAGTCCTTCCGTCTCGTCGGGGGCGAGCACCGAGCCGGTGGCCACCACCAGCACGTCGTAGCCCAGGGTCGAACCGTCCACCAGCACCACAACCCGTTCACCCACGTCGACATGGTCGACCCCGGTCGTGCGGTACTCGATCCCGGCGTGCAGCTGTCTCCCACGTGGCCGGACGATGTCCTCGGGGTGGGTGAGCCCGAACGGCACGAAGAGGAGCCCGGGCTGATAGACGTGGGCGTCGTCCTGGTCGATGACCGTGATCGCGGCCTCGTCCGGATCGTAGGCACGGCGGAGCCGGTTCGCGGTCAGCGTTCCCCCTGTCCCCGCTCCCAGGATCACGATCTGGTGCATGACGCGCCTCCACAGTGTGGGAACTCCCACGTTCCTACCGCTCCCATCCAATAGCCATGAGCCACAGTCGAACAGGGCCGAATGCCCTTAGTGAGGGAGAGAATGCGGCCGAAGCAAACCGTTGGACGGCAGTGGGCGTCGAGACAGGGCCAACGCCGGAATCCAATCATTGGAAGGCTTGTCGGCATGAAGTCAACGGCACCTCGCTCCTGCGCCACACGCCGGCTATCGGCAGTCACCTCAAACATTTGGCGCGAATGACGGTGTCAATCGCATCTCTTGGTCCGTCGTGTGTGTCCACGACTCGAATTGCCTGCTCCGCTCGCTCGATGGTCAGACCGGCATTCACCGCAGACTCCGTGACTTCACTGACCCGATAGAGCACATCGGGATTCGGAGGACCTCCGTAACCGTGAATCAGGTTGTCGACATCGTGGGCGACGACGAGCAGGGTGCCTCCCCTGGCCACTGCAGACGCCGCGACGGCGAGAGCCGCCGACCGGCTGGGCTGGGGAAGTTGGAGATAGCACATGGCGACCAGATCGAACCTTTCCGGTGGCGGCGACCACTCCTCCACTGCGGACTCGACCCAGGTCACCTGGACACCCCAGAGGTCGGCGAACCGCTTGGCCTTGGCAAGGCCGACGGGCGAGAAGTCGACGCCCGTCACCTCCCAGCCCTTCTCGGCGAGCCAGATCGAGTTGCGACCCTCACCACAGGCGAGGTCTACCGCCCGACCAGCCTTCAGTCCGACAGCTTCGGCGACCAGGAACTGATTGGGCGTGCTCGTCCACACCAGCTCGTCGCCGCTGTAGCGCTCGTCCCACTGCCGGCTGTCCACCGTCACACCCTCAGGTGGCCGACGTCTGGGAGAGGAGGCTCTGGCAGGTGACCGGCAGAGGCCGATGTTCCATTGCCGGCAGCTGCCAGCGGCACTTCGGCCCGATCCGGCGAGCTCGTGCTCATCGACCAAACCAGCGTCGCCCCTTCGTCGCCGTCCGAGCGTGTCCCTGGCACCGATCCGCGGGGTCGACGTGTCCCAGCACCTGCTCCACGTGCATGCCGCACCCCTTCCAGGACGGGCGGCCGCACTGCTTGCATGTCACTGCTGCACACATCCGTCGTTCCTCTCTTCGATTGGAGCGCCGAGGCGCTCAGCGGTGTTCCTTGCGGATGATCTTCGCCATCTTCAGATTGATGGCGAGAAACCGTTCGAACTGGACGACCAGATTCGTGCGGGCCCGAAGGGTCTTGGCCGTCGGGAGTGGCGCACTGGCGATGTCGTCTGCGGTGTGGTCCATCGTCCTCTCCTTCCCTATTCGGGGATCAGGTGCCAGCCCGGGCGGGCCTTGGCCTTGTAGATGAACATGTAGTGGAGCGCCAGCTTGATCCAGTGTCCGGCGAGACCGATCTCCCCGAAGGTGTCCTTGAGACTGCGCCCCGTGCCCGGGTACTTCTGGAGGTCGGGCACGATCGGGTACATGGTCATCGACGCCGCGCTCCCGTGGCGCAGCCCGGACCCGGCCGAGGCCACGCAGGCTGCGGCCATGTCGGCCATCGAGGCCGACCGGACCTGGACCGCGTCGCCCTTGTCGATCATGGCGGCGATGTTGGTGGCCGCCAGCTTGCCCATGATCCCCGATGGCATACCCGTGCGGGGCGGTGACGGGGCGATGACGGTGCCGTTCGACGACGTCCGGGGTCGCGAGATCTGGTGGGGTGGGGCGA
>PLSY01000034.1 GCA_003164275.1 Acidimicrobiaceae bacterium | reverse complement strand
TGGGAGCCTCTCCCGGAATCGCCGTCGGACGAGCCTGCTTTTCTGCCGATGCAGCCGTTGAGGCCTCCGACCGTGGAGAAGCGGTAATTCTCATCCGACCCGAAACCTCGCCTGAAGACGTGCACGGTATGTCGGTTGCTGAAGGTGTTCTCACCATCCGCGGTGGCCTAGCGTCCCATGCCGCGGTGATCGCCCGGGGCTGGGGGATCCCTGCCGTGGTGGGGGCTGAAGCACTCGACCTGGGTACCCGTTCCTTCACAGTCGGTGGCATCGATGTCACCGAAGGCGAAGTGATCTCCATCGACGGCACGACCGGAACAGTCTCGATGGGAACGACCGAACTCATAGCCGCTGACAAGCCTGAGGAGTTGGACACCATTCTTGCGTGGAAGCAGGAACTCGATCACGCCGTCACCCGATAGTCGACACCCCAATGCAGTCGAGCCGGTGGTGAACTGAGTCGCCTTAGAGGCTGGCCGTTGCCCCGCCGTCGACGGGAAGTGTTGCACCCGTAATGTAACTCGCCCAGTCTGAGCAAAGCCACACCGCAGGATTGGCCTGTTCATTGGGGAGTGCGTAACGCTCAATCTGTCCGGGTTTCATTCCCCGAGGGGGGTCACGATGCATTGGCGTATCGGTGTGCCCTGGACACAAGGTGTTTACGCGAATACCCGAACGAGCGTACTCAGCGGCGGCCGCTTTTGTTAGCCCGACAATCCCATGCTTTGCTGCCGTGTAAACGGACATCATTGGTCCTCCCAGGATGCCTGCTGCTGACGAGGTATTGACGATCGCCCCCTTCTCGTTGATCAGCATTGCCTTAATCTCGTGTTTCATGCACAACCAGACTCCCCTTAGGTGAGTGTCAATGATCCGATCCCACTCTGCAACTGTGAGTTCATGCAAATTGGAGGGCTGAGGCTTGGCTCCTGCGTTGTTGTGTGCGTAGTCGACACTGCCATATTGGCTGATGGCAATTTCTACGAGTCGTTCGACGTCGTTTTCTTTAGAGACGTCGCAGTTGACGAAGACCGCGTCGCTACCCGCAGCATGAATAAGGTGGACTGTTTCTTCTCCACCATCTGCGTCGATGTCAGCGACAACCACGCCGCGAGCCCCTTCGCGAGCGAAGGCTTGTGCTGAGGCTCGACCGATACCTGACGCTGCTCCTGTTACGAGTGCTACGCCACCTTCGACTATTCCCATGTCATCTCCTTACTGGTTGTCTTTTGCGAATCTGACGATCACCTCCGGTCCACCAGACCCGAGATGCCTATTCGCCGGGTTTGACCGCACCACGCCGTCTTCGGCCGGTTGTTCGATGGCCACCACCTTGCGCTCGACTCGGTAATCCACCGCCGCCCATCTGCGGAAGATTCGGCAGAATACCCAGTACCAGCCCATATTGGTCGGGAACGGGAGCACGAGTCGGCCCGACGCAGATTTGTGGTAGTTCTTCGCCTTGGCCAACGCGCTCTTGGCCAGGCGCCGCTGCAACCATCGGTTGTAGATGACGAAATGGGATCGCCGCACATCGATCGAGGTCACCCCGGTCCGCTTCATACGTTTCAGATTTCGCACGACGTAGTTCACTGACGTCTCGAGACCGAAGATGACGTTTCCCTGGTTGGTGTTTGGCCCATAGAGGATGCCGAAATTCGGAAAGTCGGGAACGGATATACCCAAGAACGCCTCGGGCTCTCCATTCCACGCTTCTCGGAGTGAACGACCACCCCGACCGATGACCTCGAGGGTGTTGAGGTAGTCGGCCGCCTCGAATCCAGTGGCCATGACCAGCACATCAACCTCATGGGTGATGCCTTCGGCGTCGACGATCCCTGTCTCGGTCACACGCTCGACCGCCTGCGGCACCAAGGTCACGTGACCTAGCAGCAGCGACTCGTAGAATCCTGATGCAAGGACCTGACGCTTGCCGCCGTAGGGGTAGTCGGGAGTGACGGCCTTGGCCAGATCCGGTCGATCCTTGAACACCTTCGCTATGTACCGCTCACATGCCGCTTGAGCTTTGGCGTTTTGGGGTGTTCCCGGCTGTAGATTCTTTCCGCCCCACCCCTTGGTCTGCTCGCGGTAGAAATACTTGAACCGCTGCCATCGATAGCCCAGAGTTCGTGAGAAGCGCCTGCGCTCTTCGCTCGTAAAGACATGCTCGCCCTTACTGAACAGCCACCCGGGCTCGCGTTGGAACACAGTGAGTTGGCCCACGATGGGGGCGAGCGCGTTGACGATCTGAACGCCCGTGGACCCTGTGCCCACCACGGCGACGCGCTTTCCCGTGAGATCGTGTTGGTGCTCCCATCGCGCCGAATGAAACTTGATCCCCTGGAATCGTTCCAGACCAGGCCACTCCGGAATGCGGGGCTTATTGAACAGTCCGACAGCACTCACTACAAACTCGAACGTTTCTGTCGATCCGTCCGACAAGTGGACCCAGTACCACTGAGCATTCTCGTCCCACTCGATTCGTTCGACGGCATTACCGAAACGGAAGTGCTCGCGGACGCCGAACTTGTCGACCGTGTCGTTCAGATAGTCCTTCAGCTCCTTTTGGCCCGGATGTGTTCGCGACCAGTCGTAGGTTCTGAATGAGAAGGAATACCAGTGGGCGAAATTGTCGACCTCCACGCCTGGGTAGGTGTTCTCATTCCACACTCCCCCCAGGTCATCTGACCGTTCGAAGACGGTGAAGGTGATGCCTGCCTGCTTGAGTCTGACGGCGGCAGCGATCCCGCCAAAACCGGATCCAACGATCGCCACACGCAGCATGCTCTGACCACCTCCCACATCACTAGCCATCCGATCGCCTCAGCGACGTGCCTGACCGATGGACCATCGGTGGGCGTCCAACAGGACTCAGGTGGCGATTCCACGTCATATGGAAATAGTAGTCATTTACTTGTCACCCGTCCAGTGGCGGCATATTCCGATTAATACCCTGATTGGTGATTCAGACCCAGGCCAAGAATTCCAGAGTGAGTGTATACTACTGCTATGCGCTCAGCCGAACTGTCGCCTCCAGATCTGATGCGTGCCGTCCGTAGGACTGTGGCGGGCGTGGAGGTCGTTGACGTCGAG
>PLSY01000141.1 GCA_003164275.1 Acidimicrobiaceae bacterium | reverse complement strand
AGCTATATCAGCGACGGACCACTAGAAAAGCTAATCAGCATCATGGCGGTCGCAGTAGCGGGGGTTTCCTTCGCTGCATGCGGCGGTTCCAGCTCACTGTCCTACAAAGACGGCTTTGCCGAAATGAACCAATGGTTCGGAGGGCCTCACACCGGCATTGCCGGAACGAATGCGCAATCGCGATGCACCAATGAAATCGTGGACAATATCCCGGCCTACGGAGTGCCACCAGGCAACGACCAGTCCGAGTTAATGCAGGGATGTGAAGCCGCTGCGAATGCGGCCATCCAACAGTTCATCCATCCAGGAAGCTGAGGGGCGACGGCAGCATGTTGGCTCAGTTCACTACCGAAGTCGTCATCAGCCCATGTGAAATCGCTGTGGCCAATGTGGCTTCAGAGCGCTGGGCACGAGATCAGTAACGTGATGAACTATTGCCCCAAATGCGGTACCGAGAGCGTTCCCGGTGCCTCGTTCTGTGCTTCGTGTGGCACTCCGCTTGTGATGCCGTCAGGCGGGAAGATGCCTGTTCCAGAGCAGGGTCCGAATGCGACCACCGGTCCCGCAGTTCCAGTCGATGATTCCGATGGCACCAACTCGACGAGGAGCCGAGCATGGGTGATCGCCGCTGTCATCGTGGTCCTGATTCTCGCTGCTGGCGGGATCGCCGTGGCCGGGTCCCGAAACTCGGCAACTACGAACAATCGAGCTGCCCAACCAACGACAACACTCACGACTCAAACCGAGGCAGTTTCGCTCCCTGTGAAGGAATGTCCTACGACTCAGGGAATCCAGAGCACTTCGTCGTCGGCTGTACCGCCAACAATCACTGTGTCACTGCCCTCGTCATTGGCGAAGAGCGTGGCGTACTACAGCGATAGCACTCGATCTATTGCTCCCATCATGGCTCCGGCGGGCTGGAGCTGCAGCGTGATGGAGGCAGTTGATGGAGGCATTACTCTTTCGGTATTTCCACACTCAGAGACGGCCACCTTTGCGAGGCAGACTTCATCGCCTCAACCCTTTGCGACTTCGAAGGCCATCGCCGTTGTCGCCGATTCGGGCGGAGCCTGCCAGGGATGCGTCCTCGACATCGCATGCCCCTTGATTTCATACGTCGGCACACAGACTGGTGAGACCACTCCGTGCCCGAATACCCAGCCCACAGGTGAGGTCGTCAAGTGGCTTAACGGTTCACCGACGATGGGAAGTGCCAGTGTGGCAAACGACACCGTCTCTTTTGAGGACCCACCAGGCGTTGCCGGGGAAGGCGTACCTTCGGGTGGCCCTTATCCAGCCAACGGGGTATTCCGCTACTCATACGCCGGAGACGGAAGTGCCTCTGTCGTGACGTGCACTCTGCCAGCAAGCCAACACGACCTCTGCAAAGCAATCTTGAATGACTCCAACACGAGGAACTGGCCGTCAACGGGGGCGGCGACAACGACACCCACATCTTCGCCTGCCCCCACAACGACCGATGTCCCAACACCGACAACCGCTGTACCCGACCCGGGGGGCCTCGCAACGGCGATCTTGTGCACCGCCATGACAAACGGAAGCAACCTGAACGATGCTGCCCAGCAGCCGGTGACCGTAGCAAATCCACAATCAAGCGCCGTAACAAACTGCGGCACGAGTTCGATTGCGTCCGCACCTTCGGTGTCATCGGTCGACCCGAGCTATGTGTATGTGATCGCATTCCTTTTGGATTCCAGCGGCCAACCGGCATCTGACAGCATCGCAAGAATCGTAAACGTTTCGACCTCGTCGATCCTGGCATTCGGCGGGACAGAGGGCTTCTGTCCCTCAGGGGGAACCGGCACCGTTCCGAGCGGCGTGCTTGCCTCGTTTGGGCTTTCGGCTTGTTGACGACTGGTCGGTACGGCGACATTTCGACATCTGTAAAGTGGCAGATCGGCCAGGAACCTCAAATCGCGAGGTCGCCCCCTCGATCACCTCAGCAGTTAGCACTGACCGCTGACTGCTGACTGCTGACTGCTGACTGCTGACCGCTGACCGCTGACCTCTGACGCGCCGGGCGGTGACCTACTGCTCGGCTTCAGTCGGTATGTCAGTCAACCCAGTCATCATCTTCAAAATCATCCAGGTCGAGTTCCAAGGAACCCGCGAGGACGGGGCACGGCGCCAGCAATGTCCTCGTCGGTGAAGTCCATCGCAATGAGAAACCCGTAAGCCGCAGCCCACGCGTCACGCTTTTGCCTGCTCCACGTCGAACGCCGATCCCATTTGATTTCGCCCTCGTTGAAGGGGGCTTCGGCCAGTACCTCGTAGTAGGCGCTCCACCGGTAACTACCGTCCTCTCGACGAACGTTCAGACAACTTGTCTAAGCGACATCTCGGTCATCCCGAATGGCGACCCTGGGGCCACTTGACGTAATCGGGTATCCGTCGGTGCTGGCGAATCGGCCGCCAATAATGGAGCCGATGACTGACGAACGGAAATGGGGCCCAAAGTGCCCAGAGTGTGGGATGCCGCAGGTCCCTAATGACCAACCACGTTCCGGCGAACACAGGGGTGACAGGTGGAAGTGCATCAACGACGAGGCTTGCTTGAGGGCGCGGGACAACATCCTCACAAGCGTTACCGAGGCAGATTGATGCCGGACCCATTAGGCGTCGAGCCGATCACGCAGCGTGACGTCCCTGGATAACGGGCCAAACCGTCCCTACAGTGCGCCTATGACTGATACGGCGGAATCATCCATTTCCCTGGAACGAGAACCCAAAAGGAGCAAAACCAAGTTTCTCGTAATCATCGTCGTGGTCCTAGTGGTGGCAGTGGGCGTGCTGGCCTATTTGGCCGCTAAGCCCAAGTCGACGGCGGCAACGGCGACCACTACAGCCACCGCCACGAAGATCACTAGCGGCGAGTACAACGTTGGCGTGAACTACGGCAAGCAGCTCAAAGCGGGACATGTGTCTGCGTCCGCCACAGTGCGCCACGACTGCAGCCAGGCAGGTAATGACCGAGATGGAACCTCTAACGCTGCACAGTTCATCAATGGCTGTGAGAGCGTCTACGGCATTTCAGTACCGGACAACCAAGCCGAGGACCAGTGTGCTGGCTGTGACGGATCGGGATCAGGTCCTAACAGTGCCCCCTCCGGCACTGATGCTTCGCCCGTAGCCACGACACCCACCATCACCTCGCAGGAGGCATACCAAGCGGGCTACACCAGGGGGAAACTAGCGATCTCCGGTTTCGAGAGCGGTGGGCCGTCTGAG
Source organism: Acidimicrobiaceae bacterium (assembly GCA_003164275.1). The sequence continues at coordinate 358 of PLSY01000141.1, read as the reverse complement.
CAGTCGGTCTGCGACACGAATGTTCCGAGCGAGTACTCCTCCGCTGGCTTAGGCGGGGAGTGGCAGACCGGATGCGCCGCCGGGTTTGCCAATGGCCCAAACGGGAACCTCTCCACCGGGCCGTAATCGTCGACAGCAACCTGTCGTAATGGTCTGGGCAATCGGTCACCACGCTTCATGAGCAAGGCTGCTGACAGTCCTCTCACCCGTCGTAATGCTATCGACCACACCCACTACCTCCCAGCCCTGCTGGTGTCCGTGGCCAAGGTGACGAAGGTCCTCCAACGAGCCGAGTCCATTTCCGTTGTCGTACGACGCCAGTTCGTAGTTCCATTTGCCCACGGGCTGAGGCTAATCA
>PLSY01000322.1 GCA_003164275.1 Acidimicrobiaceae bacterium | reverse complement strand
AACCTGTGACCCCTTGCGTGTCATCTGACCCAGGCACACCCCACCGACACCCACACACCCCCACTGACCAGGACTTTTGTGAACGTGGGTGATGACGATGCGACTAATATGGACCTGAAGTGCCCCCAAGAGTGCCCCAATTTTCAGGAGCCACATGTCGCGATCTCGCAACCTCGGCTACGGAGAAGGATCGATCTACCAAGAGGGTGACACCGGTCGTTGGCGGGGCGAACTTCGTATCGGGGTCAAGCGCCGGCGGGTCTCCGCCTGGACGCGTCGTGAGGTAGTCGAGAAGCTCGACGAACTCCGTTCGCTCAATGCGGCCGGACTCATGATGGGCAACAACATCCGGGTGGGCGAATGGTTCGATTGGTACGACGGCGTCGTCATCAGTACCAAGAATAAGAGCAACGCGGCCAGCTACCGCTGGGCGCTCAAGCATTGCGAACCACTGCGCGGCCACCGGCTCTCCGAACTTGAAGTCGAACACGTCGAGGACCTCTTCCGGGAGCTGGCCCGTGTGAAGCCCCAGCTGGCCAAGACGAAGGGCCGAGGGGGCCAGAATTGCACGGGACTCAGCAAGTCATCACTGTTTCGGGTGAAGATGGTTCTCGGCGCTGCGCTCTATGAAGCCGAGCGGCGCGACAAGGTGCGGCGCAATGTTGCTCGCCTGGCCTACCTGCCCTCTGCCCCGGCCAGAAAGCGAGTTCGGCGATCTCTTACGGCCGAGCAGGCTCGCAAATTCTTGGCCGCCGTCAAGGGCAAGCCCGATGAGGCGCTCGTCCTGACCTCATTGATGCTGGGACTACGCCCGGGTGAGGTCATTGGGCTCCCCTGGAAGGCGGTGAATCTCAAGGAGGGCACCATCGAGATCCGCCAATCCCTCAAGCGCCAACCCGACAGTTCACTGGTCGTCGGCCCGCCCAAGGTCGACAGCTACCGAAACCTCCGCCTGCCGACCGAGGTCATCGATGCGCTGAAAGCCCACAAGGTGCATCAGCGCAAGAAGGAACTGGCCGTCCTCGTGTGGGACAACCGTGACGGACTCGTCTTCACCACCGCCATGGGGACCCCCATCGACCCGTCGAACCTCCGTCGAACCATTTCCGACTTGGCCACGCTGGCCGATGTGGGTCATCTGGCGCCCAACGAGTTGCGGCACTCGGCAGCCTCCCTATTGGTGGAGGCAGGGGTCCCGCTCCAGCAGGTCGCCGATATGCTCGGCCACAAAGACATCCGGATGCTGGCGCAGACCTACCGGCACAAGATCCAAGGCGTGGTCGACGTCACCGCAGGCCAGGCCAGGATGTTGATCGGCTAAAGCTGGCGCGAGAACCGGGTCTACTTCCTGTCCCCGGCTTTCGATCCCTGACGGGATTGCGGCTCCGGATTCTCGCCTTACGGACAGGTCGGCCAGCAGTGCCCACGCGGCGGTGGTTGTGCGGAGTGATCCGTCACATCCGAAATTGTGACGAACACATGTTCGCCTCTCTGATAATGTGGCGTTAGGTATGCGCGATGGTTCGATTGAGAACCTCAGAACGCAACATGACTGTCTGGAGGAATGAGATGGCCAGGAAGCTGCGGTTCTTCCTATACCGGGACGACGCGATTGTTTCGCAGTTCCTGGAGCAGCTCGAGGGCGGCCGCTACGAGGAGGAGAACATCCGTCGCCAGGCAGCCAGCGGCGGGTCGGTTGGCGGGGGCATTGGAATTGGACCGGCCTCTGTACGAGGGTCCCGCGACCGATCGACCGGATCAGAAACAGAATTCAGTCTCCAACAGACGGGCTCCTCGCGATTCAGCCGATTCCACGACCTGGCCGCTGAGTCGGAAGAGATTCAGTCCATGGATGCGATCGATGAGGAGATCTGGAACCAGGTGGAGTCTGGAGAGCTGATCGAAGCCAGGGTGAATTTGGAGATTCCGGCTTTCTTGAAGTCAATCGAACTTGCGAGCCAAGCCTCGGCGCTACTTCCATTCTTCGATGTCTTCGGCTCGCTGGAGGGGGAAGACGGAAAGCCTCTGATCGATCCCAACGAGATGCAGACAGTGAAGCGACAGCTGCCGGCGGTCGAGCAGGCGGCCGCAATCACGGAGGATGCTCCGGTGCCGATCGTTGCAAGCCTCGTGACCGATCCGAAGTTCAAGTTCTTCGTCCGGCTCAAGCGAGAAATGATCCAGGCTGAGGGCATCGGTGATCTGGAAGGTGAGGCCCGACTCGTTGGGTCAATTCAGTCGAAAGTCGCGCGTGGGAAGCCGGAACAGGTCGGTCAACTACTGCCCGGCCTACTTGCACAGAATCGAGCGCAGCGCAGGCGTAGCGGGAGTAGCGATTCAGGCAGCGTTACCCTTCGTTACCCGGCCGCCGTGGTCACTCCGGTAGCGATTTTCCGGTAACCATTCATCCCCTGGGCCAGATGGAGATCACGGCCTCGGTGATTTCACCTGCGCGTATTCTGATGTCGTTTTCCGTCCATAGATCCGGATGTTCTTCGACAATTTCCTTGTTGAGGACTAGGACGCTGTACCGGTTGAGCAGGGATCGCTTTCCGACTCCCGCCTCGCGCCCGGTGTTGGCCACGACGGCGGCTTCTTGATCCCTCCACGGACGGTTCGACAGAGTGCCATTGAGCTTTTTGGTGACGAGCGTAAGATTACCCAACGTATCGACCAAAATGTCCCGCGCGGCGGCCAACTCGGTTTCGCCTTGTATGTCAGAACCCCAATACGTGCGCCAACCTCGGGGCATCACGTGCTCGATTTCCAGTTTGGTGGGGAGCGACACGTCCTCGTGCCGCTCAGTCCGTCGGCGCAACTCGATAGCTGAAAGCACGACGCGAATTCGTGGCTGTTTGATGTTGCCATACACCCGAATCGAGTGAAGCTGCTGGCGGAGGTCGCCATCAGTCGGCCACGAGCGCGCGTCGGCTTTTTGCTGAGTGAGGTATTCAACGACTGTCTGCCCAATCGTGTTCAACTCAGCCTTGCTGAGCTCCTTGAGAATCGCCACGATGAGCTTATTGACGTCCTTCATCGTCATCCTGAGAAGGGTCCGTCGGATCGCCCAGCTCTCGACAGCCCCTAGTGCAAGTGCCGTCTCGGATTCGGGAACATTGTGATTATCGCTGATCAGCCAGAGCAATAGCGGAATGAACGTTCCGAGTTCCAACGCTTCAACAACACGTCCGTAGAATTTCGCAGGTGCGGAGTCAGAGTCTTGCGTGACAAGCTCTCGATAGCTGTCAGCATCCCGACGGAGCCCTTTCAGGAAGGCTTCCGCCTCTGCGACGGTCTTCAGCTGCTCACTAGAGAACGCACGGAATCGCGAGAAGACAGCATCGGTTGGGATCTCATCCTGTAGGCGCATAGTAAGCCAGTACTGGAGAAACAGGTCGATGCGAGAGCGGTACAGCCTGCCTTGTGCTACCTGATCCCGCCACCAGTCCTCGTCGAAACCCTGCCAATACTTGTCGTTCCAGCTATCAACATCCGCGCCAATCTCATGGCACTGTTGAAAGACGAAGTTCTTGATGAGATCGGCAGCGAGCAGAGGTGTCCCGCGATCATTGAGTGTTTCGAAAATGAGCTGGTCATCGTCGTTGACAGATAGGTTGATGGCGACAATCTGGAGATGCTGTTGCAACACGTCTGCCAACGTCGCCAAACGCGCTTTGGCCTTGTTTGGATCTCCGACAACGTCGGCCCAGTCACGAATGGAAGATAAGAAGAAGGCGTGGGCCTGGTAGATCCGGCTGGCCGACGCCTCCTGGGTGACCTCCAGTTCGTTGTCCATGACGACCTCAAACGCATGCTGGTCAATGCGAGAGGGCCACAACTTGAATCTGCTCGACGAATTGCGGAATCGGTTGGCACCGTTTAGTACAAGTTCTTGCATGCTCTCAGCATCTTCTTCATCCCCGTGTGCTCCCAAAACCAGCTGTGCCGCATCGAGAACCAGCTGCAGCGTGGTTAGCCGTTGTTGGCCGTCGATTACCCAATGCTTTGATGGCGCGCCGGCGGGTGTAATGAGGAGCTTTAGGACGACCGCACCCAGGAAGTGACTTGCCTCTATGTCGTCACGACCTGACTCGATCATCGTGTCGGCGACCCGCACGATGTCATCCCAGAGCGGCTGCCACTGGTCCTCCTCCGTCCAGACATACGGTCGTTGAAACGGGGGCACCTCGTAACAGACCGTCGGATCGAAGAGGTCGCGTGGTGTCAATGCATCGGCTTCCACGACGAACCTCCAGGCAACTCGGTGAACTGGAATCGTACCTAGATCGGCCGCCTTCAGAAAATGCCAGGTTCAGCCGATTGTGACGCGCTTTCGCCAACGCCGGACGGGGGGAACGGATCGAACCGGCATCCGTCTGATCAGGTTGAGGCTACCCAGCCTCTTCATGATCATGCGTACCGCCTGCGGCAATGAAGCGCTCGACTTCGGTCCGAGCGATCATCCGCTTTCTTCCTAAGTGGAATGATCCCAATTCTCCCTTGGCCAGAATCCCCCACACGAAATTGGGCGACGTTCCCAAGAGCCAAGCGGCCTGGGGAACGCTCAGCGCCATCCGGGAAGCTTCGGGCTCAATCGCTACCGGTGTCACACGACTAGGGCTCCGTCGATGCATCCTCTGCGTACTGGTCATTGCGCCACTCTTTTCGGGGATGAAGCGAAGAGGCCGTATACCCCTCCTACCCCATTGGCCGAAGCACGGCCACATATGGCCCCCACGGGAAATGTCGGGGCTGATTGATGGGTCGCGTCAGTCACGATTCCGGGATTCGATCCCTCACCTAGCAAACCAAATGTGGGCTTGAACAGGCAATCCCTCCACAAGATACACCTGCGCTCTACGCTGGCCCTGTGCCCAAGAACAACTTCAGCACCGTTCCTTCCGAACTCACGGTTCCCCCCCTTCGGCGACCCGCTGTCCTGAGCCAATTGCTTTCGGAGGGAGTCACGCTGGGGGACGCGTCTGAATGGCTGCCTCGACTCCCCGAAGGAAGCGTCGATCTCTTTTTTACATCTCCCCCCTACGCCGACGCCCGGGCCTACAGTCGCATCAATCCGGACCGCTACGTCGAATGGTTCATGCCCTTCGCCCGTGCGATGTTCGATGCCGCCAACGAACGCGGTGCGTTGGTCCTCAACATCAAGAATCGGGTTGCATCTTCAGGTCCGCTCCGAGGACAGCGGCACCCATACGTTTACCAATTGGTGCTGGCACTGCAGCATCTCGGCTGGCGATGGATTGAGACATACATCTGGGCCAAGCCCAACGCGGTCCCAGGACGGTTTGGACCTCGTCCTAAGGATGCCTTCGAATACGTCTATTTCTTCGCCAGGGGTCCGCAGCCGTATTTCAACCTTGACGCCGTGCGGGTGCCGTATCGAGCAACCCCGGAAGAGATTGCCCGCCGGAATCGGGACACCAACGGACGCCGCAATACCGCTTCGGGGTTCGGACGAGACCGAACCAAGACCTATCTCAATGGCGGCGCCGACCCAGGCAACGTGGTGTCGGTGCCTCAAACCTACAACCAACATCGCGGAGTTGCTCACACCGCAGCAATGCCGGAAGGTTTGGCTGAGTTTTTCATCAACGTGGCGACACCTCTCAACGGAGTAGTCATCGACCCGTTCGCCGGAGGAGGGACGACCACAGTGGTCGCTCGTCGCCTCGGAAGAGAGGCTGGGGGTCTGGAGATTCACCCTGAGTTCGTCGCCGAAGCTCAGCGCAGAATCCTGGCTGACATTGCAGAAGATCCTGCTGGGATGCTGCTGAACACAGCGGGCTGACGCAAGGTGCCAAGCGTCATAGAGACAATCACTCACGTTGAATCTGCGGGCAGCTGGGACGAACGAGTGGCTCGACTTCGCCAAATACCCCAACACCACGGCACTGGGGTGTTGCCTGCCATCTACGCCGAGCTGGCGCGACAGCTCTACGTCCCGCATCTCGGACCTGATTTTGCCTACGTCCACTGGACCGACTTCTATGAACTCTCTACATTTCAGGCGGCGTACGACATCGCAGTTGAGAAGACTCAAGGCTTTACCCGGGTCAGCGTTGAAGACTTGACGCAGTCATTGGCCGAGGAACCCACCACTCTCCTGCCGCTTCGGGTGCTGACGGGTCTTACAAAGACTGAATTTGCGGCGTCCACGAATCTCGTGGCGGATCCCCTCAAAATGAGACCGCTATCTGCCTCAAAGGTGGATTCCATGGAGCGTAAGGGCAGCAAAACGACTACAGATCAGGCGCGGGTTGCAGCGGAAACGCTGGGTCGCATAATGGCCGGGACGCTCTTTGGGACCCCGCCAGGTGATCTTCATTCCAAGCAAGCCAAGCCTGACACGTTGAATGGCTGGACCACGGCCAATGAGTACGCCACCAGGGGTGTCCCATTCGCCACCTTTCTGCATCAACGCCACTACGGAGGTGCCTTCGGACAACTCCTCAATGCAACCTCTGAAAAACGGGGCAACCTGATCGAAGATGCTGTTGAGGCAATGTTCATTGAGCATGGCATCTCCTACATTCGGACCGGGTCCCACAATCAGCGCGACATTGAAGACCGCTTTGAGGTCCAGGTACGGCCGGCACCCGACTTCGTAGTCTTTGACCAGTCCGACACGCTTCGAGCGCTACTGGAGTGCAAGGGCGCGAATGATGGTGGAACTGCTCGCGACAAGGCGTTGCGGTTCGAGCGCCTGCACGACGAAGCAGTGCGGCTCGGTGGAATTCCGCTATTGGCGGTTCTGGGTGGACTCGGGTGGATGCGTGTCAATGACACGCTCGGACCCGTTGTACGCGACTGCGACGGAAGGGTGTTCTCGGTGTCCAATTTGTCCGAGATGATGAGCGTGGCCCCATTCCCGAACCTAGTGCAGGAATAGGTCTCTGAGCAGACTTCACTCGACCAAGACCTCCGGCGCTCGACGGCCTCAAGTCACCGGCTCGGCTCACAACAACTTTTGGCGGATTCCAGATCGTTCACTATCGCCCCCAAGGGGCGATCCCGCCAGAAGTTCTTGTTCGACCCAAGGGCTGCCCTCCCCGGAACTTGACCCTCGCTCGCTGACCGGCGCTATGACGCATCCATCGGAGGGTCTGCTGCACGATCAGGTGACACATTCGGTCACGCGGCCTGAGCGGCCGGTGTGGTCATGATGGTTTCGTACTCGATGGGGGTCAAGCGACCCAGTGCGTCTTGTCGGCGACGACGGTGATAGGTCCGCTCGATCC
>PLSY01000416.1 GCA_003164275.1 Acidimicrobiaceae bacterium | reverse complement strand
AGGCTGCCGGGAATGAGCGGCTCGTCGAGCGGATACACCAGAGGTGATCCCGACTCTGTCGCCCCATATCCGGTGATGATCCGCTCGATCCCGAAGCGGGCCTTGAATGCATCGGGGTCCACCGGCGGAGGAGCCATGGCGATGGTGTGGATCGAGTGGTCCCGTTCCTCTGGGCGCTCGGGCTGGCTGAGTAGGTACGGCGTCATCGAGCTGAGCAGCATTCCGGTCGTCGCCCCGGTCTCCTTGGCCACCTCCCAATAGCGACTGAGGTCGGGACGGTTGCGGATTGCCAGCTTGGTCCTCGAACCGATGCTCGAGACGACGCGAGCCTGGGCAGCTTGATGAAACAGGGGAAGGTCGATGAGATACGTGTCCGTGGCATCGAGTCCGATGGCTCGGATCGCCCAGCCCGAATTCATGTACACGTGCAGGTACGTGGTGAGCGAGGCCTTCGCCGCTCCGGTGGTCCCGGACGTGAAGATGATCGAGTGGATATCCCACACCTCGAGATCCCGGCTGAGCTCAGGGGGAGCGGTTGACCCGGAGCGGAGCTCGTGGGGGGTCAACCGTCGAGCCGTGGTGCCGATGACGTCGAGGCGATCGGACATACTTTCATCGACGATCACCACTTCACTCTGGACGGTGTGAAGGGCGTGTCGCAGAGTCTCACCCCGGTACGCAGTGTTGAGGGAGACAGCTACCGCACCTAAGCAGCACGTTCCCCACCAAGCCCTGATGAAGTCCTCTCCGTTCGGCATGAAGATCGCGACGTTGTCGTCTTGGTTCACCCCGGCGGCCCTCAGGGCGTTGGCCGCTCGGTACATCTCCTCGACGGCTTGTCTACGAGTCCATGTCACGCCACCCTCAAAAGCTACGAACGGCTCGTCCGGATGTTCCGCCGCATTTCGCTCGAGCGCGTAACGCAGGACGACTTCGTCTGTCGGAGGTGTTTGCACGTGACCTCCCCCTCTTCTCTCATCATCGCTCATTCGACGCGTCGGCGCATGGCCGGGCCGGCGCAGGTCAGAGCACGAGGATCTCCCTTGGCCCTCGACTCTCCGGCGTATGGTAGCAGACACTCACTATTGAATCACTGGAGCTCCGCCACTCACGGACAATGCCGCTTTCTACATGGCATTGTGTACAGTATGCTTAGATAGCATCCGCTTTCTAATGGTCCATTCTGCCCGCAGCGCATCCGCGTGATGAAGGAGATCCCATGCCGTTGAATCTGCCGTACAAGAGCTTCCCAACGGGGTGGTTCCAAATCGGGTGGTCGGACGAGCTGGCGCCGGGTGAGGTGAAGCCGATCAAGTACTTCGATACCGACATGGTCCTCTCGAGGAGTGCTTCGGGGGTGGCACGGGTCTTCGACGCCTATTGCCCCCACATGGGAGCCCACCTCGGTTACGGAGGCACCATCGAGGAGGAGTGCATCCGATGCCCGTATCACGGTTGGAAGTACGACGCCGATGGCAACAACGTCGAGATCCCCTACGACAAGCAGCCCAACAAGATCCAGAAGTTGGTGCCACACAGCGTCGCGGAGAGCAATGGCATGATCTACCTGTGGAACAGCGATGTCGGCCAGGAGCCCTACTGGCAACCACCAAGGATCGACGAGTTCTACAACCCCGACTTCCGCACTTCACCTCAGCTGCGCAAGCTTCATCCCAACGTGCGGATGCAGCCCCAGGTCGCTTGGGAGAACCAGACCGATGCCGCGCATCAGCAGTGGGTTCACAAGGGGTCGGAACCCACCCGGTTGTACATCTTCGAGGCAGACGAGGAGCCCCACATCTTCCATACCAAAGGGGAGATCATCATCGGTGCGAAGAAGGACAAGACCTGGCTGTCCCCTGACGGATCGTATTGGGCTGAGCTGCACACCTGGACCTACGGGCTCGGATTCGCCTTTGCCCGGTTCGTCGACCAGGACGATTCCGTCCACGGCGTGGCCATTACCCCGATCGACCACGAGCACTGCGATCTCTTCGGCACGGTGGCCTGCAAGGCGTCCGACTTCGACGAAGTGACCGGTGAGCCCGGTGAGATGGCCCTCAAGCGCTTCAAGTTCGAGATCCGCCAGACCGAGCGGGACCTGGTCATTTGGGAGAATCAGCAGTACATCCAACGGGCGCCGTTCAGCCCGTTCGAGGCCCGCCAGATGAACGCGTTCCGTCGGTGGTCACGACAGTTCTATCCCGACGCCCAGATTCCCGCGGACGTCGAGGCGTAGCCCGGATGGGACTCCTCGATGGCCGAGTTGCCGTGGTCACCGGCGGCGGACAGGGAATTGGGAGGAGCCACGCCCTACTGCTCGCCTCGGAGGGAGCCCGGGTAGTGGTCAACGACCTCGGCGGTCCGGCCGAGAACGGCGGACTGGCGCCGGCCCAACTGGTTGTGGACGAGATCGTCTCGGCGGGAGGGGAGGCGGTCGCCAACACCGAGGACATCACCTCGTGGGAGGGCGGACGAGCACTCATCGACCAGGCGGTCGAGCACTTCGGCGGTTTGGACGCCGTCGTAAACAACGCGGGAGTCGTCCGGGATAAGCCGATCGTCACCATGACGGAAGATGACTGGGATCTGGTGGTGAAGGTGCACTTGAAGGGCCATTTCGTTCCGACTCACTGGGCGGCCGACTACTGGCGGTCCCGCTCCAAGTCCGGTGCGCCGGTGTCGGGTCGCCTCATCCACACGTCGTCGAACTCCGGCCTCATCGGCAACCCCGGGCAAGGGAACTACAGCGCGGCGAAGGCCGGAATCGCCTCGTTCAGCATCGTGTGCGCCAAGGAGTTGGGACGCTACGGCGTCAAGTCGAACTGCGTGGCGCCATCCGCTCGGACCCAGATGACCACGTCGACCGAGTGGCTCCGAGACCTCATGGGAGAGCCTCCCGAGGACGGCCAGTTCGACATTTGGGATCCCGCCAACAATTCGCCGCTGGTGGCCTACCTCGCCTCTGAGCAGTGCGCGTTCACCGGATCGACATTCACCACGCGAGGTGGCACGGTCGGGATCATGGCTCCGTGGCGGCTCGATGAGCAGGTCGAGCGCAATCGACGGTGGACCGCCGTCGAGCTGGTCGAAGCACTCGAGCCGTTTTCGGCTGTTCCGGCATGATGACCTCCTCATCCATACCGCTCCAGCTCAGCGACGTCAGCCTGGTCGCCGAAGCAGCAGGCTCCCCGGACGATCCCCCTGTCGTCCTCCTCCACGGTGGCGGTCAGACCCGACACGCCTGGCACTGGGCGGTCACCGAGTTGGCGCAGGAGGGTTTCTATGCCCTGGCCTACGACATGCGGGGGCACGGAGATTCCACCTGGGCTCCCGATGGTGACTACTCGCTGGACCGGCTCGGTGATGACATCTCAGGTATCACCGATTCCTTGTCGAGGCCAGCGGCGCTCGTCGGAGCTTCAATCGGCGGAGCGTCCGCGCTCTTGGCGGTCGCTGAGCGGGACATCGAAGTGACCGCCTTGGTTCTGGTGGATGTCGCGACTCGCTTCCTCCCGAGCGGCGCTGATCAGATCAACGGCTTCATGGCAGCCAACCCTGAGGGCTTTACATCGCTGGAGGAAGCATCGGCGGCGATCTCCGAGTACCTTCCCGAGCGTCCGCCGCCCAGCGACCTTTCCGGTCTTCGCAAGAATCTGCGACTGGGAACGGATGGACGCTGGCGCTGGCACTGGGATCCTCAGTTCATGTTCGGCAAACACAAGCCGAGTGCCTCACAACACACCGACCGACTCGACCGAGCGGTCATCCGGCTCGGTGAACGCGGTGTTCCGATGCTGCTGATCCGTGGTGCACGAAGTGAGCTCGTCGCTCCGGAGGCTGTGGACTACTTCATGACCCTTGCCCCCCACACCCGCCATGTCGACGTGGCCGAGGCCGGGCACATGGTCGCCGGCGATCGCAACGACAAGTTTAGTGACGCCGTGATCGCGTTCCTGAAAGAAGTGGTGCCCGGCGATCGCGTGTCCAGGAAGTCCATCCCATGAGCCATTCTCCAGCGTCCTCAAATGGCAAAGTCGCCCTGGTGACCGGCAGCAGCAGAGGTATCGGCAAAGCGTGCATCGAACGCCTAGCCGACACCCACCAGGGGCTCGTCATCCACTGTCGGCGCACTCCCGAGTTGGCCGAAGGTGTGGCCGACGCCCTGCGCTCCACAGGACATACCGTCCTCGTCTGTGAGGCTGAGCTCGAGGACGAGAAGCAGGTGGACGCCATGTTCGACGCCATCACCGACCAGTTCGGACGCCTCGACACCCTCGTGGCCAATGCCGCGGCCGGCGCCATCAAGGCGGTAGTCGAGCAGTCCCGCCGCCACGTCGATCGAACCATGGCCACGACGGTCGGCAGCTTCATCCAAATGGTCAGCCGAAGTCAGCCGCTGTTCCCCGGCACCGGCCGCATCGTCACCATCAGCGGACTGGACAGTCGGTTCTTCATTCCGCTGCACGGAGTGATGGGAGCAGCCAAGGCCGCCTACGAGTCGCTCACCCGCTCGCTGGCCGTCGAGCTGGCCGCCTCCGGCGTGACGGTGAACACCGTTGTCCCCGGATCGGTGGAGACCGATTCCCACGAGAAGTACAGCCAATTCGAAGAGGCCGTACTGGCCGCAACACCTGATGGCCGCCTGGCCAATGCGGTGGAAATCGCTGAGGCGGTGGCATTTTTCTGTTCGGATATGGCCTCCCACATCACCGGACAGAGCCTGGTGATCGATGGCGGCCTCAGTGCCGGTGGTGGTCCCTGGGCCCTGTTCGCCAACGAGCGCTCGACGACGAGCGCATGACCGTGCCCTCCCGGGTGGTCGATGGGGGCCCGGAGCTAGTCCGATCGATGGTCAGCGAATTTCTGCAGCAGCAAAACCCGGCACGCCTCGAGCCCCGTGACTTCTTCGCAGCGCAGTTCGACGCCGGGCTGGCTCGAGTGGATTGGCCACGAGGCAGGGGCGGACTGGATCTCGATGGCCGCCTCCAGCGATTCGTCGACGAGGACATGAGGGCAGCCGGGGCCAAGAGTGCGGTCATGCGCAACCCTCTCGGAGTGGGGATGGGCATCCCGACGCTCCTGCGACACGGTACCTCCGAGCAACTGGACCGATTCGTCCGGCCCTGCTTCGTCACCGACGAGCTCTGGTNNGGACCAGCATGGGACATGTGGCCTCGGTGGGGATGCTCCTGGCCCGGACGGCACCCGACGCTCCGAAGCACCGCGGCCTCTCCTTCTTTCTGGTCGAGATGGACTCACCAGGTGTGGAAGTCCGGCCCGTCATGGACATGACCGGGGATTCGAAGTTCAACGAGGTCTTCCTGACGGACGTCAGGGTCCCCGATCGCTGGCGGGTGGGTGAGCCAGGAGACGGGTGGTCGATCGCCATGACCACACTACAGAACGAGCGGGTCGTGCTGTCCGGAGAGGGAAGCGGCCCGAGCAATGTGGGTG
>PLSY01000337.1 GCA_003164275.1 Acidimicrobiaceae bacterium | reverse complement strand
GCATCGACAACCAGCTCCGCGGCCGTTCGGGCCGGCAGGGCGACCCCGGGGAGAGCCGGTTCTTCCTCTCCCTGGAGGACGACCTGATGCGGCTGTTCGCCACCGGGGCGATGAGCTGGGTGATGGGCCGGGCCCTCCCCGACGAGATGCCCATCGAGGCCAAGATGGTGACCAAGGCCATCGAGCNNACGACGTGATGAACGAGCAGCGCAAGGTGATCTACAAGCGCCGGCTCCAGATCATCGAGGGCGAGGACCTCCACGAGGAGACCATGGAGCTCCTCGAGTCGACCATGACCGCCCTGGTCGCCTCGGCGTGCCCCAACGACTACCCCGAGGAGTGGGACCTGCCCCGGCTCGTCACCGAGGTCACCCAGTACTACCCGACGAAGTTCGTGGCCGAGGACCTCGCCGAGGCCACCACCGCCGGCCAGGTCACCGAGAGCATCATCTCCGAGGCGCTGGACCTCTACGCCGAGCGTGACGAGACGATTCCGGGGGGGGCCGAGACCGCCCGGCAGCTCGAGCGCGACATCATGCTGCAGATCCTCGACCAGCGGTGGCGCGACCACCTGGCCGACATGGACCTCCTCCGCGAGGGCATCAACCTCCGGGCCATGGGCAACCAGGACCCGCTGGTGGCCTGGCAGCGCGAGGGCTTCGCCATGTTCGGCAAGCTGATGGAGGGCATCGACGACGACTACCTCCGCTACATCTTCCACGTCCAGGTGCTCTCGGAGGAGACCGCCGAGCCCGACCTCGACAAGGCCAGCTACATCGCCGCCGACGACCCGGTCCAGGGCAGCGCCGAGATGGCCGCCCTGGCCGCCGCCACCACCCCGGCGGCCGTCGCCGAGGACGCCGTGCTGGCCGGCGACCCCAACGCCGGCGCCCTGACCGGCGCGGTCACCAACCGCTTCGCCGACGACGGTGAGACGCAGGTGCCGATCGTGAAGTCGGACAAGGAGAAGCTCGGGCGCAACGACCCGTGCTGGTGCGGCAGCGGCAAGAAGTACAAGCTCTGCCACGGCGCCAACTGAGATGGCGGCGTCCGAGCCCCCCCGTCGGGGGGGCGGCGAGCCCGAGCGCGTCGACATCCCGGCGGCCATCGCCTCCACCACCGCCCGGCTCCGCGAGGCCGAGCGCTCCCACGACCTCGACCGGCTGCAGGCCCGGCGGGCCGAGCTCGAGCTCGAGGCCTCGGCGCCCGGGCTGTGGGACGACGCCGACCACGCCCGGGAGGTGACCACCGAGCTGGGCCGCGTCATCGAGGACCTCGAGATGCTGGCCGGCCTGGCCGAGCGGCTGTCCGACGCCGAGACCCTCTACGAGNNTGGCCCAGGAGGAGGGCGACGACTCGCTCCGGTCCGAGATCGAACAGGGGCTGGCCGACCTGGACCGGCGCCTGTCGTCACTGGAGCTGCGCGCCCTGTTCGCCGGGGACTACGACGACGGCGACGCGGTGGCGGAGATCCACGCCGGCGCCGGCGNNCCCAGGACTGGGCCGAGATGATGCTCCGGATGTACACGCGTTGGGCGGAGCGGCGCGGCTTCGACATCGAGGTGGAGGAGGCCACGCCCGGCCAGGAGGCCGGGCTGCTGTCGGCCACCTTCCTGGTCAAGGGCCGCTACGCCTTCGGCATGCTGGCAGCGGAGCGGGGCGTCCACCGGCTGGTGCGGATCTCGCCGTTCGACGCCCAGCACCGGCGCCAGACCAGCTTCGCCTCGCTCGACGTGGTGCCCTTTCTGGAGGACGTCTCCGGCGAGGTGGAGATCGACGAGAAGGACCTGCGCATCGACACCTACCGATCGTCGGGCGCCGGCGGCCAGCACGTCAACAAGACCGACTCGGCGGTGCGGCTCACCCACCTGCCCACCGGCATCGTGGTGACCTGCCAGAACCAGCGGAGCCAGACCCAGAACAAGGCCAAGGCCATGCAGGTGCTGGGGGCCAAGCTGGCGGAGCGCCAACGCGCCGAGCACCAGGCCACCCTCGACCAGCTGGCCGGCGACCGCACCGACAACGCCTGGGGCAACCAGATCCGCTCCTATGTCATGGCCCCGTACCAGCTGGTGAAGGATCTGCGGAACAACGAGGAGACGGGCAACGTCGAGGCCGTCCTCGACGGCGACCTGGACGCGTTCATCGAGGCCGAACTGCGCAGGGGAGCTGAGACCCGTCGGGGGAGCGACTGATCTGGCCAGAACCTGGGCATGGGATCGCGGTCAAGACGACGGCTGCGTCGAGGCGTGACGAGAGCTACTTCAGGGGAGGTCAGAGGGGTTGAACGAATTCCGAGGTCCGGAGCGATAGCATTGCGGTCGAATGGGAACGTGTGGTTCCCAACCCCCTCTCTGGTAAACGCGGAGCCGTCTCTATGATCAAGTTCCAAAACGTCACCAAGACGTACAAGGGTTCAACTGTGGCCCTGAAGGACTGCTCGGTCGACATCGACAAGGGGGAGTTCGTCTTCCTGGTCGGTCCCTCGGGATCGGGCAAGACCACCTTCATCCGACTCCTTCTCCGTGAGGAGATGCCCGATTCGGGCCGCATCTGGGAAGCCGGCAAGGAGATTGGCCATCTGGCCAAGTGGCGGATCCCCTACCTGCGCCGGAACATCGGNNGTGTTCGAGAACGTGGCCTTCGCCCTCGAGGTGATCGGCCGACCGAAGCACGTCATCGCCGCCCAGGTACCCCAGGTGCTCGACCTCGTGGGTCTGACGAAAAAGAGTGGGAACCTGCCTCATGAGCTCTCCGGCGGTGAGCAGCAGCGGGTGGCTGTGGCCCGAGCCTTCGTGAACCGACCGTTGATCCTGTTGGCCGACGAACCCACCGGGAACCTCGATCCGACGACGAGCCTCGGCATCATGCGCCTCCTCGACCGCATCAACCGCACGGGCACCACCGTGATCATCGCCACCCACGACGCCGGCATGGTCGACCAGATGCGCCGGAGGGTCATCGAACTCGACCGGGGCGTCCTCGTACGCGACCAGGCCCACGGTGTCTACGGCATCGACAGCGCCACGGCCGCCGCAGGCGCTGGCTCGCCGACCGGTACGGCAGTCGAGCAGGCGCCGGCCGAGCTCCCAGACAACTACGCCACCCGGGCCTGATGCCGGTCTCAGCTCGCTACGTCTCCCGCGAGGCGGCCACCAACCTGTGGCGAAACCGCCTGATGACCGTGGCCGCCATCCTGACCGTCGCCGTGTCGCTGGCCCTGGTCGGGTCGTCGCTGCTCCTGAAGCAGGGCGCGTCCAAGGCCACCGTGCAGTGGCAGAACGGGGTCACGGCCATCGTGTGGGTAAACCCGACGGCGTCTCCGGCACTGTCGGCCTCAATCGGCAATCAGCTTAAGCAGTCGCCGTACGTGAAGTCATGCATCAACCGGTCCCAGGCCTACGACTACAACGAGGCCAAAGTGCTCGAGCCGGCTGACGAGTTCGCCGCCACCAAGCTCTCCGACTATCCGTCGTCGTACCGGTGCACACTGAACGACCCATCGCAGGCCTCGGCGGTCTATCAGGAGTTCCACGGCAAACCCGGGGTCTACGACGTGAAATACCCTGGCCAGCAGATCAAGACCATGCAGAGCGTCATCCGCATCCTGCAGTGGGTCTTCTTGTCGGTGGCCGTGGTGCTGCTGCTCTCAGCCTCGGTGCTCATCTTGAACACGATCCGCATGGCCATCTTCGCTCGGCGGCGCGAGGTCTCGGTCATGAAGCTGGTCGGCGCCACGAACTGGTTCATCCGATTGCCGTTCATGGCCGAGGGGCTGATCCAAGGACTGCTCGGCGCCGTGGTGGCCGTGGTCGTGGTGCTCGCCCTCTATTGGGGCATCGGCCTCGACGTGGCCAAGACTCCACAGAACCAGGGCAGCATCATCGCCCAGATGTCCCTCGGAGGGTGGGAGGTGGCCGGTACGTGCATCCTCGTGGCCCTGGTCGGGATCGTGGTCGGGGTGGTCGGCTCGGCCTTTGCCGTGCGCCGGTTCCTAGACGTCTGACCTGTCGCTGGATCCGGCCGTCCACTCCGTCTCGCCCGCCCGATTGCCAGATCTCGAAGAGCTGATGGCCAGGTGGCCGGTAGGATCGGCCGCCGTTGCCACGGCTGCGATCGCCCCGTGCACCGGCGCCACGGCAGTGGTCCTCGGCTCTCGGCTCTCCTTCGCATGGGCGTCGGTCACCAAGTTGGCTTCGGCGTTGGCCGTCCTGGTGGCAGTGGAGGAGGGGACCATCTCCTTGGATACCCCCGCCGGACCTCCCGGCTCCACCATCCGACACCTGCTCGCCCATGCCTCGGGCCTCGGGCCCGACGACGGCCTGGCGTCGGTGCCGCCGGCAACCGTACGGATCTACTCCAATGCCGGCTACCGACAACTGGCCGAGACGATCGCCGAGCACGCCGGCATGTCGTTCGCCGACTATCTGCGGGCCGGGGTCCTCGGGCCCCTCGGAATGGATGGGACCATCGTCGATGAGGGCATCAGCGCCGGTGCGGCCGCTGCCGGTCTGTCCGGGCCCATCGACGACCTGCTGGCGCTGGCCCGGGA
The DNA here is from genome assembly GCA_003164275.1 of Acidimicrobiaceae bacterium. The sequence goes on along the minus strand of PLSY01000337.1, from coordinate 18,661 downwards.
GTGGTCGTGCCCGACGTTGATCAGCCCGGGCACCCACCGCCAAGCGGTCTCGGTCCAGTTCCCCGGACTGGCCGGCGTCCTGCCCGGCTATCAGCGCTTCGACCCTTGCGACTGGGGCCTCGGCTGTGAGTTGCGGGGGGACAAGCGACCCCACTGGACGGGAACGGCCAACTCGGCCGAGACCTTCGGGCACTTCGGCCAGAGTGGGTCGTTCCTGTGGGTCGACCCGTCCGCCGGAGTGGTCTGCGCGGCGCTGGCCGACCGGCCCTTCGGCCCCTGGGCGGCGAGGGCGTGGCCGGTGTTTTCCGACGCCGTGCTGGCCAACGCCACCGCCACGACCTGATCTGTCGGGGTGCGGCGGCGGTCCTCGGAGCGTGGTGATCGGCAGGTAGGTCTAGGCTCGGGCAGATGAAGGGCGTCATCCTCGCCGGGGGCACCGGCTCGCGACTGCATCCGCTGACTCGCATCACCAACAAGCACCTGCTGCCCATCTACGACCGGCCGATGATCAACTGGGGCATCGAGGCGCTGGTCAACGCCGAGATCACCGAGATCATGTTGGTTACGGGGGGCACCCACGCTGGCGAGTTCCTCCGGTTGCTCGGCAACGGCCATGAGTTTGGTATCGATCGGCTCAGCTACGGGTACCAGGAGAAGCCGGGCGGCATCGCCGAGGCGCTCGGACTGGCGGCTCGCTTCGTCGACGGAGACCCGGTCCTCGTGATGCTGGCGGACAATATCGTGGAACGCTCGATCAAGCCCATGGTTGATGCCTTCCGGTCGAATCCGAACGGGGCCCGGATCCTCCTCACCCCGGTGGAGGAGGACGAGCACCTCCGCCACCTCGGGGTCCCGACCTTCGACGAGCAGGGTCGGATCATCGGCATCGTTGAGAAGCCGGAGCAACCGGACTCGAAGTTCGGCGTCACCGGTATCTACTGCTATGACGCCGATGTGTTCGACGTGATCCCCACCCTCGTACCGTCAGGCCGCGGAGAGCTCGAGATCACCGACGTCAACAACCACTACATCAGCGAGGGGACCATGGCCTACGACATCCTCGACGGATTCTGGGGAGACGCCGGGGAGTCCATCGACGCGTACTACTCGGTCAACGACTTCGTCCGGACCCACGGGGCGAACAAGGGCTGACCGCATCAGGCCACCCGGGCCACCGCCCACTCCGTGGCCTCGCCCTTGATGCGGGCGTAGTCGACCTTTCCGGCCGGTGAACGCCCGATGGTCGGTACGAACCGGACCTGACGGGGCGCCTTGAAGCTCGCCAGTTTGGCCTTCACATGGTCGATAACGTCCTCGGGCCTTACCGATTCCTCGGAGGCACCGGGCTGCAGCTCGACGACGGCCACGATCTCCTCGCCGAAGCGCTCGTTCGGAATGCCGACGACCACGGCATCGGCCACGCCCTCGATGGCCTTGATCACCTCTTCGACCTCTTCTGGGTAGACCTTCTCTCCACCCGTGTTGATGCTCACCGAGCCCCGACCGAGCAGACGGATGGATCCGTCCTCGTCGACCTCGGCGTAGTCGCCGGGCACCGAGTAGCGAACGCCGTCAATGGTCGGGAAGGTGGCCGCCGTCTGGGCCTCGTCCTTGTAGTAGCCGAGGGGGATCCGCCCGCCGAGGGCAAGCACGCCGCTCTGGCCCCAACCGGGCACGACGTCATGGCCGTTGGCATCGATGACCCGCACCTCGGGCCCGAGGGTGAAGGTGGCCGTGTCGGCCGCCGAGTCGCCCGACGAGACCGAGCTGCCCATGCCGATGGCCTCCGACGATGAGAAGGCGTCGATCAGGAGCATGCCGGGGTGGTGCCGGAGGAGACCGGCTTTGGTCTCCTCACTCCACATCACCCCCGACGAGAGGATGCCGACGAGGCTCGACAGGTCCCAGCGACCGGGGTTGGCGTCCAGATTGGCCAGGATGGGCTGGGCGAAGGCGTCGCCCACGATGATCAACCCGTTGACCGACTCGCTCTCCACGGTGTCCAAGAGCTCGACCGGGTCGAACTGGCGGGATGTGAGGGTCACCAGACGGCCACCTTCGCTCAAGAGCTCGAGGGCGGTGAAGCCGCCGGTGCCGTGCATGAGGGGGCACGCCGGCAAGAGCGTCATCCCGGCGCCTCCCCGCTCGAGCTCGGCGCGGACGTCATCGGGTCCACCGTCGATCGGGTAGTGGCGGAACCCCGCGCCGTTCAGCCTGACGAAGAGGTCGTCCTGGCGCCACATCACCCCTTTCGGCATGCCCGTGGTGCCTCCTGTGTAGAGCATGTAGAGATCGTCGGGCCCTCGTCCCCAAGGGGCCCTGGCGCGCTCATGATCGGCCGGCCCCTCCGCCGAGGCGAGCGACTCATAGGCGACGGCCCAGTCCGGGCAGGGTCCCGAGCCGTCGTCGACCCACAGCCACAGTCGGACGCCGGATATGCGGTGACGGATGCCCTCGATGCGATCGGCGAACGCCCCGTGGAAGACGACGGCGATGGCGTCGGCGTTCGCCCACAGGTAGCTCAGCTCGTCGTCGCCGTAGCGGTAGTTGGTGTTTATCGGAACAAGGCCGATCTTGAGGCAGGCGAACGTGGCCTCGAGATACTCCGAACAGTTGTAGAGGTAGAGGGAGACCTTGGTCCGATGGGTCACGTCGGATTCGAGGAGGTACCTGGCCACGTTGTCGGCCCGACGGTCCAACTCCGACCAGCTCAAGGTCGACCGACCGTGGGTGAGCGCAGGAGCGCCCGGCAGTGTGTCGGCCACCGTCTCCCACACGTCGGCGAAGTTCCACCCGCTCATGGCCTACTCCTCATCCACTGCCGGTCCTCGCCTTGCCGCACGCGCCTTGGGCGGTGGCCTGGGTCGTCGCTCACACGGCGATGGGTCCGGCGTCGGCGTATCCTTGACGCACGCCCCGCCCGGCTTGGCGCACGAGTTGGGCAGGCTCGTAGATCATCCAGTACGCATTGCGGGCGTGCTTGCGGGCCCGGGTCACGCACACCTCGGCTAGCCGGGCCGGCTCTTCTTCCTCGTTCTCGTGGACGAAGACTTCGAGGATGTGGGTGGAGGTCATCAGCTGGGCCTGCATGAGGCCCTGGGACGCCTCGTGGGCGCAGACCTGGTCGATGTCCGCCTTGCCCGGCATGCCAAGGGCTACCACGATCAGACATCCGTCGTTCTCGATCAGGCGCTTGCACTCGACGGCCAGGTCCTTGAAGCCGGGCACCGTGCGCCGGACCACCTCGAACGTGGAGCCGAAGCCCGGGCAGTGCTCGAACTCGTCGATGGCCTCCGCTCCCATGTCGTAGCGGGCAAACATCGTATCGACGACACCAATCCGGTCCATGAACGGAATCCTAATGGCCGTCGATACCTCGCTGACCTGGTCGGGATTTCCCTGGCAGGTTCCCCGGTTCGACCCCGGCCGAACTGTCGACAAGACTCTGGCCGGTGAGCACCGAGCCGCCTTCGACGTCCGCCTCCGAGTCGTGGGTGACGAGGGATGCAGCCGTCGTCTGGCACGGCTTCACCCAGATGTCGTCTTTTCCCGACAATGCCCCGGTCATTGTCGAGCGGGCCGAGGGTCGCGAGCTGATCGACGTCGATGGCAAGCGCTACTTCGATGGCATCTCCTCACTATGGGTGACCACCCTCGGCCACCACATCCCTGAGCTGGACGCAGCCGTGGTCGACCAGTTGGCCCGTGTGGCCCACGCCACCCTCCTCGGCAACGGCAGTCGGGTGGTGGTCGAGTTCGCCGAGGCCCTCGCCTCCGTCGTTCCCGTCATCGACGGCCACGTCCTCTTCGGCTCCGACGGGGCCGTCGCCGTCGAGCAGGCCCTGAAGGTGGCCTATCAGTACTGGATCAACCGGGGAGAGGAGGGTCACACCCAGTTCCTGGCCCTCGGTGACGCCTATCATGGTGACACCGTGGGCGCCCTGTCTCTCGGGGACGGAGGCTTCGGGACCACTATCTTCGAGCCCCTGCAATTCCCGGTTGTCCGCACGCCGGGCTACGCCGCTTCCGACTGGGCCACGAAGATGGTCGGGGCCATCGAGGCCCATGCCGACACCCTCGCTGCAGTGGTCCTCGAGCCCCTCGTCCAAGGGGCGTCAGGCATGCTGGTCGCCGATCCCGACGACCTTGCCCTGGTCGGTCGGGCGGCCCGATCGCGTGGGGTGTTGCTGATCTGCGACGAGGTGGCCACCGGATTCGGTCGTACGGGCAAGCTGTTCGCCTCGGAGTGGGCGGGCGCCGACTTCCACCCCGACATCCTCTGCCTGGGGAAAGGCATCACCGGTGGATACCTCCCCATGTCGGTGGCGGTGGCTTCGGGCGAGGTGTTCGAGGCGTTCGACGGTGAGGACCTGAGCGAGTCGACCTTCTACCATGGCCACTCCTTCGGCGGGAACGCCCTGGCCTGCGCTGTTGCCCTGCGCCACCTCCAACTCATCGAGGAGTGGAACGTCCTCGCCAACGTGGTCGAGGTGGCAGCCCGGCTGGGGGTGCGGCTGGCCGACTCGGTGGCTGGCCTTGGCGGCGTGGCGGAGGTGCGCCAGTTCGGGCTGATGGTGGGCGTGGCCCTTGCCCCGCCTGCAGGTGCTACCCGATGGGGTCGCCGGGTGTGCGCGGCCTCGGTGGCCAGAGGCGTGCTGTTGCGCCCGCTCGGGGACGTGGTCGTCGTCATGCCTCCCCTCACCACCACCATCGACGAGATCGACCGACTGGTGGACGTCCTGGCCGCGTCGATCGAGTCGGTGTGGCACGAGGACCATCGTTGAGCACCTCGGGCCCCCGGGTCGAGCCGCTCGTCCCCGAGCCGGAAGGTGAGTCGGGAGTCTCTGACTGGTCGACGTGGGCCGACGAGTCCTGTCGGGTGGTCATGGCGGCAGGTCAATGGCGCGGCCCCCGGACCTTCGACGCCCTCGGCCCGGCCGGCCTGCTCGATGCCCCCTCGACCGGGCCCGGGGTGTTCGCCGACGGCGGCGCAGGCGAGTCGTCGGCTGTCATATCGTTCGCCTCCAACGACTACCTCGGGCTGTCATGCCACCCCGAAGTGGTGGCTGCGGCCCACCGGGCGCTCGACCGTTGGGGAGCGGGATCGGGGGCGTCGCGCCTCGTGACCGGCTCCCGGCCGGTGCACCGAGACTTAGAGGTGGCCCTGGCCGACTGGAAGGCGTGCGAGCGGGCCCTGGTCTTCCCGACCGGATTTGCCGCCAACCTCTCCGTTCTCTCGGTGTTCGGCACCGAGGGGGTCCAGGTGTTCTCTGACGAGCTCAACCACGCCTCGATCATCGACGGCAGTCGGATCTCCCGGGCCAAGGTGAGTGTCTACCGCCATGGCGACATGGCCCAACTGGACGCAGCGGTGGCCTCAGCGCCGCGTCCGATCATCGTTACCGACACGGTCTTTTCCATGGACGGGGACTCGGCCGACCTCGACTCCCTCTTCGACATTGCCGAGCGCCACCGCGCCCTGTTGATCTTGGATGAGGCCCACGCCGTGCTCGGGCCCGAGCTCCCGGCCCGGACCGGGGGATCCGGTCCCGACGTGCTTCGGGTAGGCACTCTGTCGAAGACCCTCGGGGCCCTCGGAGGGTTCGTCGCCGGCCCCGCCCGGTTCATCGAGCTCCTGGTCAACCGGGCCCGTCCGTACATCTTCACGACGGCCCCGACTCCGGCCGACGCGGCTGCCGCCCTGGCCGCGGTCGCCATCGTCCGATCCTCTGAGGGTGCTCGTCTGTGTTCGCGCCTGGCCGAACTTGTCGGCCGGGTGAATGCCGTGGTCGGTGCCGATAGCCAGACCTCGCCCATCATCCCGGTGATCATCGGCGAGGAGAGCGACGCCGTCTCGGCCTCCGAGCGACTGCTGGCCGAGGGCCTGTGGGTTCCGGCCATTCGCCCGCCGACCGTTCCCGTCGGCACCTCTCGATTGCGGATCACTCTTTCGGCCGTCCACACCGATGAGCAGGTCGACGTCTTGATCGACGGGCTGGTCGCCCTCGGACTGGCGGCCAGCTCGAGCACCGCCCGGCCGAGCGTGGGTGGCCGCCATGAGACCTGAGACGGTGGTGCTGGTCTGCGGCACGGCGACCGAGGTCGGCAAGACCTGGGTGTCGTCCCGACTGCTGTCCGAGCTTCGGGGGCGGGGCTGCTCGGTGTCGGCCCGCAAGCTGGCTCAATCCTTCGACGTCGACTCGGAGGGGGCGCCAATCGGTGGACCGACCGATGCCGAGCGCCTGGGGGAGGCCTCGGGGGAGAACCCCGAGGCCGTCTGCCACGCGTCGCGCACCTACCACCGGGCCATGGCCCCGCCGATGGCCGCCGAGGCCTTGGGTCTCGCTCCTTTCACCATTGCCGACCTGGCCGATGAGATGGCGTGGCCGGGCCAGCCGGTCGACGTCGGGGTCGTGGAGATGGCCGGTGGCGTCCGCTCGCCCCAGGCCGCCGACGGCGACACCACCGATCTGGTGGCGGCCATCCTTCCCGAGGTCGTGGTGTTGGTAGCCGATGCCGGACTCGGCACCATCAACAGCGTCCGACTGTCGATGGATGCCCTGGCGACCGTCGAGCGCCCCGGAGTCCGGACCGTCGTCGTCCTCGACCGGTTCGCCGGCAACCACGAGATCCATCGACGGAACCGGGACTGGCTGGCCGAGCGGTGCGACTACCGGGTCATCACGCTGCCCGGGGAGGAGTCGGTCCTGGCCGACCTGGTGATCCGAGCCTGATCAGACGCCGAATCCGGCGGCCTCGACCACGGTGAAGCTGAATGGCCGCACGAGGGTCCGCAGCTCGGCACAGCCCTCCTCGCCGATCGCCTCGTAGGGGAGGGTGGCCATCTGATCGGTCATGTCCTCGATCGCCTGGTGGACCAGGGAGCCTTCCTCGCTGAAAGTGAATGCCTCGGTGTCCCCCCTCAGCGGTTCGAGCCAACCCCGGTCGGCCAGGCGGGCAGCCCCCTCTGCCCACTCGGGATCGCTCCATCCCCTGGTCGTCCGCAGGAAGGACGGCGAGACGTCACCGGAGGCGATGTGCATGACGAGGGCCTCGATCGGGTCGAGATCGTGGACGACCAGGGCGGCGATGTGGCCGTCCCCCCGGAACTCCCTCAGCAGGGTCTGGGCGTGCCACAACACGGCATGGGGGGCATCGGGCCAGGCCAACTCGGCGTGACCGGCGAACAGAGGGCGCCCGGCGCACTGCTCTGTGGCCCGCAACGCCGCTTGCCGGGCGAGCCCGGCGGCCCTGGCCATCTCAGGGCTGTCGACGGCCTCGCCGAGCATCCGGCGCAGGGACTCGTCGGCCGCCTCCAGGCGGGCGGCCAGCACCGCCTCGGGGGTGACCGCCTTCCACAGGCCGTCCATGGCCCGGGTGACGAGGTCGCGGTGGAAGTTGAAGAAGGTGGCGACAACGGTGGTCGCCACCACCGCCCCCATCGGGGCCGAGCGGGAGGCGAAGTAGCCGGACTCGGCCCGCAGCCCGAGCCGGGCGTAGGAGGCGGCGGCCTCGGGGGCGAAGTAGATCATCCCGTGCATGGGCTCGACCGTCCGCCACGTCTTACGGGCGGTGAGGGGAGCGATGCCTGTCTGGGCTGGCGGAATCGAGGTCATGGCTCACGGTAACCCCTGGGGTCAGGTCGATCCCGGCCGAGTGAGCTGGCTTGCCTTGCCGAGCCGGCTCACGTTGCCGGGGTGACCACCACTCCCCGGTCGCCGTAGGGGATCCTCTTGCCCTTGAGCAGTCCGCCGATGGTGCCGAGGAGCTTGGTGACATGAGTGACGAAGCCGTACTTGTCCTTCACCTTGGCCCGGATGACCTCGAGTTCGGTCCCCTCCACCACGCGGGCCGTGGCCTCGATCGGTGCGCTCCCGGCCTTGGTCCTGCCCCGGGCGTCGCAGGCCTGCACGGTCACCCGAGCGGTGTGGGCCAGGCGCTTGGCCTTGCCCGAGCCCGAGCTCGTCCAAAAGCCGACCGCGTCCCCGTCGAGGGCGGCCAGCCAGACCGGGGATGCCACCGGGGTGGAATCCCGTTTGAAGGTGGTGAACAGCATGTACTTCTCGCCTTCGAGCATGCCACCGAGGGTAGCCCGCGAGCCCGAGGAGGACGGGCTCCGGAGAGGACGCCGTATAGTGCTTCTGGGTGACCAGGATGCGGAACGAGTGATCGGTCGGAGTCGGCAATGTTGAACGGTGTCTTGGGCATGGTCGGCGAGACGGCGGTGGTCACGAAGACAGTCTCGGACAGCCACCAGCCCGGGTCCGTGTTCGCCCGCGGCGAGGAGTGGTACGCCGTCTCGATGTTCCCCGGCACCTCGATCGCCACGGGCACGACGGTGGTGGTCGCCGACGTCGAGCGTGGCCTGTTGGTGGTCTATCCGGCCGAGTAGCCGCGCCACGATCCCCGGCCGAGCGGCATTCGGGGGCCGAAGTGCCTACAGTGGACGTGAGGAGGTGGTCAATATGATCATCGGTGCCGGAGGTGCAGTCATCGGAGCGGCGGTGGCGGCCGTGGTCGTTGTCGTGATCGTGGTGGCCATTTTGAAGTCCTGCCTGAAGGTCGTCCAGCAGGGCTGTGTAGGCGTGGTGAAGCGCTTCGGTGAGTTCAAGACCATCCTGCAGCCCGGCCTCCATCTGTTGATGCCGCTGGCCGATCGCATGGACAAAGTCGACATCCGCGAGTTCCCCCGGACCGGTGACCAACAGGCCGTCATCACCCAGGACAATGTGTCGCTGTGGGTCAGTGCCACCATCTTCTGCCAGGTGACCGACGTGAAGCTGGCGCTGTTCGAGGTGAACGACTTCGGACTGGCCATCGACCAGATGGCCCGCACCGCGCTTCGGGCCGTCTTCGGCGAGCTGACCCTGGACCAGTCCCTGTCCGAGCGTGAGACGATCAACTCCAAGATGCAGGACCACATGGCTGAGGCCACGCTCAAGTGGGGAGTCCGACTCAACCGGATCGAGATCCTGGACATCACCCCTCCAGCCAACGTGCTCCAGGCCATGTCCGAGCAGAAGGAGGCCGAGCAGCACAAGCGGGCGGCCATCTTGAAGTCCGAGGGAGATCAGCAGTCGGCCATCAACAGTGCCCAGGGCCGCAAGCAGGCCGCCATACTCGAGGCCGAGGGTCAAAAGGCAGCCAACATCTTGGCTGCCGAGGGCCAAAAGCAGACACTCGAGTTGCGGGCCGACGGCGAGAAACGGGCAGCGCAACTCCGTGGCGAGGGGGAGGCCATGGCCCTCAACGCCATCGACGAGTCGGTCATCAAGGCCAACACCTTGGCGGTCATGCAACTGCGTGCCCTCCAGGCCCTGGCCAGCTCACCGAACTCGAAGATCGTCGTGCCCTACGAGGCGGCCGGACTGGTGGGTGCGGCCCAAGTGCTGGTCGACGCCATGAAGGACGCCGGGACCAGCGATGCTGCCGCCAACGGCAACGGGAAGAGCCCGCAGCCGACTCGCTGATCTTTCTACTTCATCTCCACTTGGTCGAGATAGTCCTCGTCCCAGTGGGTGAAGACCTCGTCGGGCAGCTTGAGGCAGTGGGTGGGCTCGAGGGCCTCGACGAAGGCCCGGTCGTGGCTGACCACGACAATGGTGCCCGGCCACTGGCTGAGCATGGTCCCGACCGCCTCGATGGAGGAAGGGTCCAAGTTGTTGGTGGGTTCGTCCAACAAGAGGAGGTTGGCCCGGCCGGCCGCCAGCATGGCCAGGCCCAGTTTGGCCCGCTCACCTCCGGACAGGGTCTTCGGCATCTGGTAGGCCGCCTTGCCGGCCAGGCCGAATGAGCCAAGCAGTGCCCTGCGCTCGGTCTCCTGCGTGAGGATGGTGTCGTCAATGTTCTGCAGCACGGTCACGTCCAGGTTCACCTGCTCGTGCTCCTGGGCGAAATAGCCGACCGACACGTTGATGCCTGTCTCCACCTCGCCCATGGTTGGTGTCTGGACTCCGGCCAGGCATCGCAGGAGGCTCGATTTTCCCGCACCGTTGCGGCCGATGATCACGACCCGATCCCCCCGTCGACAGTGGAAGTTCACCTCGTTGAGGACGGTCGAAGCCCCGTAGCGGACGGCTACGTCGGTGGCTCGGAGGGGGACGTCACCCGACCGTTGGGGGGTGGGGAGCTTGAACGTCGACTTCTTCTCGCGCTTGAAGACCTCGGTGGTGTTCGACTCGAGGCGCTCGACCCGCTTGTCGAGAGACTTGGCGATCCGGGCTCGACGGTTGGTGCTACCGCGCATGGAGTCGGCCAGAGTCGAGAGGCGCTTGATCTCGCGGTCCTCCAACAGGGCCGATCGCTCGCGTTGGCTCTGGTCGGCCTCGAGCTGCACCGTGTAGGACGAGTAGGTCCCCTTGAACTCCATGAGGTGCCCGTCGGACAGGTGCAGGACCTTGTTGATCGAGCGGTCGAGGAGCTTCAGGTCGTGGGAGACGACCAGGATGGCCCCGGGGAACTTCTCCAGCTCCTCCATCAGCCAACGCTTGGCCGGGAGGTCGAGGTGGTTGGTGGGCTCGTCGAGGATCATGGTCTCGGGACCTTGGAAGAGGATCCGGATGAGGTCCACCCGGCGACGCTGGCCGCCCGAGAGGCTCTCGATGTCCTCCAAGAGCAACTCCTGGCGTAGGCCGAGTCCGTCGGCCAGCCTGGCCATGGTCGACTCTGCCTCGTAGCCGCCGTTCTCCCGGAACTGCTCCTCCAGGTCGGAGAAGAGCTCGATGTTCTCCGATGTCGGGTCCTTCGCCATCTGGTCCCTAGCCTTGTTGAGGGCGTCGTCCAGGACGTCCAAGCCGCGGCCCGAGAGCACGTGGGAGAACCCGTTGGGTTCCAGGCCCAATCCGTGGGGCTCGGGAACCTGGGGGAGGTAGCTGTACGTGCCGCGGATTCGGGCGTTACCGGTCGACCGAACGTTGCGGCCAGGCTCGTTGATGACCACGGAGATGAAGGTCGACTTGCCCGTGCCGTTGCGCCCGACCAGTCCGACCTTCTCGCCGGCGCCGACGACAAACGAGGCGTCGCGAAGCAGCGTTCGGTCGCCGATTTCGATGGTGAGGGAGGAGCCGACGATCATGAGGAGGTGGGGTGGGCTGGTCGCTGCGGGGATGGGACCCGCTGTCGAAGCCGAGATTCCCGGCGGTGCAGCCTCACCCATTGTCTCACACTGGTGGGTGCACTCCTTATCGGTGGCGCGAGGTGCGCCGGGCCATCCGCTGGGCCCTCACCGTGCGGTGGTGGACCATGGCCCGGAAGGCCACCTGGTGGATGGGCCAAAGGAGCCACCAGTAGGCCATGCCGACCAGACCCCGCGTGCGAAGGGATCCGACCTGTTCGATGCGCACGGGATCGGTCTCAGAGACACGGAACCCGAGCCAAGCCTCACCGCAGAACCAGGTCTTGGTGCTGAGGACGAGGGTCTGGGGAGCACGCTCCTCGACGGTCCACCAATCAACGCTGGCCCCGGTCTCGATGGCCGGAGGCCTCCCGAGGCGCATGTCCTCGCCGAAAGGGTGGCCGATGGCGATGCGCAGCTGCCAGGCGTAGGGCCANNCCATACCATGAGAGCTGGCCGCCGCAGTCGTCGAGATCCCGCTCGACGCCGGCCACGACGCCGTTCGGGCCGATGCTCTTCGTGGCCACCCGGGAGTGCGACCGATCGGTGTACACCCCGTCGCGGAGCCCGGCGGGCAGGTCGAAGATCCCGGCTGCCACCTCGTCGGCCTGCTGGTCGAGTGCCGCCTTGATGGCATCCTCTGAGGCCAGCGGGCGGATAGTGAAGGCCGCATCGGTACGACCCTGGTCCTGGATGGTCACCTCGTTCCCGAGGCTCTCGATGAGGGAGTGGCTCACCGTTCGGTCCACGGGGGTCACGAGGTCGACCCAGTGGGCCGACAGTGATGGGCTCAGCACCGGCACCCGGACGATGAGCCGCTTCTTCAGGCCGCGGACCCGGGCATAGGCGTTGATCATCTCCCGGTAGCTGGTGACATCGGGGCTGCCGACCTCGTAGACGCCTGCGGTCACCTCCAGCGACTCAACGAGGTAGTCGAGTAGGTCCCCAACGGCGATGGGTTGCACGAGGGTGCCGACCCAGGTCGGGCAGACCATGGCCGGAAGGCGCTCAGTCAGGTACCTGACCATCTCGAAGGAGATGCTTCCCGCCCCGAGGACGACGGCCGCCCGCAGCTCGACGACCTCGACCCCGGTGGTCCCGAGGGCCCGGCCGACCTCGTGGCGGCTGGCCAGGTGGTCGGAGAGCTCGCCGTGGCCGAGGCCGCCGAGGTAGACGATGCGCCTGACGCCTGCCGCCTTGGCCGACCGGGCGAACGACAGGGCCATCGACTTGTCGCGCTCGGCGAAGCCCTCACCGGCGGCCATGGCATGGATCAGGTAGTAGGCGACCGTGCACCCAGCAAGGGCATCGGCCACCTGTTTCGGATCGGAGGCGTCGGCCGTTCGGATCTCGACGTTGTCTTGCCTCGTCATCGACTCCGGATCACGGACGAGCGCCCTTGTGGGGTAGCCGCGTCTGGACAGATGGGCGACCAGCCGGGCACCGACGAAGCCGTTGGCTCCGGTGACGGCCACGAGTGGGAGCCCCGTCCCGGCCGCCTCGTGCTTGGCTGTCGGGCCGCCCTCGGAGTCCGGCGCTCCGGTCATCCGCCCGAGACGAGGATGTCGCCGCCGCTCGGGGGCCTCGGGTCATCCGGTGAGTCCAGCCACCCGCTGGGCAGGCTGACGGGTCGGGGTCCGTTGGTGTGCCCGCGAGCCATGCGCATGGCTGCCGCCGGGAACGCCAAGGAGGGATCGAGCCCGTCGAGCAGCTCGTGGACCTCGGCGAGGGAGTCGGCCTGGGCCAGTGATCGGCGGACGGCCGAGCCGACGGGCATCCCCGTCAGGTACCAGCCCGAGTGCTTGCGGAACTGACGGACCCCGAGGTCGGGGCCGAAAGCTTCGGCCAGGAGCTCGACGTGGCTTCGCATCATCTCGACGATCTCCCCAAGGGTCGGCGGCGCTTTGCCAGGCCGCCCGGCGAAGGCGTCGGCCAGGTCCCGAAAGAGCCACGGTCGCCCGAGGCACCCTCGTCCGACCACGACCCCGTCGCAGCCGGTGGCGGCGACCATGGCCAGGGCGTCGGCCGCCTCCCACAGGTCGCCGTTGCCCAGGACGGGAATGGTGGAGACCGCCGCCTTCAGCTCGGCGATGGCCCGCCAGTCGGCCGAGCCCGAATAGAGCTGTTCAGCGGTCCGGGCATGGAGGGTGATGGCGGCGACGCCTTCGTCCTCGGCCGCCTGTGCCGATTCGAGAAAGGTGACGTGGGCGTCATCGACGCCAATGCGCATCTTGATGGTGACCGGGACGCCACGGGCAGCGGAGATGGCGGAGTTGACGATTGAGCGGAAGAGCACCGGATGCAAGGGCAGGGCCGCTCCTCCGCCCTGACGGGTCACCTTGGCGGCCGGACAGCCGAAGTTGAGGTCGATGTGGTCGACCCCGATCTCGTCGACCAGGCGTCGGACGGCCGCCCCCATGACCGCCGGGTCGACGCCGCAGAGCTGGACGCTCCGGACGTGCTCGTCAGCGCCGAAGGCGGCCATGCCGAGGGTCTTGGCATTCCCTTCGACGAGGGCTCGGGCCGTGATCATCTCGCTCACATAGAGTCCGGCTCCGAAGGTCCGGCACAGTCGGCGGAAGGCGATGTTGGTCACGCCGGCCATCGGGGCGAGGACGACCGGCGGATCGACGGCCACGGTCCCGAGCTTGAGGGTGGCCATGGTCGGGGGGGAGGAGGCGCCGCTCACCGGCCGACCCACAGATCGGTGATGGCCACCCCGAGGGAGGCGAGGAGGGTCCGTAGCACCGGGACCGACAGGCCGATGACGTTTCCCGAGTCTCCGACGATCCCTTCGATGAAGGGAGCAGATCGACCGTCGAGGGTGAATGCACCGGCAACGGCCAGCGCCTCGCCCGTTGCCAGGTAGGCCTCCAGCTCGGCGTCGGTGGTCACAGCGAAGCGCACAGTCGTGGCACAGACCGCGGAGGCCTGTCGCCCGGTCGATTCGTCGATAACGCAGTGTCCGGTGAACAGGGTGCCCGACTTTCCCCGCATGGCAACCAGCCACTGCCGAGCTTGTTCGACCGAGGCGGGCTTACCGTGGGCCTGGCCCTCGAAGTCGAGTACTGAGTCACACCCGACGACCAGCGACGTGCCGGTCGGGTCGGCGACGGCCTCGGCCTTCCGCCGGGCCAGGATCTCCACTAACTCCTCAGTGCTCTGGGCGGTGACATCGTCTTCGGGCACTCCGCTCACGACCACCTTCGGGTCGAAGCCGGCATCCTGGAGGAGTCGAAGCCGGGCCGACGAGCCCGAGGCGAGGAGCAAGGTGCGTTCGGCCATCCCCAAAGCGTAGGGGGTGGGCCGATGTTCGAGGACACGGGATCGCCCGAGGCGTGTGGAACGGGGCCAATCTGCGCGATCCTGGAGGCATGACCGATACCGGCATCACGACGGCCCCGACCCAGGTCGACCCGGAGCTCGATGGAGACCATGAGCGGATGTCCCACATCGTGCTCGAGGGGTTCAAACCGACCGAGGGGGACTACGTCTCCGCTGGGCCGACCGTCGTCGAGGGGATGGTCAACGGCACCGCCGTCAAGGCCCTGTGCGGAAAGATCTGGGTCCCCGGCCGCAACCCGAAGCGCTACCCGATCTGCCCGACCTGCAAAGAGATTGCCGAGGCCCGGGGCTGGAAGATACCGGCGGGGTGAGCGACTCTGAGCGGGGGCCCGGGCTCGACCCGACATCGGGCGACATCGCCGGGCCCTAGTCGACCAGGAGCTCGCCGTGGTCCCTGCACTGGGCCCGGAAGCCCCCCGGCGTGACGGAGACGGTCAGGCGACGCCCGCAGGACGGGCAGAACCGAGGTGGGTCGAGGTCGCGGCCGCATCCCGGGCACGACGACTGACCGCACCCGGTGCAGTGCTCGCCATGCGCTCCCATGCGGTCAAAGGACACCGGTCAACGCCCCGACGGGCATGCGCAGGTCGGCGAGCATCTGGAGGTCCTCGTCGGCTGAGCGGCCGAGCGTGGTCAAGTAGTTGCCCACGATGAGGGCGTTGATACCCGAGGTCATGCCCATGGACTGCAGCTCGCGCAAGGTGACCTCACGGCCTCCGGCGTATCGCAGAATCACCCCGGGGAGTCCGAGGCGGAACATGGCGATCCAGCGGATGGCCTCCCAGGCCGACACCGGCTGCTCGTCACCGAGCGGCGTGCCAGGACGCGGATTCAAGAAGTTGAGCGGCACCTCGGTCGGGTCGAGCTCTTGGAGTTGGAGCAAGAGCTCGATGCGCTGTTCGTCGCTCTCGCCCATGCCGACCAGCGCGCCACAGCACAGCTCCATGCCATGGTCACGTACCAGGCGGCACGTCTCTTGGCGCTCCTCCCAGCTGTGTGTGGTCACGACGTTCGGGAAGAACGATCGGGAGGTCTCGAGGTTGTGGTTGTAGCGGTGCACACCGCCCTCGGCGAAGCGGCGCGCCTGGTCTTCGGACAGAAGCCCGGCGCTCACGGCCACGTTCAGGCCGGTCTTGTCTTGAATCATCGGGATGAGCTCCAAGATTCGCTGCATGGTCCGCTCGTCGGGGCCGCGCACGGCGAGCACCAGGCAGAACTCCGAGGCACCGGCCGCCTTGGTCTCCTCGGCGGCGCGGAGTACCTCGCCGGCGTCGAGGAACGGGGTGGCCTTCACCGGGGTGTCGAACTGCGACGACTGTGAGCAGAAGTGGCAGTCCTCGGGGCAGCCACCCGTCTTGGCCGACAGGATGCCCTCCACCTCGACCTCGGGTCCGCACCAGGCCAGACGGACCTGGTGGGCCAGGGCGGCGAGCGACGTGACCCACTGGTCAGGCAGCTCGGCTAGGCCTGAGAGCTCCTGGCCGGTGAGCAGTCGCCGTTCGTCGAGCAGGGCGCGCTCGGCCGCCCGCAGCCGCTCCCTCGCCTCGGTGGAGTCGAGGTCGGCTCGAGTTGGCTCCACCGTCTTCCGGCCTCGGTTGGGCGGCGAGAGGGTGACGGTGGTACGGATTGGGGTGGCAGTGGTGTCGCCGGGCATGCCGTTACGGTACTTGTTGCGGGGAACCAACCGAAAACGACTGGGGGACCTACCTTGGCGTGGGACTTTTCGACCGATCCGGAGTTCGAGCAGAAGCTGGCATGGATGCGCCAGGTGGTGAGGGAGGAGATCTATCCCCTGGAGACGCTCGACCTCGACTACGACGCCCTGCTGGAGGCGATCAAGCCTCTTCAGGCCGAGGTGAAGAGCCAAGGGCTGTGGGCCTCCCATCTTCCCGTCGAGCTCGGTGGGGGCGGCTTCGGCCAAATCAAGCTCGGCCTCATGCACGAGATCCTGGGGCAGACGCCCTATGGGCCGGTGGTGTTCGGAAACAACGCGCCGGACTCGGGCAACGCCGAACTCCTGGCCATAGGGATCGAGTCCTCCGGCCGGGATGACCAGCGCGAGCAGTGGCTCCAGCCCCTCTTGGATGGGCGGATGCGAAGCGGCTTCTCCATGACCGAGCCGGGGGCGGGAGCTGATCCGACCATGATCACCACCCGGGCGGTGCGGGACGGCGACGAGTGGGTCATCGACGGCCACAAGTGGTTCACCACCAACGGGTCGCTGGCCGACTTCCTCATCGTGATGGCGGTGACCAATCCAGATGTCCATCCCTATCAGGGGTGCTCGATGATCATCGTCCCGGCCGACGCGCCGGGTGTCGACATCGTCCGGGATGTGGCGACCATGGAGGACCCCGTCGACCACTACGGCAAGTTCGGGGGTCACGCCGAGATCATCTACCGGGAGGTGCGGGTCCCCTATGCCAACCTCATCGGTGCCGAGGGCGAGGGGTTCGTGCTGGCCCAAAAGCGCCTGGGACCCGGACGGATCCACCACTGCATGCGTTGGCTGGGCCAGTCCCGACGGGCCTTTGACATGTTGTGCGAGAGGGCCGTCTCCCGCACCACCCATCACTCCCTGCTGGCCGAGAAGCAGACCATCCAGAACTGGGTGGCCGACTCACTAGCTGAGATGACGGCGGCTCGGCTCATGACGCTGTACGCAGCGTGGAAGATGAACACCGAGGGAGCGTCGGCTGCCCGGGTGGAGATCGCCATGATCAAGTACTACGGGGCTGGTGTCCTCTACAACGTGATCGACCGGGCCATCCAGGTCCATGGCGCATTGGGGTTCTCGACCGATCTGCCGCTCGAGGCCATGTACCGCAACGCCCGGGCGGCGCGAATCTACGACGGGCCCGACGAGGTGCATCGGATTACTGTCGCCCGTCAGACCCTGAAGAACTACAAGCCGGCCGAGGTGCCGACCGAGCATGTGCCGACCAGGCGGCTCGAGGCCAAGGAGCGATTCGCCCATCTGCTCGATGAGGCAACGGCCGACCAGTGACGGTGGTGACGGCCGGTCGTCACGCCATCCGCCTTGAGACGAAGCCAGTCACAGCCGTCGCCCGAGGGTGCACGACGTTCGATCGCACCGGGTCACCCTTCGCACTCTTCGGAGGAGTGCCGATCCTGAGGGAGTGGCACCCCTTGCGGTCACAATGGTGCAATGGCGTTCGACGATGACCCGGCCCAGTGGGTCGAGCGTTTCGGGGCTGACGGTGCACCGCGGCGCCTCGGCGCCAACGTGTGGCGAATACGCCACGAAGGTCGAGAGGCCATCGCCAAAGTGGGGGGTGGGGTCGCCGACGAGGCGGAGGGACTCCGGCGCTTGGCCCGGATCGACGGCGCTCCTGCGGTCCCCCGGATTCTGCATGACCACGATGGTCTCCTGATCACCGAGTGGGTCGAGCAAGGCCCGAGAACGGCCGCTCACGAAGTTGCTCTCGGACGAGGATTGGCTGGCTTGCACACGGCTCCATGGCCCGAATGGGGAGGCGGCTCGTCGTGGATCGGGGACTGCCGAGTCGACCCGGAGCCCATGGCCGACGGTGCCGCCTATTACGGGAGGCGGCTAGTGGAGCTGGCCAGACACTGCGGGCTCGAGCGTCAGGCCACCGATCTGGCCGATCGGCTCCCCCTCCTGGTGCCACCTGGGCCACCGGCCCTGGTTCATGGAGACCTTTGGTGGGGCAACGTGTTGTGGGGAGCGGACGGCGAGCCGTGGCTGATCGACCCTTCGGCCCATGGCGGTTATCCCGAAGAGGATTTGGCCATGCTCGCTCTGTTCGGGACGGTCCCGGCCCGGGTCACTGACGCGTACCTAGAAGCATCCGAGTTGGCCGACGCTTGGCAGGAGCGGGTAGCGCTGTTCCAGCTCTACCCGCTCCTCGTCCATACCGTGCTTTTCGGAGGTGGCTACCGCTCCCAGGCCGCAGGCATCTTGTCCCGATTGACCTGATCGGACCTGCCGTGGATGGTCCCGAACGGTCCTAGTAGCGGTAGGTATCCGGCTTGTAGGGCCCGTCGACCGGGACGCCGATGTACTCGGCCTGCTCTTTGGTCAGAGTGGTCAGGTGGACGCCCAAGGCCTCCAGGTGCAGACGGGCGACCTTCTCGTCGAGGTGCTTCGGGAGCACGTAGACCTTGTTCTCGTATTGGCCGGCGTTGTTGAACAACTCCATCTGGGCCATGGTCTGGTTG
>PLSY01000077.1 GCA_003164275.1 Acidimicrobiaceae bacterium | reverse complement strand
GAATATGCGGCAGAAGCCACTTACCACCGGATGGGTGGGGCGCTACAGCACCTTCGGGCAAGGGGCCGATGTGTCAGCGGCTGGCGGTAATGCCATCAATCCAGTGGGCCAGTGGATGCCCGGCCATGGAACCGAGGAACGGTGCGTCCCCGAAAGCGAACACGCCCCCGTCCATCGCCGCGGTCCAGTAACCCGTTCCATTGGGATTTGCGGCGATACCAACCATTTCTGCGTTCAAGGGCTTGCCTCCCATGGAGCCGTGGAAGGCTGCATCACCAAACGAAAAGACGCCACCGTCAAGAGCCACCAACCAGTAGCCATGCCCGTCCCTGGTCCTCGCAATGGCCGAGATGGGGGCGTTCAGGTGCCTGCCACCCATCGAACCGTAGAAGGTGGCATCCCCGTAAGCGAACACGCCCCCATCGATCCCGACCAGCCAGTACCCGCCTCCGTCCGGAGTCGATGCGATACCAGCGAAGTAAGGGATGTTGCTACCGAACGGCGGCCACCCTCCACAACATCCGGTGATTCCAGAACCGTCGCCAAACCACTTCGCGTCACCGAATGGGGCCACAACGCCGCTGTTCTCGTACAGCACCCAGCCGCCCTTGCCCGACGCCGACGAGGCGACAGCAGTGGAGGGGCCGCCTTCGGAGAGCGAGGGTGTCTGAAACGAAAAATCGGAAGCGTCACCGAAGCCGTACAGGTCGGTTCGGGTGGAGGAGGGGTTCACGATCCAATAACCCTTACCGGAGGCGGTCGCCCCGAAACCAAAGCAATTGAAGGTGCAACGTTGTGTCGCAGATCCCAGGAATGGAGCTCCGAAGGCGAACACCCCACCGTCGGCAGCCTCCAGCCAGTATCCGGAATCGGACGGGGCCACCCGGGACGCGTCGATGATTCCCGTAGACCCTCCCACCACCTGGACGCTGGTCGGGACGCCCGGTCCCTTGGGCTTGGTGGCAGCCCCCGCAGGCGGTCCGCTCGCTACCAGCGAGAGAACAGTGGCCCCGAGGACCACACCGGCCAGCACGCGCACGCTCTTGAACAGTCTCATCGGTCCTCCTGGGAATTCCCGGCCCGCCTGTACGTCCCATACGGCTGACAGTACGCCGATGGCACTCCGATCAATAGGGGCGAAGGCCACGAGTGGGGTCGACAAGAGCACCGAACGGACCCTGTCCCAACATGCCGGGAGGGTGGGACGGGAAGTCGCCTCGGTGGAGGACAAATCGGCCGTCATCAGCTACAAGAACGATCCACCCGGCTGCTGATGCAAGTGTAGGTCCGTACGAAGTTTGCTCAGGGCTGCATTCAGTGAAGCGGCTTCGCCGATGGCGAGATCGGCCTGACTCGAATCGACCGCATCCGATGAACTGATGCTCGACTCCTGCTGAAGAACCCCCGCCATCAGGCGGAGCTGTGCGATCACGTCTAGTACCTGACCACGTTCGTCGGCGGGAACATGTAAGCGTTGAAGCTGCGTTGCGGCCCGATCCAAGCCCGCCACCAGCGGAGCACTTGAGGAACCGGAACCAGTGCACTTCGAACCAGTACAGGTAGCGCTGACGACCCCGGGTCTCAGTTGCGACACCTCATCGAGGATGTGTGCGGCCTTCGCCTGGACAGTCGGAGCTTCTGGCTTAGCGGTTGCGACCATGCCCGTGGAGCAGGCCTCGAGGACTACGCCCATCACGAGTGCTCCGAGCGCCATTCGTACAAACACGCGATCCCTCTCCGGTGAAACTGCTTCTCTCGGGAATCATGCCTCACCGACTCGCTGACTGCCCCCGATCAGTGACCCACTACGGCACGTTGGAGTCACCGCACTACGCTCTGCGCCGTGCTGGCGACCGCTCATCAGGTTCACTTCACCATTGGTGTCGAGGCGCTGGCGGCACCACCAGCGGGCATTCACGAGATCTTTCCGCCGCGCTCCGCTGGACGCCCATGCGGCATAGTCTCGTCCGATGGACCGAAGGGAGGCCAGGAGATGAGTGGATGCGGAGCTGCCGACGCCCGAAAGCTCGACCAGTGCGAGTGCGACCTGCCCCCAGGTCACCCGGCCCCGCACAGGTGCAACGACTGCGGTCGGTCCTGGCATGAACCCCGGACCGGGGCGGCCCAAGACGTCGTGGGTCATGACTACTCAGCCCTACCACTCTCGCCGTAGTCGGCCAGAAGGAGCTTCGGGACGTACGTAGGGTCGGCCTCGATGTTGACCGGGGCGTCGTAGCTGGGGAGGGCGTCACGGGGCATTCGACCACTGAACGACCGATGCTCCCCATGCCTCCGGGGATGCCCCCGAACAGTGACGCCGGGTGGGTGTCACGGTCCTCACGAGGACCGCCCCCATCGTCGGGTCATTGCCCGTCGCAATCGACCGCAACGTAGTCGCAGGAAGCCTCGCGGATCACTGGCATACTGCGCTCATGGGCGAGGAGTCGGTTCTACGTTCCGGGGATGTGCGAGCGAGGGTCAATTCTCGATCGAGAGCGTGCCCGGCAACCGTCGCCGTGGTCGTCACCACATTCATGGACTGCCGGTCAATGATATGGAGGCAAGGCGAGGTCCACCATCTAGGCCTGGCGCGTGGCGAGTGATGGAACTGATCCCGGCGCTTGACGTCAGTGAGGTTCGCTTCGACGAGACGATCGACGTGGTCGTCGTCGGTCTGGGCGCTGCGGGCGCGTCGGCGGTCATGGGGGCGCGGCAGGCAGGAGCGGACGTACTGGCCGTCGAACGCAGCGGGGGACCCGGAGGGACGTCGGCCCACTCCGGCGGCCTCATCTACCTGGGAGGCGGCACGGACCTCCAGAGCGCCTGTGGCTTCCAGGACTCGCCGGTGAACATGGCGGCGTTCCTCCGGGCTGCTCTTGGGCCCGGCGTCGACGACGATCGCGTGGACGCCTATTGCGAGGGTTCGCCGGACCACTTCGATTGGTTGGTCTCGATCGGCGTGCCATTCCGGGCGTCATTCTGCGACGAGCCGAACCGCGAATCGGCGGATGACGCTGGGCTGCTCTTCAGCGGCGGTGAGGACACCTATCCCTTTGACGAACTCGCGGTCCCGGTACCGCGCGGACACAAGCCGGAGTGTGTCGACTCCGCCGGCGGCTTCCTCATGGAACGTCTCGGTGCGGCCGTATCGACCAGCGGCGCCCGTGTGGTGGCCGACGCCGGCGCCGAGGCGCTGGTCGTCGACAGCGGGGACGTCGTCGGATTGCTGGTGAGGACCGATGACGGACCCCGTGCCATCCGAGCCCGTGGTGGGGTGATCCTGGCCACTGGCGGTTTCATCCACAACGAGGCGATGGTCGCCGAGCACTGCCCCCTGGCCCACGTCCCGGACCCGGCCTGGCGGATCGGGACCCCAAACGACGACGGGCGCGGGATCCGCATGGGCGTAGGCGCCGGCGCAGCGACGACCAGGCTCGACTCCTTCGAGTGCGCGCTGCCCCTCGGGCCGCCCCACCGTCTCGCACGGGGAATCCTCGTCAACCGCGACGGTGAGCGATTCATCAACGAGGATGCCTACACCGGTCGCATCGGGCTCCACGCCCTGCGCGACCACGACGGCTTCGTCTACATGATCACCGATGACGTGATCCACGAGCCGAATCCCATCGGACTCCGGATCGGCTACGCCGCGGCCACTCCAGAGGAACTGGCCGCCGACCTCGGGATTCCGCCGGACGCCCTGGCTCGCACGGTGCGCGAGTACAACGAGGCCGCGACCCGCGGTGACGACCCGGAATTCCACAAGCGGGCGCCCTTCCTGCAGCCCATCGGCGCGGCGCCGGCGAGCGGCATCGGCGCCATCGACCTGCGCGTCGACCACGGTGCCATCTACGCGACCTTTACCCTCGGCGGTCTCGTGACCGACCCCGACGGCGCCGCGCTCGACAGCGAGGGTCGTCGCATCGCGGGGCTCTACGCCATCGGCCGGACCGCCGCCAGCCTCGCGGCCCACCACTACGCCAGCGGCATCAGCCTCGGCGACGGCTCGTTCTTCGGCCGACGCGCCGGCCACCACGCGGCAGCCCACGCTCGAGCGGACCGCTCCTCGCTGCACTAGGCCGTGTCAGTCCCGCATCGAGGGATGGGCGGATGGACTGCTGATTCGGACCGCCCCCGACCGCCGGTTATACAGGTGATCCA
>PLSY01000297.1 GCA_003164275.1 Acidimicrobiaceae bacterium | reverse complement strand
AGGTCGAGGGCACGGGGTCGGCCCAACAGCCTGGCCGCACGCTGCGTGCCCCCGGCGGCAGGGATGAGCCCGCGAAGGATCTCCGGGAAGCCAATGCGCCACTTCCCCTCGGCCATCACCCGGAAATCGCACACCACGGCAATTTCCGCCCCTCCCCCGAGCGCGTGTCCGCCAATCTCGGCGATGGTCGGGAAGGGCAGATGTTCCCAGCGGTCGAGAATGCTCCGCAACTTGGTCTGTCGCTGGTAGTACTGGTCCCACAGGTCGTTCGACACCTTGAGGTCTGCACCAGGCATGAACCTCTCGGGGATCGCGCTCCTCAGAATGAGGGCACGGATGCCCGTCTGTTCGTCAAGATGGTCCAGCAGCAGTCGGAACTCCTCGACCATCTCAAGGCTCTGCAGGTTGTGGGGGGGGTTGTCCATCGCCACTCGGACGATTTCGTCGTCGCCCCGATCGACGTGCAGCAGTTCGAGTTCCACGGTTCGCTGACCTCTCTGCGCTGACGACGGGGTCACGATGTTGTCCGATCGGCCCCACGTGCCGATTCCAGGATCTCGAGACGGTGTTCGTCGAGCTCGGGACACGGGAGGCTGCCTGGGTCTTCCGCCACGAACTGTACTGGGTAGCGGGCAAAGCGGTGGTGGCCCACTACTGGGTGGACCGCCTCAGCGTAGATGCCGTTCGATACCACCTGGGGATGGCTCAGGTGGGTATCGAGATCGAGCACCGGGCCCACCGGGACATCAGCGGCTTGGAACATAGCGATCGCATCCTCGGTCGACATGTCCTTGGTCACCGATTCCAGTCGTCCCATCAACGCGGGGGCAAGGTCGCGGAAGTCCCGGAGCGGCCGCAGCTCCTCGACCCATTCCGGATGCCCGGACGCCGTGCAGGCTCGCTGCACGTGAGCGCCCGTGCTCGGAGCCACCACGATGAAGGCATCTCGGCAACGGATCATCGTCTTGGGGCCGGCGATCTCCTCGGGATCGAATCCTTCGTCGGGCTCCCCCACCATCGTCCGGCTGATGAACAGGTCGGGAAAGTTGAAGTAGGAGAACGCATCGAGCATGTTGAGATCGATGCGTTGATCGAGTTGCCCGTGCTCTCTGAGCAGCAGCGCGCCGAGCGTGGACTGGACGGCATAGACCGCAGCTACCTTGTCGGCGACATAGAAACGCAGCCCTTCGGGGATGTCGTTGTGCTTGTTGAACCAGGTGATGCCGCTGATTCCCTGCAAGAGCGGATCGAGCGCACCCTGGTCGGCCAAGGGACCACTCAGTCCGTAGCCGCTCAGCGCCACATGGATGAGGCGAGGATTCCGGGCGTGGAGCACTCCGGTGCCGAGGCCAAGTCGATCGGCGACGCCCGGACGCCAATTCTCGAGGAATATGTCACTCTCGTCGACCAGATCGAGCAGCACGGACACGTCGTCGGGGGACTTGAGGTCGAGTGCAATGCTCCGCTTGTTCCGGTTCGTGTTGAAGAAGAGGCCGCCCACTCCGCCCTCGAGCCGGCGGCCGATCCTGCGGGTGGGATCACCACCTTGTGGCTGTTCCACCTTGATTACGTCAGCACCCAGATCGGCCAACATCATCCCGGCGAACGGCCCACTGACGTAATTCGACAGATCGATGACCCGAACTCCATCAAGCGGTCGCTTTGTCGGTGTCTCCACCATCAGAGCATGCCGATCATGCCGCTGCGGGTCCGGTGTACATCGTTACGACACATGCCCCNNGCCTGTCCGCGGAGCTGCCAGTTCAGTTCGGCACACTGGGCGAGACCGGTTGCACCCAGGGGGTGGCCCTTGGAGATGAGGCCACCCGAGGGATTCACCACCACGCTTCCTCCATAGGTCACCGCGCCGCCAAGGACCAGGTCCGCAGCAGAGCCCTCCTTGCACAGTCCGAGTGCTTCATACGAGAGCAGTTCGTTGGTGGAGAAACAGTCGTGCAACTCGATCACGTCGACGTCCTCGGGCCCGCGACCCGACTGCTCATAGACGGCCATTGCGGCCCGGGAGGTCATCGAGACACCGATGAGGTCCTCATCGTCCCCTTCGAACGTGCTCGAGTCATCGGTCGTCAGTTCCATGCCCACGATCTCCACAGCCTGCGCCGTCAATCCGTGATCTCGGACGAATCGTTCACTGGCCAGCACCGCGGCGGCACCGCCGTCCGACGTCGGGCAGCACTGCAGTTTGGTCAGCGGACCCCACACCGCCGGCGACGCCTGTATCTCCTCGAGCGAGTATTCGTCCTGGAACTGTGAGTTGGGGTTGTTCATCGAGTGGCGGTGGTTCTTTTCTGCGATCATGGCGAAGACCTCCGGAGGTGCGTTGTAGCGCTCCAGATAGCGGGTGCCGGCGTTACCGAACAGCTGCGGCGTAAGTGGGGCCTGGCCAATGCCGCGCAGCGCCTTCATCCGACCGAAGTGCCGGCTCATCGGCGGTTTCCGGTCGGTGTACTTGACCCCGAGCGAGCCCTTCTCCATCTTCTCGAAACCTGCCGCCAGCACGCAGTCGGCCAGACCCCCCTCAATGGTGCGCTTAGCCAGATAGAGCGCCGACGATCCGCTGGCACAGGCGTTGTTCACGTTGATGATGGGTATGCCGGACATCCCGAGGCCGTAGAGCATCCTCTGCCCACAGGTCGTGTCTCCGTAGCAGTAGCCGACAAAGGCGCTCTCGACGGCGTCGTAGGGGATCCCCGCGTCGTCGAGGGCCTTCTGACTGGCCTCCATACCGATGTCCGGATAGTCCCACTCCCGCGAGCCGGGGCGCTCAAATTTGGTCATGCCGACTCCGACTACGAAGATGCGTTCAGCCACAGTGAACTCCTTGGGTTCTGTCTCGTCCGTCATGCACTCGGGCTCGGGTCACTTCGGTGGTGTCCTCAACGCTGCATCGACCCGGAAGACGGCGCCGTTGATGTACGAATTGGCGATGATGTGAGCGGCCAGCGCGGCGTACTCCGGTGGATTGCCCAGCCGCTTCGGGAAGACGATGTCCTCGGTCACGGCCGCCCGGTTCTCGTCACTCATCGTCTGCGCAGCGGGCGTATCCATCAACCCGGGGACGATGGTGGCGACCCGGATCCCCACCACGGCGAGATCACGGGCCGCAGGAAGCGTCAAGGCGGCAACACCACCTTTTGCCGCGGCAAAGGCCACCTGGCCCACCTGTCCCTCGAAGGCCGAGGTGGACGAGGTGTTGACGATTACCCC
>PLSY01000358.1 GCA_003164275.1 Acidimicrobiaceae bacterium | reverse complement strand
TGACCCGGATGCCGTCGGCGCCCCACTCGCGGGAGGCGACGCGACTCAGGGCACGAATCCCCTCCTTCGCGGCGGCATAGGCCGTATAGCCACCGATCCCGTCAGTGCCGGCCCGGGAGGCCACGTTGACGATGCGGCCGTTCCGATTGGCCATGTGCGGATGGACCGCCTGCATGAAATGGAACGTTCCGAGCGTGCCCGATTCCCACTGGAGTCGCATCTGGTCTTCGGTCGTCTCGAGAAAGGGCCGGATACCGGCGGTGGACGCGAATGCGGGATCACCGCCGGTGGCGATGGCGTTGTTGACCAGGATGTCGATCGATCCGAGCTCATCGATGGTCGTGGCCACGGCCCGATCGACCTGATCCCGATCACGGACGTCGCAGGTGACGGTGCACACGTCGACACCGCGTCCCCTGACCTCGTCCCCCGCCCTCAGTGCCCGTTCCCCGTTGATCTCCGGGATGGAGATGCTTGCCCCTTCCGACGCCAGGGCCAGGGCAATGCCCAGCCCAATACCCTGTCCGGCGCCGGTGACCACCGCTACTTTTCCGTCGAGTCGGCCCATTATGTCGCTCCTTTGGTTGAGATTCCGTAGAGGTCAGATGACTCGAGGACCCCGGCTGCGAGCAGCGCTTCGATTGTGGGCCCGTCGAGCCCCAGCAGGTCGCGAGCCACCTCGACGGTGTGTTGGCCGATGGTCGGTGCCGGTCGGTAGATGGGTGCGGGCATCGACTGGGAGTGCCAGGCGGGTCCCTCGAGGGTGATCGGGCCGAGGTCGGGTTGGTCGATCTCCACCGGGAAGCCCCGGGCCACCAGATGGGGGTCGGTGGCCAGCTCAGCGGCGCAGAGTACCGGTCCGGCAGGCACGCCCTCATGTTGGCAACGACGGGCCACCTCGAACTTGTCGAGGGTTCGGGTCCAGGTCGCCAGCTGGCGGTCGACCGTGGCTCGGCTGTCTCCGAGTGCCGCCTCGTGGGAGCAGGCATCGAGGAGCCCGCCCGACACTTTGACCAGACCGGACCAGTCACGCTCGTCCCTGCAGTTGATGACCACCCACTCGTCATCACCGGAGGCCGGGTAGACGCCCCAGGGGGCGTCGGTTTCATGGGCGCCTCCCAGCGGGTGGACGGAACCCGCCTCTACGGATTCGGCAGCAAGGAGATCCCCGATAGCTCCGATCGCGCATTCGATCTGGGCCACCTCCACATGGACCCCCGACGTGGTTCCCGCCTCCTTGCCGAGGATGGCAGCCAGTGCGGCGACGGCTCCCAGCCGGCCGGCGAACTGGTCGGGAAAGATGGTCCCGCCACCGGTCGGGTCAGCTGCGTCGGCGTAGTCCCAGAGGGAGAGAATCCCTGATGGCCCGAGCGTGCTCGGGCCGTAGCCCCGCCACGCCGCCCACGGCCCACGCGATCCCATGAGTTGGCTGGAGACCATGACGATGTCGGGATTGGCTCCACTGAGGCGCTCGAAGCCGAGACCGAGGGAGTCCATGACGCCGGTGGCGTTGTTCTCGATGACCAAGTCGGACTGAGGCACCAGCTCGAGGAGGAGATCGAGACCGCCCTCGAGCTTGGCGTTGATGCCGAGGCTGCGCTTGGAACGATTGGACGAGGTGAACGACGGGGTGTTCTCCCGACCGGTTTGGAGCCTGATGAAATCGGGGTAGGCCCTCGACTCGACCTTGATCACCTCTGCGCCGAGCTCGGCGAACACCCGACCGATCTCGACGCCGACGGCCCCATGGCCGAAGTCGAGGACCCGCAGTCCTGCAAGCGCTGCGGGGCCCGGCCCGGCACCGCTTTCGGATGCGGCGGTCGTGCCGGGAGTAGTTTCTGTCGAGTCGCGTGGCCCGCCGGAAGTCGGTGGTTGGCCAGGCGGTCGTGGGCCGGCTCGCACTCCTTGGATCTCGAAAAAGCCGGAATGGAGCTCGGCGCTGATCCCCGGTGCCACCTCGGTCTCGACAAAGCTGTTCCTTACCTGGAGGTGGTGGCAGGCCAGCACCTCGTCGGCCGTGTAGACCGGAGTGCACACGATGCCCCGGCGTTGCGCTTCGACGCAGACGGCATCCATGTCACGGTGGGCGAAGAACGAGCGATAGAGCGGATTGAGCACCGCCTCGGACAGCTGGAGTCGTTCGATGAACCCATCAAGCTCCGGGTCCTGGAGGTATTCGGGCTCGCCCAGCCACTCCCGCATGGCGTGCCATTGGCGCGGCGAGAGCACCACCAGGCGGACATGGCCGTCGTTACAGGGGAACACCGGATAGACCGGCCCCGATCCACGTCGTGCCTCCGCCGGGTACCCGGCCGTCAACCGGGCGATCCCGTTGGGCAGTGACCAGTCGGACATCTGGGCCACGGCCTCGTTGACGGAGAAGTCGAGGACGCTCCGGATCCCGTGGGCATTGCGGTGGCGGAGACCGCACAGGGCGGCGAACGCAGCGGTGGCTGAGGCGACGTGGTCGCAGAATCTCCCCGGCGGAGGCAACGGCTCGCGGTCCGAGGCACCCGCCTTGAACGCCTGGCCGGCGGTGGCGGCGATGACAGCGTCCGTGGCGCACCGAGTTGCATACGGACCGGACAGTCCGTAAGGGGTGATCACCAGCACGACCAGACGGGGAAAGAGTTCGAGCAGGTCATCGTCGACGGGCTCAGGCGTGACCAGGATGTCGGCGTCGATGAGAAGACGGTCAACCGCAGAACGCCCCTCTTTGCCCATGGCGTCCAACTCCAGGATGCGCTTCCCGCTGTTCCGGAAGACCCATCCGAGTGAGAGGCCGTTTCGGACTGGAGCCGCGGACCGTGAGCCCGATCCGCCGATGGGCTCCACTCGGATGACATCGGCCCCGAGATCCCCGAGCAGCCGGGTGGACAGCTCGCCCCACCCGTCGGTGCGGTCGAGGACCCGTACGCCGGCCAGTGGGAGCGTGGACTGTGCGACCGGATGCTGCCGGGGGTGCCAGTAGACGCCGGTGACGTCAGAGGGCACGGCGGCCTCCCATCGCCTCGGCGTATCGGCGGGTGCGACAGTTCGCCTTATTGAGCTTCGACCACCCGACGGACTTCGCTCGCACTGTGCTGCCTGACGAGACGAAACAAGGAGCGGAGTTCATTGACAAAGAGCCCCGGTTGCTCGAGAGCGGCACAATGTCCTCCACGGTCTCGGCGTCCGGCCAACGGGTAGTCCGCAGCCGGTCCCGTAGATCCTGCAGTGCCTCGTCGGGTGTCTCGATCCGGAGTGGTTTGGTCGAACTGTCCATGTTCAGCCTTTCGATGCCTCTCCGGTGTCGGGTGGGGTGACGCCGCCTGACGTGGTGGTCTCTGAAGGAGCAGTCTCGGCGTTCGACCCTCGACCGATGCCCTCGATCAGATACCGGATCTGCAGACTGAACAGCTCCTCGACCTCCTCGGGGGTCACCCCCGAGGGATCTGCACCGGGCCGTCGGCGCTGGCTTCGGGCGCCTGATGCCCTGGTCTGGTGGCCCTCCAGAGCCACGAACCCCACGATGGCCCAGATGAGCTGTCGACAGCCCTGCACGGCCAGGTCGGAGCTCAGCCCGTCCGCTCTCATCAGGTTGATCAATGGGCGGCTCGCCTCCACGTAGTGATGGCGCCGTTCCCGCAGGATCAATCGGCTGTCGGTGGCGACCAGGAGGCGGCGCCGGATCTCGACGGACCACCGGGTGGCGTAGTCGGGCCAGTGCTCGTCCAGTTGGACAGCCGGCGCCAGGTTGGCCAGCAGGTGGTCGCTCATCGCGTCCAGGAGGTCGTCCTTGTTGCCGATGCGGCTATAGAGGGGGACCGGGGACACGCCGAGGCGCGCCGACACACTCCTCATGCTGACCGCGTCGAGTCCCTCCTCGAGGAGGATCTCCGTCGCCACTTCTACGATGGCGTCGGCTCCGAGCTGAAGACCGTCGGGCTTTGGCACCGCTCAGCTGCCCCCCGGTTCAGTGCATCCATGGTGGGTCATCGGATCACACGTCCTGAGGGGAGGGCTCGCCGAAATCCTCGATCATCTGCTCGGGGAACAGTGCCCGGGCCGTCTCCTCCAAGTTCATGCTGGGTGGGATCAGGTTGAACCCACCACAGACATTGAGCAGTTGGCCGGTCACCCATTCTGACTGATCCGACGCCAGATAGATGACCGCCCGGACGACGTCGTCGACCTCGCCGAGTCGGCCGAGTGGCGTCTGGGCGAGGGCATTGGCCGCATTGGATCCGGTGGCGGCCGCGGTCAAAGACTCGGTCTGGATCCACCCCGGGCGGACGGCATTGACGCGGATACCAAAGGGCCCCAGTTCCTGAGCCGCAGCTCTGGTGAGTTCATCGAGGGCGGCCTTGCTCACCGAGTAGCTCGCCATGAACTTCGTCAATCTGGAACTCGCGCCGGAGGAGACAGTGATGATCGAGCCCCCTTCGTCCAACATCTTCCTGGCCGCGTGCTTGATGGTGAAAGCGGATCCCAGCAGATTGACCCCGATAGGCACCATCCAATGTTCTTTGGAGAGATGGAGGAGCGAGCCGGGAAAGCCGGTGCCGGCATTGGCGAGGGCGATGTCCAGCTTCCCGCCTCGCGCAGCTGCATCGACGGCTGCTTCCACCTGATCTTCTTCGGTCACGTCGGCCTGGATGTAGTGGACGACGCCGTCGGTGGACAGCTCGTCGACTGCTCGCTTGAGCACGGCCGTATCGGGTCCGGCGATGGTGACATCGGCCCCCAACCGAGCCAGAGCCCCGGCGCAGGCCTTCCCGAT
Source organism: Acidimicrobiaceae bacterium (assembly GCA_003164275.1). The sequence goes on along the minus strand of PLSY01000358.1, from coordinate 5,456 downwards.
CCCGGTGCCCCCGCCCGTGACGAGCGCGCTCCGACCCTCCAGGGTGATTGTCATCGGTCGGGCCATCAGCTTCCTCCTCGGTCGAGCATGATCAGTTCTCCTGTCAGATAGGACGAGGCATCACCGTCCAAATACAGTGCGGTTTCCACGATCTCCTCGGGTCCGGCGATGCGACCGAGGCTGAGCTGCGAGGCGATACGTCGTTCCGCCTCCGTGGTGGTCAGGGCCTGTCGCAGGCTGTCCGTTCGGAGCATGCCGCACACCATGGCGTTCACACGGACCCCTTTCGGTCCGAACTCGGCTGCTGCGGCTTTGGTCAGCGCATTCTGCCCGGCTTTGGCTGCCGCGTAGACCACGGTCCATGGGGTAGGCCGGACGGACGCCTTGGAACTGATGTTGATCACTGGGCTGCCCGGCGGCACGGCCTCGTCCAACAGGCAACCGGCTGAATTGTTCGGCTTCCCTCGGATGAGCTTGTCGCTGAACACTCTGCCGGTGAGGTCCAAGAAGGCGGCGTCGTTCGCGCTCATGGAACATCGATGACGATCTTGCCGATGTGCTGTGCGGCTTGCATGATCGTCGTCGCCTCTTCCATGGCATCCCAGCCCAATCGGTGGCTGATGTGAGGGTGGATGCCCCCCCGTTCCATGGCCGCGCAGAGGTCGGCATGATCCTTCACGCTCCCGACAGTGACGCCAGAGAGATGGATATTGTTCATCATGGCGTCGGAGACCGAGATGGAGGCCATGCCGAAGCCACTGAGCACGCCGACGATGGCGACTGCACCGTCCATGCGGGTTGCCTTCACCGACCGGTCGAGGGTGTCCTGACCACCCAGATCGACCACCAAGTCGGCACCGCGCCCGTTGGTTATCTCCCGCACCGTTGCCTGCCAGTCGGGTGTCGAGCAGTAGTTGATGCCGAAATCGGCGCCGAGAGACCTTCCGACTTCTAGTTTCTCGTCCGACGAGGAGGTCAATATCACCGTTGCCCCCCTGGCCTTGGCCAGTTGGAGTGCATAGAGCGAGACCCCGCCGGTGCCCTGCGTGACAACTACGTCACCGACTCCGACCGGACCGAGCTCCAGTGCGCTCCATGCAGTGGTGCCCGCGCACGGCAGGGTGGCGGCCTCGTAGTCGCTCAGGTAGTCGGGCACACGAATGAGTGCGTTGGCGGCAAAGAGTTGATACTGCTGCAGCCATCCGTCTCGTGAATCGCCGGGCATCTCCCGCTTGTTGGCCGGAGTGGGAGGGCCGTCAAGCCAGCCGGGGTGAAATGCACCGATTACACGATCGCCGACGACCACGCTGACCACGCCTTCGCCGACCGAGACCACCTCCCCGGCGCCATCCGACATCGGGACGCGTGGCCACGGACCGTCCAGAAGGCCCATCAGGTTCACGACGTCGTGGAAGTTCATGCTCGACGCGTGGACCCGGACCACCGCCTGCCCTGGCCCAGGGTCCGGCACTCTCCGCTCGGCCGGAGCCGGAGGCGCCCCAGGGCCAGCCATCTCCATAGCCAGGTAGGTGTTCTCGCTCATGCCATGCCTGCTGCTGCTCGGAGCTCGGCCCACTTCTCTTTGGCGGCCGGGACTCTGCTTGGCTTGTGCTCTGTCGGCCAACCATCCACCGGCGCATACCCCTTCATCACTTTGCGAGCCAACACCGATTTGTGTAGCTCGTCGGGGCCGTCCCCAATGGAGCCGAAGCGGGTGGTGCGGTACCACTCTTCGACTGGAAGGTCGCTCGAATACCCCAACGCGCCACAGACCTGGATGGTCCGATCGAGCACGGCGAGGACCACCTTCGACACATGTGCCTTGACCATCCCAAGCTCGGCACGGACCTGCATGGCGCCGAGCTTGTCCATCTTCCACGCCGTCTGGAAGGTGAGCAGCCGTGCCGCTTGGATCTCCGTGTAGGAGAGGGCGATGTAGTCCTGGATCATCTGGTGTTGCCCGAGCACCTTCCCGTGCGACTCCCTCGACACGGCGCGTTCGCACATGATGTCCAACGAGCGCTGGGCTTGGCCCAACCAACGCATGGCGTGGTGGATCCGGCCACCTCCGAGCCTCTGCTGGGCAAGGACGAAGCCGTCTCCCGGAGCACCGATCAGGTGGTCGGCCGGCACACGACAGTCGCGAAAGATGATCTCCGCGTGGTTTCCGGTCCGGCCGAACTCGGCGACCGGATGCGCCATCGTCCCGATATCCCGGACGATCACCATGCCCTCTGTCCCCTTGGGCACCACGAATACGGAGGCGTGCTTATGGGGCCGGCTCTCGGGGTTCGTCTCGGCGAACACAAGGACCACATCGGCCACCGAGGCGTTGGTGATGAACCACTTATGACCGTTGATCACCCACTCGTCACCGTCCGCCACCGCCGTGGTGCTGATCACCGTGGGGTCGGCACCGGCATTGAACGGCTCGGTGAGGGCGAACGCGCTCGAGATGTCTCCCCGGAGGTTCGGCCATAGCCAGCGCTCCTTCTGGGCATCTGTCGCGCCGTGGGCCAGCAACTCCATATTTCCACTGTCGGGCGCCTGGACGCCGAAGATGGACATGGAGAACATGCACCGCCCGATGAGCTCGGACATGAGTGCCAACTTGAGCTGGCCCAAACCAGGGCCACCGAGACGCTGGTCGAGGAAGGCGCCCCACAGCCCCCGTTCCTTCACCAAGCCCTGGAGGTGGGCCTTGACCACGCTCCACTCGTCGGGCGGCAGCTCGGGCAGGATGGGCTCGAGGGGGATTAACTCCCGGTCGATGAACGACCGCATCCACTCCAGCTCTTGCTCGAACTCTGGATCTGTCTCGAAGTCCCACGCCACCCGGCCCTCTTTTCCTTGTGTGCTCACTATCGCCGACGCACGGAGATATTACACTGTTATCTAGTCGTTATCAGGTGAGGGCGATGGAGTCGCGTGGGAGTTGCCGGCGGGCGAAGTCGATACCGGGGGCAGCGGGACGGTGCTCGAAGATATCGACCTCGCCCACGACGGAGAGTGTGCGCACAGCGCGCTGTGATACGCCGTGTGCCAGTAGGACGTTGACGCCCGACCCGAGGAACGATGCGGCATGAGGTGCCAAATTGGGCTGATGTTGCCCAGTGACAGCGGTGGTCCTTCCTCCAGATTCGCGAGAGTGCTATCAGCAGGCTTCGCTCACGGTGCCCGCTGGCATGGCGGGAGGCTCATCGACGTCCAGACCCAACAAATCCTCGATCGTTTCGCGTCGCGTCACCGTTCGATACGTGCCGTCCCTGACGAAGACGATCGGTGGACGGAGGAGCTTGTTGTAGTTGGAAGCCATGGCGTAGCCGTACGCTCCCGTCACCGGGGTCGCCAAGAGGTCCCCTACTGCCACATCCCTGGGGAGATGGCCCTGTTTGACCAGGATGTCTCCTGATTCGCAATGCTTGCCTACCACCGTCACGTCGAGCGGTCGGACGGCTGTGACTGCTCGCGGCAGGAACGCTTCGTAGCGGCTGTCGTAGAGGGCCGGACGGAGATTGTCACTCATCCCCCCGTCGACGCTCACGTACGTCCGGATGCCGTCCGTTGACGGAATGGGGACAGTCTTGATGGAACCGATCCGGTAACAGGTGATCGCAGCGGTTGCCGCGATGGAGCGCCCCGGCTCCGCCGTGATCCGTACCCCATCGGGGATCCCCGCCCTACAGCAGGCGTCGCGCACTGCGGCGGCCCACTCGGAGAGGGATGGCGGCCTCTTTTGGTCCCATGCATAGGCGACACCCAGGCCACCTCCGACGCACAACTCGGTGAGCCGCTTGGCCGCCATTAGCGGAGCCAGCGACTCGACTGTCCGACCGAACGCAGACAGATCAACGATTTGGCTGCCGATGTGGGTGTGCAGACCCACCACGTCGACCGGGCTGTGACAGGAGGAGAGCAGCTCGACTGCCCCCGCGGCCGCGCCCGATGCGAGGGAGAACCCGAACTTCGAATCCTCACAGCCGGTGGCGATCGATGCGTGAGTGTTAACCGTGATTCCTGGGTTGATCCGAACGAGCACTTGTGGCCTGGTGCCAGGTACCACGACTTCAAGCAACCGATAGAGCCGGTCGATCTCGTCAAATGAGTCAACCACGATCCGGCCGATGCCGACATCGAGCGCTAGTGCCAGCTCCTCCATCGACTTGTTGCTGCCGTGCAGGACAAGGCGCTTGGCGGGAACGCCAGCGTGGAGCGCTACGGAGAGCTCGCCACCCGAGGCCACGTCGAGCATCATCCCCTCCTCATGGGCGATCCTCGCCATCGCCCGACAGAGAAATGCTTTGGACGCAAAAGAGACGCCATCACCGAACGCTTGACGGGCCTCTCGGCACCGTGTCCGCAGATGTGCCTCGTCGTAGATGAAAACTGGAGTGCCGATTGCCTCGGCTACCGTCGCCACCTCGACCCCGCCGATCGAAAGGCTGTCACCAGCGACGGTCTCAGCGGTGTCAGGCAAGAAACGTCGCGACAGCGGATCCGTGCCCCGATCCATCGCGCCGGTATCGGGCGTGCGCCAGCCTGACAAGGCCTCGCCCGACCAGAGTGCCGATTCGGCAATTCCCATCCGGCGGTCGATCTGTCGCCAGTAGGACGCCGAAGAGCCGTACACGCTCATCACCGGCACCGCCGGATCAGATGCCTGTACTCGGTGGCTCGGACAACCTCGAGGCCGAGTGTGTTGACGTCTCTGTCGAGATGATCCAGTTCGCCAGCCAAGGAGTTCTTTGGTAGGGCAGTGGACCGTAGCGACCTGCGAGTGAGGAACTCGTCGTCGACCGGCTCCCCGAAGCGGGCGACAAGCGGGGCAGCCAGACGGGACTCAGGTGGTGTGAGCTGGATGCCATGGTCTCCGAGGTGAAGCCAGCCGTTCTGTTCGAGTCTTGGCAGAACCGCCGATCGTTCTGCCGCCGCCCAGTCGCACAGTCGCCTAAGCGATTCATGGATTTGGAGGTCACTGGTCGTTCGGGGAAGCCACTCCTCGTACTTGTCCCGGATTGGGGGAACGTCGTCTGTGTCTTGGACGATCCAGAGACACGGAATGCCAAGGGCGAAAAACCTGTTGGATCGATGGGTATCTCGCGGCCATTGAAGCACCGCCACTCCGTTGTGTGAACCGAGGAAGGCGACCAATTCCTTTTCCGTGGCTTCGGATCCTTTGGGTCCGAACCACACACCATTAGGAAGCGTGCTGGCTGAGCCACATCGATGGGTGTCGAGACGGCAGGGTTTTGGTCGGTCGCCCTCTTCATCGGATGGAGCATCTTCGCTGTCCGGTTCAAAGTGCTCATCAATCGAATGGATACTGATGGTCGTTAGCGTCATTTCGTCCTTCCTCTCGCTTCCTCTTCACAAGTTTCGTGTCATTGCTCCCGAGATTCGGGAAGTCATTCCGTTGTAACGCTTGGACATGAGGAGTGGTCGGGCTTTCATGAATC
>PLSY01000238.1 GCA_003164275.1 Acidimicrobiaceae bacterium | reverse complement strand
CGCCGATCACGTGGTCTTCGGCGCTCGACATCGAGACCAGGTTGACGAAGACGAGACCTAGGGTGTAGTCTGGTAAGTTCGGCCTAAGTATGGTATCATAGTAGCCCTAATGGGACTGACCGCAGCGGAGAGACAGGCTGAGATCTACCTCATCACCACTCCGGGGTACTGGTATGTCGGTTGCACTACAGTGGGGTACAAGCAACGTCTCCGTCAACATAGTGCTGCTAGTAGTGGATGTGTGCGCTTGCGAGACAAGATCCGAGAGTTGGGTCTCAAGGCTTTTACTGTCTCAGTGCTCGAAACGGTCAGAAGAGAGGATGCTCATGAGGCCGAACTAAGATGGTACTACTACTTTCTTGATCTCAATCACGGTGAGAATCTCAACTCTCATCGTCCGGGTGCTTACCCCGAACCCACTCCCGAGCGTAATGCCAAACTCAGCAGAGCGCTCAAAGGACGAGTATTCACTGAAGCATCTCGTCAACGTATGAGCGTGGCCGCTCAAGGCAATACGAGTCACCTGGGCATAACCCACACCGAAGAGGCCCGGTATCGGATGGGTACCTTCCATCGAGCTAAGACACACTGCCCTCAACTCCACCCATATGATGATAATAATACCTATATCACCAAGGATGGTAAGCGTCAGTGTAGGACATGTGCTCGTGAGAGAGCAAGAGCATCATGAGTCTGTGGCGAGACGAGAACCAGATGTTCCCTTTCCAGGCTACTCATATTGCCGAGGCTTACCAGAAGAGTGTTACTTTGCTTGCGTGGGACACCGGCTGTGGGAAAAGTATTGGAGCACTTGCTCTTGCTTGTTTGCAGTTGGAGGCGGGGATAATCAATAAGGTGGTCTTGGTATGTGAAGCAAACAAGATGGTCCAAGACGAGTGGCCCGCTTCTATTGAGAAGTTTACGTCGATTGACTATCAAGTTTATCATGGTACTCCGAAGAAACGGGCCAAGATGCGCACCAATCTGCCCACGATGATCTTGACGACGTTTGATGTGGTGAAGCGTGATGCCGCCGTCTTCCCGGCCAAGAAGAACAGCCGCTCGGTACCGACACCTGGCCCTCTACTCGATGTCCTAGCCGGGCAGAAGACGCTCATCATCATCGATGAGACCACCCGTATCGCCAACCGCACCAGCGGTAACCACAAGGCCATGAAGCTCTTCATCGAGACGATGATGGCGGAGGCCGAGTGCAAGGTGCTCGCCATGACGGCGACCCCGATGGAGAGGGACCCGTCGAGCCTCTACGACCTCGGACGTATCCTCACGCCGGACACCATGCCGACCGTCTCTGACTTCGAGCATGACTACGTGGCGCAGTGGGACATCTTCCGCAAGCCGATGCGCTACAAGAACCTCACCCCGGCCAACTGCGCCAAGGGAGTCGAGCCGTTCAACGAGCGGTTCAACGACATCCTCCTCCGCAAGCGCAAGACCGACCCCGACGTGGTGAACTTCTTCCCGAAGCGTCGAGAGATGCCGCCGACCTTCGTCCGGCTCGGGAAGGCACACCAGCAGTTCTACGACACCGTGCGAGCCATCGGGGAGTCGGTGCCCGAGTTCGAGCAGCGCAAGTACGTCACGGTCCTCCGACAGATCGCTGCCCACCCCATGAGTCTCACCCTAGCGGAGGGCGAGATCGCCCGAGCTATCGTGGACTACGTGTCCCCGGACGGCCTCGCAGCCATGGGTTCGGCCAAGACGGATCGCATGGTCGAGTGGCTTCGTACCGTGGTAGACGAGCAGGGTGAGCAGGCCGTCGTGTTCACCTACTTCGCCAGCACCGTCCTACCTCTCCTCACAGCCGCCGCAGAGGGCACTGGGTGGTCTTATTCGGTCAACCATGGGGGTTTGAGCCTCCCGGCCCGTTCAGCGGCTCAGAGAGCCTTCAGGAGCGGTGAGACGCAGATCTTCTTCACGAGCGATGCGGGCGCCAAGGGCATCAACCTCCCCGAGGCTGCCTACCTACTCCACTACGAGCGCCCGCCCCTCCATAGTCTCCTCGTTCAGCGTGCAGACCGTATCCACCGCATCGACTCCACCAAGGAGTCCGTGTGGATGGACAGCCTCGTCGCACGTGATACGATCGAAGAGGGACTGTACAACCTCAACCTCCGTCGCAACGACTGGTCCGACAAGCTCCTCGGAGATGACGAAGCAGCCGAGATGGAGTTCATATCAGCAGCAGACCGCAGGGACCTCCTGCGCATAGGAAAGGCAACCTGATGGCACTACGCAGCATGACAGACACACTCAAGGACTTCGTAGCTGAGGCCCTCGACCACCACTCCGACGACGGCGAGAAGGTCTCGTGGGACATCGGCTCAGGGATGGGACCGAACAACCAACTGTTCCACTTCCTGACCCTGGTGATGCCAAGCCCTGTGCTCGGTGACGTACTCATGGCCGGTGGCATCATCGGTGGCGCCCACAACATCGACTCCGACAAGATCGACACCATGGTCTTCCAAGCCCTAGAGCAGTTGCGCCAGGCTCGCAGCGAGAAGCTGTCGAGTGACGTGTCTGCGATCGAGGCTCAGGCTACGAGTAGCGGAGGACTGATCCTCCCGTGATCCGCAACCTGACGGAGACAGTCGAGAAGATCGTCGCTAGTGCGCTGGCACCTCATGTGACCAATCTGGACGAGTGCACCTTCTCTGTCGCACCGTTCACGGAGACCGCTCTGGTCCTGACTGAAGCTGGGNNCGGTCGAGCAGGAACAGCGGCTAGGGATCTGGCTCATCCTCGACACCGACGAAGAGCGACTGATGACTCGATGGTCGTGTGCGATCGATGACTGGACTGAGGAAGTCGTTCGTGAAGAGATCGTCAAGGTGTGGGATGCTCTCGTGGTTCAACGGATGGAAGAGACTCTGAAGAAGCTCTAGGTCTTCGAGATGTCGATGCCCTTGATCTGAGCCTTCACCCAGTAGTCGCCAGGATTCTGGCAAGGGCGCTCACGACTCTCGGGGACGTTCCAAGTAGAAGCTGCATGACACTCGGCTGTGGTGTGCAGATCTCGACAGTGACCGCAGTGGAAGCAGATGTCGGTGACTTCCTTGTCATCCACACTGGTCTCATTCTTCTGCCACCATTCCTTCCGGGGAGGTCTAGGCATCGGTGGCAGAGATCCTGAGGGCACCCATCAAGCATAGCAGATCTGAGGGCTGAACGAAAGTCTGCCAGAGCGGAAGCTCATGACCCCACAAGTAGTGTAACATCGGTAGCTGTTAGTAAAGAGAGAACGCCTACGGCGTTACGTCAAGCCCCTCTAGAAGTAGTTAGAAGCTGTAGTAGTAAAACCCCACTGTTAGTAACGTAAGGTATGAAGATACAGCATGGGCCAGACCCGTGTCAAGTAGTTTCTTCTTCCCAGGTCAAGGGGTTGCGTTCTCGGCCCGCTAGGCGTAGGATGGCCCTGACCCGAAACCGCCGTCTGATATGATGGAGCCATGAGACCACTACGGAAGTTCAACTCAGGATGGTGCGGAAGCGACCATCACAACCACTGCCGAGGGGCATACAACAATCCCGGCAACAAGGATCAGCCCGTCTGGTACTGCGCCTGCAAGTGCCACCGTGGCAAGGACATCGAGGCACCGCCTCCCCCGCCACCGCCCCGCATCCTCAACCCCCGGCTCGCAGAGCAGGCCGAGGGCGACGAGTGGGCCAGCAAGACGATCGCCTTCGGACACTTCGACATCGAGGTGGCTGACCTGGCGGAGGCCAAGCGAGTGCAGACCCGAGTGGGTCGAGCCTCGAAGCGTGCAGGGGTCCGACTACTCACCCGCATCAAGGACGGGACCGTCGTCCACTGCACTGTGGCGAAGAACCAGAACCGTCCGACCAAGACCAAGAAGGCAACCAAGTGAACATCCTCGTGAACGTACTCGGCTGGACCGGAGCGGTAGCTGTGCTCCTGGCCTACTTCCTCGCCACGACCGGCAGGGTGCAGGCCCGGAGCTACACCTTCCAAGGCATCAACCTCTACGGCGCCTTCGGCCTCTCCGCCGTGAGCCTGTACTACCACGTGATCCCCAACGTC
>PLSY01000038.1 GCA_003164275.1 Acidimicrobiaceae bacterium | reverse complement strand
TGAGATGCGTGCTTTCTCGCTGTACTTCGACACCATGCCTGTGATTGTCGCCAATGGCAGTGATGCAGTTCGGGGAAGACTCTTTTCCCTTCTTCATGAGTATGCACATCTCCTCCTGCACACAGCCGGACTATGCGACATCACTACTGACTCAAGATCGTTGACGGGGAATCGGCGGCTTGAGGCTCGTTGCAATGCGATTGCTGCGGCAACCCTGATGCCACGGGACCGAGTTCTCCAGAGTTCTCAGGTTGTTCAGCGACGTGACGCACCCGAGAGTTGGGACTATCCCGCACTCAGCGCCGCCGCAGCACCTTTCGGCGTTAGCGCCGAGGCGTTCCTTCGGCGACTTGTTGAACTGGGTCAGAGCACCATCGACTTTTACCAGATCAAACGGAGTGAGTTCCTAGAAGCTTACGAGCAAGAAGGGCTGCAACGACTGAGCGGAGGAAACTGGTACCGCAGCGCCGCTCGGGATCTGGGTAAAGCCTATGTTCGTCGTGTCTCTGACGCCTACAAGAGGAGGGTCATCGATAGCTATACAGCAGCATCTTTCTTGAATGTGAAGGTTGGCCAGATCCCGAGATTGGCGGAGGCGGCCAGTATTCCGGCTGCTAGCTAGCCATGGCTACCCTGTACTCGTTCGACACAAGTTCACTGCTCAATGGGCGACGAGACTTGCTTCCACCCGAGGTGTTCCCCACCCTGTGGCGAAGCATTGAGGCCATGATTGATGAGGGTGCCATCATGGCTGTTGATGAAGTACGCAACGAACTTTCACGCCGAGACGACGAAGTCTGCACGTGGGCGAAGTCGCAAAGGAATCTGTTCGTCCCGCTCGATGAGGATGTTCAATCGGCCACTCGAATCGTTCTTGCGAAACACGAGAAGCTCATGGGAGTGGGAGGGGGTCGAAACGCAGCAGATCCGTTTGTGATCGGACTAGCTACTGCTCGGGATGCGGCGGTCGTAACGGAGGAAAGCCGAAGTGGAAGTCTCAACAAGCCTCGAATCCCGGACGTTTGCGACGATCTTGGAGTCGGTTGTATCAACCTCATTGGATTCGTCCTCGAACAGGGCTGGAGCTACTGACTTGTACACTGACCGCTCCCACCCGTCATCTCCGGCGTGCTGCTACTTTGCCCGTCCCCCTACCTTTTCCCTCGGCTCCTGAAGGGTCACCTTGCGCACTAGAGCGGGTGACCACGCCCGTCCTGTTGGCGTTTCGATGGCATCGGAGTTCAGTTCGTCAGCGATGGCCTGCAAGGTGGCACCCTTGACCCGCCGAGACCGAATGCGCCCCGCAATCACTGGGTCCAAACTCCGGGGCCTTCCCAGTCGGACACCCGCCGCCTTCCGCTGAGCCAGAGCCTCCGATGTCCGCAGGCTGATGATCCTGCGCTCCCACTCGGCCACGGATGCCGTCACATTGGCCAGGAGGCCCCCTGTGGGTGTTGTCATGTCGACGCCGAGGTCCAGGGCAACGATCCCCCAACCCTCCCGTTCCGCAACTCGAACCAAGCCTGCAAAGTCGTGAACGCTGCGAGCCAGTCGGTCGAGTTTGGCCACAACAAGGGCAGCAGCACCTCCGTTGGCGAGCACCTCAAGAGCTTCAGTCAGGCCCGACGAGCCGACGGAGATTGTTGTCGGCTGTCTCGTCGTCCGAAGCTGAGAGGACGAGGTGGTAGTGGATCAGCTCGGTGATGTCGGTGAGTTGGTAAGTCATGGCTGCGACTGGCGGAGCGAAGCCCCCGCTACTAGTCCCGCTGAGCGGCTCGGGTCGAACGGGGCGATGCCGGCGCGGGTTGGGACAGCCCAGCTCGCGACAGCCGTCCCGGCCCTGGGTGCTTGACCCGTGCCAGACTGGCGCCGCATACTTGTCACACGTCCATGCGAACATATGTTCGAGTCAGGAGTAGCATGGGATGGCCATCACGAACGATCAACGCCGCCTGCTCGCGCTCTGCGCGATCAGGATCGACCAGGAGAGCGTCGACTGGAGCTTGATCGCCCGCGAGGCGCAGTTCCCAGAGGGCCTCGATGCCCTCTGGACCGGATCGATCCAGGAGAAGAGCGCCGCTGCCGAGCGCTCGCGCCCCGTGCTCAAGGCCGGGATCCGCACGCCAGACGAGCTACTCGCCCGAGTCGATGCCGAGGTCGCGGCGGCCGAGACCGTCGGGGCAGCGCTGGTCACAGTGCTCGACCCCGAGTATCCGGCCAACCTGCGGCTGGTGCCCAACCTGCCGCCGTTCCTCTTCGTCCGCGGCGAGCTGCGCGATGAGGACGTCCGGTCTGTGGCCGTTGTGGGCACCCGGGATGCGTCCGAGGCAGGGCTGCGGCGAGCGCAACGGATGTCGCAGATGCTCGTTGAAAGGGGTGTAACCGTGATCTCGGGACTGGCCCGGGGCATTGACGCATCCGCCCACCGGGCCGCCCTCGACGCCGGGGGCCGGACCATCGCCGTCTTCGGGACCGGGATCACGAAGTGCTACCCCTCCGAGAACCGCGGCTTGGCCGAGGAAATCACGGGGCACGGTGCGCTGGTTTCGCAGTTCTGGCCGACCCGCTCACCCGGCAAGGACACGTTCCCGCGCCGCAACGTCGTGACGTCGGGGCTCAGCCAGGGAACCGTCGTCATCGAGGCGAGCCGCACATCCGGCGCCAAAATGCAGGCCCGGTTGGCGCTGGAGCACGGCAAGAAGGTCTTTCTGGTGAAGTCGCTGGTGACGGACCAGCAGTGGGCCAAGGATTACGTCGCCAAGCGCGGTGCCATCGAGGTCGCGGACGTGGATGAGGTCATCCGGCACCTAGCCGCCCCCGAGCGGGTGCGGCAGGCCGGCGAGCAGCGTCAGCAACTGACGTTCGCGTCTCTGTGACTGTCGATGGCGTCGCCGAACGAGCCACCGTCTGGACCACCGCTCGGATTCCCGCAGTGCCCGAAATGCACATACCTGCGGACAGGACCACCCGCGCTGTGCCTCGCTTGTGCCAGCAGAGCGTTCGAGACCATCACTGCCGACGCCTGTCCGATTTGCAGCCAGATGCTCGATGGCGGTGACTGCCCCAACTGGCTGTGCGCCGATCCGACCCGGAGCATCACCCGGATCCGGGCGATCGCCTACAGCTCGGGGTCGCTCCGCAACAAGATCATCCGCTACAAGTACGACGGGATGTGGGGCTGGTCGCTGATCTTCGGTCGGCTGCTGCTCGCCTGGCTCAACCGCAACAAGCGCGATGACCCGCCCGACCTGATCGTCGCAAACCCAACCTTCGCGGCCGGGGGCGACGTCCGGCTTGGCCACACCGAGCGCGTCATCGACACGGCCGCGACGGAGGATGTCCTCAGCGAGTGGCCGTTCGACACCGCCGATCCACCGGCCATCATCAAGACGGCTGTGACCAAGAAGTCCGCCCGCAACGTCGCGTCGGCGAAGCGGACCGCCGCCGCCGAACTGCGCGCTTCATTGGTGATCCCCGATCCATCGCGAGTTGAGGGCCGCCGCATCGTCGTCTACGACGACGTGTGCACGACGGGCAGCCAGCTCAATGCCGTCGCCGCCTGCCTCATCGAGGACGGCGGCGCTGTCTCTGTCGAAGGCATCGTCCTGGCCCGTGCTCCCTGGCGGGCCAGGCCATGACGCAGATTCGCCATTCTGGACAGCCGATCGAGATCTGCCGATCGCCTGGCTCGGTATCGTTTGCCACCCCGGGCGGTGCGTTGGCTCACGGACGGACAACGGAGGAGTAGGGGTGCCGGCAAACACCGTTCGGACAGTCCAAGAGGTATTCCGGGAGTTCGTGCTCTCGATCCCTGACTACCAGCGCGGTTACGCCTGGGAGAAGAAGCAGATCGAAGACTTCCTCGAAGACCTCGATCTTCTGAGCGAGGGCAAGGCGCACTACACCGGCACGCTCATCCTCCATCCGACACAGGGTGACGGCGCAGAGATCGAGGATGCGTCCGGAACGCTCTTCCGGCGCGCCGACGTGGTCGACGGCCAGCAGCGCTTGACCACGATCGTGATCCTGCTCGCCGCGATCGCACGCGGCCTGAGCAAGGCCGGCCAAGAGACACTCGCCAACGGCCTGCGGACCACGTTTGTCGCCTCCGTCACGCCTACGGATCAGCCGCTACTGAAACTGCACCTCAACCACGACAGCCGGTCCTTCTGGGAACGCAACATTCTCGCCGACGAACCGGGGCCAGATGCCCCGAGCATCGTCAGTCATCGCAGGCTGCTGGCGGCACGACAGCTCTTCGATGACTACCTTGCCGTCCGTGCAGGTTCGCTCGACGCCGAGGAGTACCTCGCCTGGCTGAACAGGCTGCGCGAAAAGGTAGTCAAGCAACTGAGGCTCACGGTCTACGAGGTCGACGACTCCAGCGAAGTCGGGGTCATATTCGAGACGCAGAATGACCGAGGCCGCCCGCTGACAGACCTGGAGAAGACCAAGAACTTGCTGCTCTACCTGGCTGCGAAGCTCGACGTTCCGGAGCATGGTCTCGCCGAGTTGGTCAACGAGACGTGGACCAAGCTGCTGCAGGCTCTCAGTGCACGGGACCTCTCCCGGTCTACCGACGAGAATGCCTTACTCAGGTGCCACTGGCTGATCTTCCACAACCCACGCCCGCGAGATTGGCATGGATTCGAATCCGTGAAGGGCGCCCTCTCCCTCCGCCTCTACAAAGCGGATCAGCCGGCCCTCGCCAAGGTCATCCGCCGGTACCTGCAGACGCTTGGTGACTGCGTCGGGCCATTCTGCGATGTCATGGTCCCGGGCCACAGCGCCGCGTTCGCTTCATGGTCAGGAGAGCCGAAGCTGCGAAACGAGGTCGTCGACTTCAGCGACAAGCTGCGCAGGATCGGAGCCGTGGCGAACCTTGTTCCGCTGCTGGTGGCGTGCCGCCTCCGAGCCGACTTCGGACCGAAGCAATATGTGAGCATCCTGAAGGCAGCGGAGAGGTACGCCTTCCGCTCCCGTGTGACTCGATCGCGCGCGGATGCGGGGCAGGGAACGCTCTTCCCGCTCGCCTACCGCGTACAGCGAGGCGAGGCGACGGCTGATGACGTCCTCAGCGGGCTGCTCAGCGTTACGAACGCCTACGGAGCAGCGAAGCTACTTCGCTTCATCCTGGCGTCGACCGACGATTGGTATGCGTGGCCGCTTCTCAAGTACTTGCTGTACGAGTACGAGTTGCACCGTGCTGGTCCAACGCACCCGGTCCAGATGTCGTGGGAGCGTGTCGACGGCCGGACGCCAGAGCAGTCGATCGAGCACATCCTGCCGCAGACACCAACTGAGCCGTACTGGCAAGAACGATTCGACAGCGCTGCGCTCAAGAAGTGGACGAACGACCTTGGCAACGTGTGCCTGACCTATGACAACTCCTCGTACAGGAACCGGAGCTTCCCCGACAAGAAGGGGAGCTACTCGCAAGAGCGGATGTGCTACGCGAAATCCCCGCTGTATCAAGAAAAGGATCTCTGCGAGTTCACGGACTGGACGCCGGAGACCATCGGTCAGCGGAGGGAGAGTCTTCTCTCGTTCATCTGGACTCGATGGGAGATCGAGGCCGTTGATCCGTCCGAGCTAAATCCGAGCGCCGTCGTGATGCCCGCGGATGCGGAGGAAGTCGACAGCACCGCGGCGGAAATGACAGCAGTCGATGAGCTGGCGGTAGCAGAGGAGGCTCCGAGTTTCTAACCGGTCGGATGGCAGTGGCTTGATGCCGGATGGCCGATTCTCGATCGGTCGTCTAAGTCCCCGCCTCGGCCGCCCCGGCGTCCGGCATCGAGAGCAGGCGGTCGAGGGCCACGCGGGGCACACGTACCCGCCGGCCGATCCTGATCGCCGGGATCTCGCCCCGCCGAACGCCTTCGTACGCGGACGCCCGGCTGATTCCGAGGGTGGCCGCTGCCTCCTCGACAGTGAGGGTCAGGCGGTCCGGTCCGGTGGTGATGACACCGGATGACCGGTCGCCGCCAGACATGCCACTGCTACCGGCTTCCGGAACGGCCAAGCTGCGGAGAGCATCGGCAAGTGTGCCGGGCTCACCGGACCAGAAGACAGGATCAGTGACTGCCGCCAGCGTGTCCGGGTCCGGTGCTTGGCCCGTCGGATCGGGAATGACGCCCCCTCCGGCCGACCGGCCAAGGAGTTGAGCGAGTTGCTCGGGTCGGGCCGCCCACGAGGCGCCGTTGACGACGGTGACCTCGGGCGGCGCTGTCTCGGTCATGTCGCTCAGACCTTCGACGTGGCTTCGAGGCTTGCGGCCGGGCTGCCGGTCGGACCAAGTACCCGGCCGAGGATGGCTGCCGCTGCTCGGTCCCGCTCCTCGATGACGTGGCTGTAGACCCGGAGGGTCAGGGATGGGTCGGAATGACCGAGGCGGCCAGCGACCGTCCGGACGTCAACCCCAGCGCCGATGAGTTGAGTTGCAGTGAAGTGGCGCAGATCATGGAGGCGCACGTCTTTGAGACCAAGGCCGTCACGGACGCGGATGAAGAAGCCGGTGACGTTGTCCGGCCGGAAGGGCGTTCCACCGTCGACGTGAGGCGAGAAGACAAAGGCGTCATCGGCGATCTCGGTCCCGGCTTCGGATGCCCATTCGTCGACCCGGGCGCGGTATTGGACGAGCAAGGCAACGCCGACCTCATCCAGCGCCACCGAGCGGGAGCGATCCGTCTTGGTCGACTTCTCGGACAGACCTCCGGGTACGACGATGACGGAGCGGGAGACTTCCATGGCTCCTCGCTCCAGGTCGATGTCGGACCACCGGAGGGCGCACAGCTCGCCCCGGCGCATGCCGGTGAGCGCACCGAGCATGAGCAGCGCCGCCAACCGTGGGTCACGCTCCTCCGCCGCCTCGATGACAGCGCGAACCACGTCGACCGATGGCGCCTTTACCCGTCGCTGCGAGACCCGGGGCGGCTTGGCCTGCTCGGCGACGTTGGTCCGCACCCATCCCCATCGAACGGCCTGATGCAGAGCCGCCGAGATGATGGCGTGGTGGTTGCGAATGGTCTTGGGCGTCTTGTCGGCGGTCTTCATGGCGCCGTACAGGTCGTCGAGTTGCTTTGCGTTGAGCCGGGTGAGTGGGACCTTACCGAGGGCGGGCCGAATCGTCTGATCGATCTGCGCCCGGTAGGTTCGCATGGTCGTCGGTGAGAGGTCGAGGCGCTCGCACTCGA
>PLSY01000332.1 GCA_003164275.1 Acidimicrobiaceae bacterium | reverse complement strand
GCAAGTGGGCCTACATCCGCATGGAAGGTCGCAACTTCGGCGACGTTCCCCTGAATCTCGAGCTGAAGCTCGAGGTCTGGGACTCCCCCAACTCCGCCGGGGTGATCATCGACGCCGTGCGGTGTGCCAAGTTGGCACTCGACCGGGGCATCGGCGGGCCGCTGCTCGGCCCATCGGCCTACTTCATGAAGTCGCCGCCGGTGCAGTACCACGACGACGTCTGCTTCCAGATGGTCGAGGAGTTCGCCGCCGGGGATCGCGGACCGGTCTGGCCCGAGGACTGAGCCAACGGCTTCGGGCCTTGTCGGCCCGAAGCCACTCTGGTCAGGACTGGGCTCGCCACCAGTCGATCAGCCGTGAGCGGACCTCGTCCTTGTCGAGAGGGCCCTCTTCCAAGCGAAGCTCGAGAAGGAAGGAGAGGGCTCGGCCCACATCCCGGCCTGGTCCGATGCCGAGCTCCTTCATCACCTCGGCCCCATCGAGATCTGGACGCATGGCGTCCAACTCCTCCTGCTCGCGCAGGGCGGCGATACGGGCCTCGAGTTCATCCATCCGGCGCCCGAGCGCCCGGGCCTTGTTGGCATTGCGTGTGGTGCAGTCACAGCGCGTCAGCTCGTTCAGCAGCTCGAGGTGCGGGCCGGCGTCTCGGACATAGCGACGCACAGCCCGGTCCGTCCATCCCAGCTGGTAGGTGTGGAACCGCAGGTGAAGGTTGACCAGCTCGGTCACGGTGTCGACTTCGTCGTTCGGATAGCGCAGCGCCTGCATCCGATTGCGGGTCATCCGTGCCCCGACCACCTCGTGGTGATGGAAGGTCACTCCCCCGTCCACGAAGGCCCGGGTCTTCGGCTTGCCCACGTCATGGAACAAGGCGGCGAGCCGGAGGAGTCGGTTGGGGCTGGTCTTGTCGACAACGGCAAACGTGTGGGCCAGCACGTCTTTGTGCCGGTGGACCGGGTCCTGTTCCAAGGACAGGTTCGGTAGCTCGGGAAAGAACTTGTCGGCCAGGCCGGTGCGCACCACGAACCACAGGGCAACCGACGGCACCGACACCATCATGATCTTGTCCAGCTCGTCGCGTATGCGCTCGGCCGAGACGATGGACAGGCGCTGGTGCTCGGCCTTGACCGCCTCCACCAGCGCGAGGTCAGGCTCTAGGTTGAGCTTGGCGATAAATCGGGCGGCACGCAGCATCCGCAACGGGTCGTCAGCGAAGGCCACCGCGGGGTCGAGCGGCGTCCGGAGCCGATGGGCGAACAGGTCGTCCACACCGTTGAACGGATCCACCAGCTCGAGCTCAGGGAGTCGCAAGGCCATGGCATTGACGGTGAAGTCCCGGCGGGCCAGGTCGTCTTCGATGGAGTCGCCGAAGGCCACCTCGGGCTTGCGAGAGTCAGCGTGGTAGGCCTCGGCCCGATGGGTGGTGATCTCATACTTCTGGGTGCCGCGAAGGCATCCGATGGTGCCGAATCGCTTGCCTTGCGTCCACACGGCGTCGGCCCAGCCCGAGACGACGTCTTCGATGTCATCGGGGCGGGCGTCGGTGGTGAAGTCAAGGTCCCGCTCCCCATCGACGACCGGCGACTCGGAGTCGGCGAAGATGGCGTCACGGACCGAGCCCCCGACCAGGTAGAGCGAGTGACCGGCCGCTTGGAACCGCTCGGAGAGCTCGGTGGTGGCGTCAACCAAGGGCTGGAGTCGTTCAGGGAACACGCCGCCGAGGGTAGTGCGACTGGCGTAGGATGCCGTCCGAAGTGGATCGGGAACGCAGCCTCTGCCCAGCGGCCGCCTCCCCGGGGCCGGCGAGTCCATCGGGGACGGCCCCGCCCCGACCATCGGGGTGGCGCTTCGTGACGCCCGACGATCGGTGCAGCTGATGCGGGCCAAGTCCATGCTCACGGCTCTCGCCGCCGTGCTCATCGTCATCCTGGCCACTCCAGGCGTGGCCATCGCCACGGGATCGACCGTCACCTCATCGCCAGCACCGGCCGCCGTCTCGACGGCGGCGCCCTTGACGCTCGTCTCCCAGTCGTCGTGGGTGGCAACCGGACAGAACTTCGATCTCGAGATCCGGCCGGGCTCTGATTCGACCCCCACCTCCGACCTCGGGGTGTCGCTCACCGTCTATTCCTGTCTGTCGAGCATCTCGGGATTCGACCAGTCGATCACCTCGGCTTCGGCGCCACAGGGCACAAAGGTGGCGTCGACCAGCGCTCCCCTACCCCTCAGCGGCCTCACCCCGATGGCCGACGGCGGGTTTGGGCTGTCCGTGCCGGTCTCTGTCGGCAGCCACGCAGTGGCCGGCGCCAATGGCTTTGCCATCGCGCTCCCGGCCGGCGCCTCCTGCCTGGCCGGCGTCTACCCGGTGCGCGTCCAGCTGGTGAACACCACGAGCGGCCAAGTGGTGGGGGCCATCGTCACCCATCTCATCTACACGTCGACCACCTCGACCACTACCCAGAAGCTCCAAGTGGCGCTCGATCTCCCCATTCAGACGACCATCTCGCCGGCCGCGGACCCCTCGCCGAAGGAGCTGATCGACCATCCGGGCGTCGCCTTGGAGGAGCCGTCGGCCACGGCCATCTCGACGGTGACCGGAACGGTGGCCGCCATCGCCGCCCATCCCATTCCTCTGACCCTCATGATCAGCCCCCAAACGGTGCTGGCCCTCAACGCCGCCGCCCACCAGTCGGTGAGCGAACTGGCCGCCCTGGCCACGTCATCGGCGCAACAGGTCATCTCCTCCCCCTACACGCCCATCGACGCCACGGGTCTCGTCGACGCCGGCTTGAACAGCGAACTCTCGCTCCAAGTGGCGCGGGGATCTCAGGTGCTCAGTACCTATCTCACCCATGCCAACACGGATCCGAACAGTCAGGCTCCCAGCCGCCTCGGGACCTGGGTCTTCACCGAGGAAACCGATGCGACAACCTTGAGCGAACTCCAGTCCGACGGTTACGGCCAGGTCGTGCTCCCAGCCAGCGCCCTCACATCCGCGCCGGCCAACGGGTCGACGACGACCCCATTCCCCCTCGCCACCTCCCACGGAACAGCACTGCCGGCCATGGCCGCCAGCTCCGAGCTCTCGTCCCGCTTCGTCGGGTCGGCCCGAAATCCCGTGCTCGCCGCCCATCAGCTCGTAGCCGAGATGGCACAGATGTATTACGAAAAGCCGAACGACGACACGGCTCGCGGCGTGGTGGTACTGCCCCCGGCCAGCTGGTCCGACAATGCCTCATTCGTGAAGGCACTGGTCGAGGCACTCGGCAACGACAACCCGATCATCCAACCGGTGACGACCTCCACCCTGTTCTCCGCACTTCCTACGTCAGCCACCTGCCGCTCCGGATGCAAACTGGTGGCCGGGAGCGCGACGAGCGCGCTACCGGTCACTGCCATCCGCGACGAGCGGCAGCGGATCAACGGCTTCGCCACTGCTGCGCCGGCGGGCCTCCCGTTGGCCACCCAACTTGGCGATCTGGTGCTGGCCGGTGAGGCCAGCACTCTGCGTCCGAGTCAGCAGTCCTCCATGCTCCGAAACACGAGGACGGCACTCGATGCCCAACTCGGGCAGCTGGCGGTGGCCGGGGACCAGACCATCACCTTGACGTCCCTCCAGGGCACCCTGCCCGTGACCATCGTGTCGTCGGCTGCCTACCCGGTGACCGCGTCGATCACCGTGACCAGCGACAAGCTGCTGTTCGCGAACGGGACGACGACCTGGACCAGGCCGGGCACCGTCCTCGTGCAGCCTGGCCGTCACGCCAACATCTACAACATCCCCGTCAAGGCCCGGACCTCTGGGGTGTTCAAGGTGGGGATCATCCTGCGATCCCCCGATGGCACCCTCGTCCTGTCCAGCGGGGAGGCCAACGTGAGGTCGACCGCCACCTCGGTGGTCGGCATCGTGTTGTCGCTCGGCGCCCTCCTCGTGCTCGCCGTGTGGTGGATCCGGACGTCGCTGCGACGCCGGGATCTGAAACGTGCGCACGCCCTGGAGCGCGACGCGGCCGCCCGGGGGGAGCTGTGACCGACGTCGAGATCGACGGCCTCCCGGCGGCCAAAGGGGGGGGCGCCCGGCGCCTGGCCGGAGCCACCGTCGGGATGGCAATCGGCACCACGGTGTCCCGCGTCACCGGTGTCGGGCGAATCGTCGCACTCTCCGCCGCCCTGAGTGGCGGCGGCTTTGCCGACGCCTACAACCTGGCCAACACCACGCCCAACATCATCACCGACATCGTCATCGGCGGGGTCCTGTCCGCCACCTTCGTCCCCGTCTTCGTCGACCGCCTGTCAACCCGAAAGGGCAAAGAGGCTTGGGAGGCGATCTCCGCCGTAGTCACCGTCACCATTGCCGTGCTCATCGCGGCCAGCGTGATCTTCTTCGTCCTCACCCCGAGCATCATCGACCTCTACACCGTGACCAACCATCACGCCGATGTACATCAACAACAGCAGGTGGCCGTCAGCCTGCTCCGATGGTTCGTCCCGCAGCTGGCCTGCTACGGCCTGATCGCCCTGTTCACCGCCCTCCTCAACGCCAGAGGCAAGTTCGCCGCCCCGATGTTCGTCCCTATCGCCAACAACCTGGTGGTCATCGCCGTCTTGTTGTGGTTCCACGCTCTGGTGCCCCACCCGAGCCTGGCCTCGGTGTCAGCCAACCACCGCGGCCTCGTCCTTCTCGGGGTGGGCACGACGCTCGGCGTGGTGGTCCAGGCCGCCCTGCTCGTCCCCTCACTCCTGCGGGCCAACCTGCACGTCCGCTTCTTCTGGAAGCCCACCCACGAGGCCATGCGCACCATCACCCGCCTGGCCGGGTGGACATTCGGGCTGGTCATCGCCAACCAGGTAGCCCTGGTGGTCATCCTGGCCCTGGCCGACGGGGCAAAGGTCCCTGGTGCCGTGTCGGCGTACACCTACGCCTACACCTTCTTCCAACTCCCCTACGGGGTCGTTGCCGTCTCCATCATGAGCGCGGTCACTCCCTCGCTTTCGGCCCGGTGGGCCAAAGGTGACATGGCCGCCTTCCGCCACCGCATGGCCTTCGGACTGCGCGGCATGCTCGCCATCATCATCCCCTCGGCCGTCGGCATGCTGATCCTCGCCCACCCGCTCATCGACCTGGTGCTGGCCCACGGCGCGGAGACGACCGCTGACGCCGAGTCGACGGCCACCGCCCTCGCCATGTTCGCCCTCGGACTCCCGGGCTTTTGCACCTTCCTCTACATGATCAGGGTGTTCCAGGCCATGCAGGACACCAAGACTGCCTTCCGTCTCTACCTGGTGGAGAACGCCGTCAACATCATCTTCGGCCTGATCCTGGTCGGCCCCCTCGGAGTGAGGGGCCTCGCCCTGTCGGTCTCCATCGCCTACACGGTCGGCGCGCTGGCCGCCATGTCCGTCGTCCGCTCGAGGGTCGGAGGCCTCGGAGGTGACGACCTGACGACGCCGGTCAAGCGGGTCGTGGCCGCCTCGGCGGTCATGGGCGTCGCCACCGTGCTCGCCCTCAACGTCTCTGGTGCCAACTCTGGATTCGGACTCCTGGCCCGGGTCGTCCTGGCCGTGGTGGCCGGAGCCCTGGCCTACGGTGCTACCGCCGCCCTCCTCGCCGCCAGGGACGAGCGACGCTCGATGGCCGAGCGAGGACAACGGGCCACCGCACGGTCGAACTCCCGGCCCGCGCCCCGCGTCAGCCGGCCCTCCAGCCCTGGGAACCCCGCGTCAGGACCGCCACGTGAGAGACTCGAACCTCGATCGAGTGATCTGCCGCATCGACATCTCCGCCCGGTGAGCAACCCTGCGGTGGAAGAACAGGGACCGGGGGAACAGTTCCGACCGGGGCACGAGCAGGAGGACTTCAATGGCCCGGATCCGGGTGGTAACAGATAGTGCGTGCGACCTTCCCGCCGAACTGGCGGCTGAGCTGGGTGTGACCGTCGTCCCCTTGTCGATTCGATTCGGGAGTGAGGAGTTCGTCGACGGATCGACGCTGTCGACCGACGACTTCTGGGCCAAGTGTGCGGCGAACGCCCAGCTACCAGAGACTTCGGCACCGTCCCCAGGAGCGTTCCAAGAGGCATTCGTGGCGGCGGCCGACGAGGGCTACGAAGGAGTACTCAGTCTCTCGCTGTCCTCTGGGGTATCGGCAACCTTCCAGTCGGCGGTCGCAGCCTCCAAGTCGGTCGCGGACCGAATCGCCGTGCGCACCGTGGACACACGCTCCATGACGATGGGCCAGGGACTCATGGTCATGGACCTAGCCGAGATGGCCGCCGACGGGGCCACTCTCGACGAGCTGGAGTCCCGAGCCATCGAGCTGATCCCGAGGACTGAGGTCTACGGCATCGTCGACACACTGGAACACCTAGAAAAGGGTGGCCGCATCGGTGGGGCAAAAGCGTTGCTCGGCTCGCTCCTCTCCATCAAGCCCGTCGTTGCCTTGGTCGACGGCGTGGTCGAGGAGGAGTCGAAGCAGCGGACCAGAGCCCGGTCGATCAAATACCTGGCCGACAAGGCCAAGAACTCAGCCCCGATCAGCCGCCTGGGCGTGGCCAACGGTGCAGCTACCGACGTCTCGGAATTCCTTGACTTGATCAAGGACGTCCCGACAGAACACCCGCTCGTCGTCGTGGACCTCGGTCCCGTGGTCGGCACCCACACGGGTCCCGGGACCATCGGGTTGTGCATCATCACCGCACGCTGACCTCTCCCCCGGCCCACCGGCAGGACTAGCAGGTCGGCGGACTATCCTCTCGGCATGGATCCGAAGCCCGAGACCCCTGCGACACAACCACCCAGCTCCGGACCGCTCGGCGAACTGCCTGCTCGTGGTGCCGATCTCGTCGACACGCTCGTCAGCCTGCTGAGGGATAAGACCGTCCGCCCCCTCACTCTGGTCACCCGGGCCGTGGTTTTCGGCATCATCGTGTTCGCCGCCAGTGTGGTCACGGTCGTCCTCTTGTCGATCTCCCTGATCCGCCTACTCACTGTCTACGCCTTCGACGGCAGGGTGTGGCTCTCGGACCTGGTGGTCGGGGCTGTGTTCGTCATCGCCGGCATCATCGCCTGGTCCAAGCGTCGAGACCCCAACGCGACGAAGGCGGCACCGTGAGCGAGAACCGGCAGCTCATCATCATCGGTTCGGGGCCGGCCGGACTCACAGCAGCCATCTACGCAGCACGGGCGCAACTGGCACCCCTGGTCATCGAGGGCGAACCGTCGTCCACCAGCGACCAGCCGGGCGGCCAGCTGATGTTGACCACCGAGGTGGAGAANNATCATGGGTCCCGAGCTCATGCAGAACTTCCGCGAGCAGGCCGGTCGGTTCGGTGCCGAGTACGTGACGGCCAAGGTCTCCCGGGTCGATCTCTCCAGTCGTCCCTTCTCGGTGTGGGTGGGCGATCCAGAAGCTGAGGATCCGACCTATCTAGCCGAGGCCCTCATCATCTCCACCGGGGCACAGTCCCTGATGCTGAACCTTCCGAACGAGGAGCGGCTGCTCGGCTATGGGGTGTCGACGTGCGCCACTTGTGACGGCTTCTTCTTCCGTCAGCGTGAGATCGCCGTCATCGGTGGCGGTGACTCCGCGCTCGAAGAGGCGCTGTTCCTCA
>PLSY01000185.1 GCA_003164275.1 Acidimicrobiaceae bacterium | reverse complement strand
CTGCAGTTGCCGCAACCTGAGCGTTCGATCGCTCTCGAGGTGGCCGCGTCCGCAGTGGCTCCAGGGGGCACGTTCCTGGTTGTGGCTCACGACCAGGAGAACTTGATCAGGGGTTTCGGTGGCCCGCCGAACGCCGAAGTCCTCTACAGCGTTGCCGATGTCACCGAGGCAGCTGTTGGAGCTGATCTGACGGTGGAGCGCGCCGAGCGGGTAGTCCGGGTCGTGGACGCAGAGACAGGGCCGAGGGACGCAATCGACACCCTGGTCAGGGCCAAACGGCCCATGTGAGGCTACGTCAGACCTTTTCGATTCGAAAAGGGGTAGGAAACCCAATGGATCTCCGCCAATCACCTGTGATTGGAATACCCCCAAGGGTATCGATGTTTTAGGTTACGAGTAGTTCGGAGAGGAGTGGAGGGTGGCCACAGTAGAACTGACGAAGCAGAACTTCGAGGAGATCGTAACCGGGAGGGATATCGTCCTTGTCGACTTCTGGGCGTCGTGGTGCGGACCTTGTCGGACCTTCGCCCCGATCTTCGAAGCGGCATCTGAGCGGCACGCAGAGATAGCGTTCGGGAAGGTGGACACGGAGGCTGAGTTCGAGTTGGCCGGCTCCTACGGGATTCGGTCGATCCCCACGCTGACGGTCTTCCGCGACCAGATCATCGTCTTTTCGCAGCCGGGTGCAGTTCCGGCCGAGGCGCTCGAGAGCTTGATCACCCAGGTCGCGGAGCTGGACATGGACGAAGTGCGCCGCTTGGTGGGGCAGCAGGAGTCCGAACTAAGCCAGTCATGACCCGAGCCGCCGGTAGCGCGAGACCAACATGTCGGACCCCAGGAGAGAGGATGAACTGATGCAATTGCCCGATGAGGTGCTAGAGGACCTGAAGAAGCGGCTCCGACGTGTCGCTGGACAGGTGCAGGGTGTTGAGCGCATGCTGGCCGAGGGTCGGGAGTGCCGGGACGTGGTCACCCAGCTGTCTGCAGCCACGAAGGCGCTGGAGCAGGCTGGTTTCAAGCTGATCTCCTCGGGCCTTGTCTACTGTCTGGAGAATCCTGAGGAGGCTGCGGCTGACGGGTACGCCATCGAAGAGGTCCAGCGCATGTTCATGAAGCTGGCGTGAGGCGAGGCAGATGACCGCATTCGACACCATTCTCCCCCAGGCTCTGAGTAACGCCGAGGCGAATGTGCCGGCCGCGCTTCAGGAGCACGGCTTCGGTGTCCTGACCGAGATCGATGTGGCCGCCACGTTCAAGGAGAAGCTCGGCGTCGAGCGCTCCCCGTTCAAGATTCTCGGTGCCTGCAATCCCGGATTCGCCTATCGGGCCATTCTCATCGACCCATCGGCGAGTCTGGCTCTGCCGTGCGATGTCGTTCTGGAGGAGGTCGATGGTACGACCCGGGTAGCGATCGCCGACCCCCGCGCCCTCATGACGGATCTCAAGTTGAGCGAGCTGGCCGGTGAAGTAGCGCTCCGATTGGAGGCGGTTGTCGAGACGCTGCAGTCAGGCCGGTCTGGGCGACCGGGAGCGACGATTCCTTCATGACGTGAGAGCAGAGATGTCCGCGGCCGGTGCATTGTTCCCAATCAGACATCATGCGTGAGCGGCATCCACTACCGGACTCCACCTGACAGCGACTGAAGGCAGAGGGACGCGGCGCCCACGAGCACCCAGAGGACGCCACCAAGGGCCAGGGGCCTCATGCCGGCCCGACGGATGTCGGCCACCTTGGTGGAGAGACCGATCGCCGCCAAAGCGGTCGCGATCATGAGCTGAGCCAGAGTCGACAGGCCCGAGTGCCAACTCTGCGGGACCAGCCTGACAGTATTCAGAGTGACCGCAAGCAGGAACCACGCGATGAACACGGGGAAGGTTCCGAGCACGTGAGCGCCGAGCGAACGCCGTTGAGCCCCCTCGGGCCCTGTCGGCCCCTGGCGAGAGCGCCAGAAGGAAATCCCCAGTGTGATGGGGATGATCATCAGTGTCCGGGTGAGCTTCACCACGATGGCGGTAGACGTTGCTCCGTGACCGAAGACAGACCCGGCCGCTACGACGGACGACATGTCGTTGATCGCAGTACCCGCCCACAGGCCAAAGCCGTGAGGGGTCATCCCGAGGAGGTGGCCCAGGCTTGGGAACGTCAGGACCGCGGCGATGTTGAAGGTGAAGATCGTGGCGATCGAGTACGAGACGTCTGCCTCGGTTGCCGAGATGACAGCATCGGTCGCAGCGATCGCGGATGCTCCGCAGATCGCCGTCCCCACACCTATGAGGGTCCGCAGGTCACGCCCGATACCCATGAGTCGACCGATCAGTGCAGCGCCGACGAGGGCGATGGCCAGCGAACCGATCATGATCGGTACCGATGAGGACCCTGTCATGATGACCTGCCGGAACGAGAGCGCCGTTCCGAGCACCACGATCGACCCCTGGAGCACCGCCTTGCCGGCGAAACCGAGACCGGGGCGAACCACTGCAGGAACCGGGCGGAGCAATGAGACGGTGACCCCGCTCACGATCGCAAATACGGGCGCGCCAACCACGGGGACTGCGTGCCCGAGCGCGGTGGCGACGCCGGCAATGATGATTGCGAGACCGACTCCTGGGATCAGCAGTTGGAGTTGACGAACCACCGCCCGCCCGGCGGTGGCTACTCCGGCCTGACCGTCCTTGACGGATTGCTGCGGGATCATGCATCAAGCATGCGGTCGCACTCGGAGTAGGAATAGCCCTAGGTTGGTGATCTCTCTATAAGGTTTCCCTATGCCTCTCCCGCAGCCGTGCCTTGACCTGGTCTCACTCGACCTCCTCCAGAGCGTCGCTGACTTCGGGTCGATCCGTCAGGCAGCGCTGGCGCATGGGATCACGCAACCGGCTGCGAGCACCCGGCTCCGGAACCTCGAAGCGATTATCGGGCTCAATCTCCTTGACCGGTCCTCCGGTCGGGCACAGCTGACGCCGAACGGGCGCGCCATCGTCGAGTGGTCGACGCGGATCATCGATGACATGAGGGGGCTCCTCGAGGGCGCAGCGGCCCTCCGGTCGGAGGCCAAGGGCCAGCTCCATGTGGCCGCGTCGATGACGGTCGCTGAGTACCTGGTACCCCAGTGGCTCATCCGGCTGAGATCGACAGACCCTGACCTGCGCGTCTCGCTGGAGATGGGCAACTCCGAGCAGGTGATCGACCTGGTCAGGGAGCGACGAGCCGAAGTCGGCTTCGTCGAGGGGCACTCCACGCTTGCCGGACTTCGGAGCCGGGTGGTGCTCG
>PLSY01000374.1 GCA_003164275.1 Acidimicrobiaceae bacterium | reverse complement strand
GTCCACAATTTCTGGGGAACCTCAGATTCCAGATGACTCACGGAACCGAGTGCCCGGTCGAGATGAACTTCATCTTCCCCGAGCGCCGAGCGCTATGCATGGCGGAGAACGCCACTCACAACCTGCACAATCTCCTGACGCTGCGCGGCGCGGTCGTGCGCGACGCCCGTATCTGGTCGCGCTACCTGGGTGAGGCCATCGACCTCTTCGCCGACGATGTCGATGTGGCATTTGCTTCGCACCACTGGCCAGTGTGGGACAAGGACCACATCGTCTCCTACCTGTCCGCACAGCGCGACCTCTACGACTACCTGCACGATCAGACGCTGAGGCTGCTCAGTCGGGGGTACAACGGCGCAGAGATCGCCGAGCTGATCGAGATGCCACCTGTGCTGGAAGCGGCCTGGCACACCCACGGCTACTACGGATCGGTCAGCCACAACGTCAAGGCCATCTACCAGCGCTATCTCGGCTGGTTCGACGGTAACCCGGCGAACCTGTGGCAGCATCCGCCCGTCGAGAAGGCGGTCCGCTACGTCGACGCCTTCGGGGGTGCCGGTGCGCTGGTAGCCAAGGCGCGTACGTACATCGCCGACGGCAACCTTCGGTTCGCGGCCGAGCTGTTGAATCACGTTGTGTTCGCCGACGACGGGAACACCGAGGCCCGGGGAGCGTTGGCGGAGGTCTACGACACGCTCGGCTTCGGGGCGGAGAACGGCACCTGGCGCAATTTCTACCTGCAGGGTGCTTACGAACTTCGCAACGGCATCCAGCCTGCCGCCCTCGACTCGGCGGGCTCAGCGGACATGATCGGCGCCCTCTCGGTCGACCAGCTCTTCGGCTCGCTCGCCATTCGGGTCAATGGCCCGAGGGCTTGGGACGAGCAACTCGCCATCGACTGGGTATTCAGCGACCTCGGTCACACGTACAGCACGATGCTGAGCAACGGCGTACTCATCCAGGACATCGATCCCGTCCACGGCCGCGCCGACCTCACGATCTCCCTCACCAAGCCGGAACTGTTGTCGCTCCTGGCCGGTGGTGACCTCGGCGACGTTCAGACGGAGGGGGATACGGCGGTCGTGGCGCGGCTTCTCGGCGTCCTCGACGTGGTCAGTGGCGACTTCGCCATCGTCACGGCCGCGTAGGAGCGGGTTCTCACTGCTCGGAATGGCACGTTCGCTCCGTTTCCTCAAATTTCGAAGACGACATCAATCCATTGCTGCAGGAATTGCTACGACGAATCAGGTTCCCTCAGGTTGGACGCCGGGGGAGTGTGTTTTTGACTGTGACGGCAGATCTTCAGGGTTGCCAGGCCCAGCACGGAAGCGAGGGGATCTGAGCCTCTGAGGGAAGCTTCTGTCAGCTTGGTTAGCTGGGGACAGATCCGAGCACCGGCTCCACCCATCGGGCGATCCGAGACATGAAGGACCCGAGGATTGAGGGATTTGGCGATAGCCAGCCGCGATCAGCCGGTCGTCAGCGACAAGCCACTCAGGGTGATCAGCCATCCGAGCTGTGTCGCAAACCTCCTGGCGACCATCGCGTGTGGGCTATTTCATGCAACTCCTGGTCACAACGCTCTGACCGCCGGACCATCCGGGAGTGGCCCGGACTTCCGGATGCCGTCAAAGCCGCCGATGAAGGACCAACGGGCAACGGCACCGAATCCATGGAGCCGATGCCCTAAGGGCGGACATCAGCCAACAGCTCGATCCGCCGAGCGAGGTTCACTGCATGGTCGCCCAGGCGCTCATAAAAGCGAGCGAGCAAAGTGACCTGAGCGGCCACGGTGACCTGCATTTTTTCCGCTGCCACCTCACGGGTGAGGCTTTCGTGAAGAACGTCCATCTCCTCATCTGCCTTGTCCAACCGATCGCCGATTCGCGCCCGTTCACCAAAGGCGTCGGCCGCTTCCTGCCACATCTCGTTGGCCACTTCGGTCATCAGCTGGACGATTCCCCGGCTACGAGGGCTCATGGAGGTGCCAAGGTGCTCGACGGCTCGCTGAGCGACGTGTTCGGCCAGATCGCCGCTCCTCTCCAACTCGGGGATGATCAAAAGCAGGCCGACGAGGTAGCGCAGGTCGTCACCTTGCACGGGCTGCTCCTGAAGCTCTTTCCAGATCAGAAGCTCGACTTCAGCGGTGAGGGCATCTACGGCCTGGTCTCCGTCGATGACCGACCGTCCCAACGGCGCGTCTCCGTTGAGCAATGCGTAGGTGGCCTTCGAAAGGGCTTCCGAGACCAAAGCGAAGAGTTGGATGACCTTGTGATCGATGGCATCGAGGCCCGGGCTTGTCGGAGTGGCGGACATGTCACGCAAAGATTACCCACGACGTGGGATTTCAGCAGAATCAGTCGAGAATCTTGATTTGTTAACCTCTCGTTCACCTTGAGATCACTTTGATGCCACCTTGCCAAGTCAGAGTGAAAAGCGATGACACCCAGTTGGGCAGCGGCAGGCCAAGCGACACTCCTGGGCAACGGCAGATCGGTCACTGATCTTCTCGATGAGGCTCCTCGGAGCAAGTTCCACCGCCGAACCGTCATCGTGTCGGGTGTCGGATTCTTCACCGACGCCTATGACCTGTTCGTCATCGGAACTGTGTCCACCATCGTGGCCGTCCAGTGGCACCTGAGCACGCTCCAGACCAGCTGGGTTACCGGGGCGGCGATCCTGGGGGCATTCTTCGGGGCACTCATCTTCGGGCGGATTGCCGATGTGCTGGGGCGGAAATCGGTGTACCTGGGTGTGGCCGTGATCATGATGATCGGCGCAGTGGGTTCGGCCTTCGCTCCAAGCTTCATCTGGCTGGTTATCGCTCGGTTGGTGCTGGGCCTCGGAATCGGCGGCGACTACCCGGTCTCTGCCGTCCTGATGAGTGAATACTCGAACAGAAACGACCGAGGACGACTGGTCGGCATGGTGTTTTCGATGCAGGCCCTCGGGCTTATCGTCGGACCATTGGTTGGCCTGGTCCTTCTTTCGTCCGGTATGAGTCAGGGCATCGCCTGGCGGCTCATGCTGGGCCTCGGTGCCCTCCCGGCGGCTGGCGTCATCTACCTCCGGTCGAAGATGCCCGAATCACCACGGTTCAAGGCACAGGTCCAAGGCAAAGCCGATCAGGCCAGCGCCGACCTCGCTTCGTTCTCGGGTGGCGTCGTGGATGCCACAACCGACTCGACGCAGGCCGGGACGCGAATGGGGGTGAAAGAGTTCTTCAGGAGCCGTCGCATGTTGGTCCTGCTGCTTGGAACGGCTGGCTCATGGTTCCTCTTCGACTACGCCTACTACGGNNTGGCCGTGATGAAGATGGATCGGATCGGTCACCGTCGGCTTCAGTTCATCGGCTTTGGAGTCATGGCGGTTGCCTTCCTCAGCTTGGCTGCGTTCGCGCACCTGACCACGATGATCGTGCCGTTTCTGGCGATCTTTGGGCTCAGCTACTTCTTCGTCCAGTTTGGGCCGAACATGACCACGTTCGTCCTTCCGTCCGAGGTATTTCCCGTGAGCATGCGTACGACTGGGCATGGCATCGCTGCAGGCATTGGGAAGCTCGGCGCATTCGTCGGCGTCTTCCTCGTTCCCCAACTTCAGAAGCATTACGGACTGCGAGGCATGCTCCTGATCGCCGGCATCGCAGCCATTCTGGGATTTGGCCTAACCAGCATTCTCCCAGAGCCCGCTCGGCGGAGTCTCGAAGATATGCACGGCGAAAGGGATTCGACGAGCTCCTCATCGCCGACTCTCGTTGCCGGTGTATTCGACAAGGCCCAGACCGAGTTCCCAGTCATCGTTCAGCAGTCTCCGGCTAGTGACCTGTCCGTGACAATCGTAGGAACGGGCACGCCGAACCGCCCAGAACAGATGCGACGGGAGTCGGAGGAGGCCCTGCTGCTCGCGGGGACGCCACCGATCGCTAACGAACTGTCGAACCCGCAACTTCGAGAGTAAGGCGAAGCCCTGGCCGCTTGGCTCAGAGCATCGAGTCAGGTTTCGGCGTGTCCACGCTCAGGCAGACGGCGACCTCGTGGACTAGGGCAACCATCAGCCCGCGGAGCTGGCGTCGGCTGCAAGATTTCGCCCGACAGTGGCGTTCAGTGCCCTCGAACTTTGGCTCACTTGCTCAGTAGCTGATCAGTGGCACGCGCCGCTGCTCATCTGGACAGGCTCGGTCATGGCGACCGTGGTCATGGCTACCTCGGTTACCTCGTCCTTGCTCGAGATCCACGGAATCCACCGGTGGCTGGCCGAATGTCTGGTGCCGTTGGCATCCGTCGTCCTCGTGGTGACAGACGGACGGCACCTTCGGCCGTCCCCGATCCAAGGCGACAGCGAGGGTAGCGGAGTCAGTGGAATAGCGAACAAATGAGGCAGGTTGCACTACCCATGGCTATCTCTGTGATTGCGACGGGCTTCGGAGGACCGGAGGTCCTTGCGGTCATTGATGAGCCGGTGAGGAAGCCGGGGCATGGCGAGGTATTGATCGAGGTCCGGGCTGCGGGCACCAACCCGATCGATTTCAAGCTGTACAGCGGTTACCGGGGCAAGGACGAGTCCTTGTTGCCGATTCGGCTTGGTCTCGAGGTGGCCGGCGTGGTCATCTCAGTGGGCGAAGAGGCCGAGAGTTCGACGGGGTCCATCCACCCGGGTGACGAAGTCATCGCCTACCCAGTCGTAGGCGGCTATGCCTCACAGGTCGTGGTCTCTGCTTCCAATGTCGTGCCCAAGCCCTCAAACCTTTCCTTTGAGCAGGCAGGAGGCCTAATCCTCACCGGCGCCACTGCCGTGCACGCGCTCACTGTCACCAGTGTCGAGGCTGGTGACACCGTTCTTGTGCACGGAGCGTCGGGGGGCGTCGGACTCATGGCCGTCCAGTTGGCCGTTGACCGCGGTGCGCGTGTCATCGGTACGGCCAGCGAGGGCAGGCATGAATATTTGCGTGGCCTCGGCTGCGATCCTGTGACCTACGGGGATGGGCTTGTTGAACGGATCCGTGCGGTTGCTCCAGCCGAGATCGATGCGGTCATCGATACGGTTGGTGGCGACGAGGCAACCGACGTCTCGATTGAGCTGGTCAAGGACAGGGGCCGCATCGTGACCATCGTCGCATCCCCATGCTCGTTTGACCTCGGCTTCAAGGTGATCGGATCAGCACCCGGTGCTGATCCCGGAACCGAGATCCGCGCCAGGGCCCGTGCGGAACTGGTGGAACTTGTTATGGCAGACAAGCTCAGTGTCCTTGTTGCCGGCACATATTCACTTGTGGAAGCGGCCTCTGCTCATAGGGAGCTAATGCAAGGGCATACGCACGGCAAAATTGTCCTTATTCCCTGATCGAGAACCACAGTGCGCTCCCAGTCCGTCCACCGAGGTCAAGGCTGCCCATGATTCTTGTCTCTGGTGGTCGTGACTAGCTCGCGCTTCTTGACCTCTTGACATAGAGAGGAGCGTTGCAGTTGGTGGGGCCCTATCTCGTAGCCTCGGAGGTGCTCGCAGTGAATGAGGACTCCGCCGTTGCGACCGTTAGAGCGGGAGGGTCCGATAGGTGACGCCAGCTGATCGTGCCGCCTCGCGGATGCCTGGACCATCATCGCCCTCCCAGACGCATAGGGAGGCATCTAAATTTAGGTGCTCGGCGGCAGCGACTGCTTCCGCGCCCAATGTCGAAGGGCGTTCGTCTTCCGCCAGTTCCGCTACTCGATATCCGAGAAGGCGCATCGGCCATGGTGGACTGGGAGGACAGGTAGGTGCCGTCGTCCAGGGTNNCCACACCTGGGCGACGGCCAGGTCGCAGTGCTCGGGTCGGTGGAGCAGCTCGAGCACCGCATTCCGTTCCGCGTCCGACAGGGCATTGGGTGGGCTCGGCCTGGGGGTGCGCCCACCCGAGCTGGTGGTCGGCATCGCCGGTGGTGGTTGGCCCGGGCCCGACCCAACAGGCGACACGCCTGCTTGGTCCCTACCACCTCGGTCAGCTCCGGCTGGTGGTCGTCGATGACTGCCTCTACTTCTCCTCGGTGCGTGTGCTTTTCCCACGATGTCGANNCGGTGATCTGGGAGCTGTAGATCCCCTCCCGTCGGAGCAGGGCACCTTTGGCACGGGAACCGGTGGCGTCCTCATGGGCGGCGAGGATGGTCAGCTTCTGTTCGGGGGTGAATGTTCGTCTGGTCGGCGCTGCTGCCGGATCAGTTTCGTCGGTCACGTCTCCATGTTGGGCGCGTGCCGTCAGGGATGTGG
>PLSY01000217.1 GCA_003164275.1 Acidimicrobiaceae bacterium | reverse complement strand
CGAGGAAGCTCTGCGGAAGTTTGACCGTTGGGACCTGAAATGAATCGAGGAAACCGTCAGGAAGCTTGACCGTCTGATTTCGGAATGCATCAATCAAAGCTGGGTCGACCATCGGAGTCTGACCAGCGGCAAGTTTCCGGAGTTCGGCACCGCTCATCGGAGTCCAGCCTGAATCGAAGGCTGCGGCTCGGATTCGACTACCGACACCGTCGAGCTCGATTTCGCCAAAGAGCCGTACGTCTTGTTCGTACAGCGCAGTTGCGGGAACTTCGAACTCTTCCCGCAGCTCTCTGACAGTCGGGTCAGCGGACCCGAGGGAGAGCTTGATTGTCACGTCGAAAATGCAGCTGAGCTCGACAAGGAGCGGGCTGTTATCGTCATCTCCCACCAAGACGCCCACCAAGTGAATCTGCGGGCGACCGTGGAAATCCACGTCTTCGATGACTATCCGTCCGGCAAAGTCCTGGAACGCAATCTCGGAGGCACCGAAGAACGAGCCTTCGACCTGGTCCTCCAAGTGACCCCGTTGAGCGTCGAGCTCGTCAGCGAGAGTTGCCATCAGGGCGTGGTCGTCTGTCGAATACGCATCCTTCAGATAGTCGTGAATCTGCAGGTGATGTCGAACGGCAACAGCGAGTCTTACTTTGCAATCGATGACAAGGTCCGAATGGAGACCCGCCTTGCTTTTCTCCGCCAAGTAGTCGCCATCCCGGGTGATGAAAATCAACTCGCTATGAATATCGGAGTCGACTGAGACGACCAACGTCTCCCACACAAGAGCGTCTCTGAACCCGTGACCGTTGTCGTCGAAAGGTCTTTTCCGAGTTGCTGCTCGGGAAACGAAGGACTCCAAGTCGACGGCTGGAATGTCGGCGACATTGATGCCGTTTCCCGCGAGGACATCGAGAACCGTCTCCTCATAGAACTTCATGACTTGGTCCGCTGACCGGTCGGGTTCTCCTTGTTTCGTTTCCCTCATCAGCGGACCAAGCGCTCGAATGGCTTTCCTCTCTGCATCGAGGGCGGCATCGAGTTCCTGTCGATACCGTGCAAGGACTTCTATCAGCACCACCCTTGGTATGAGAAGACAAATCTCACCATGCTCGGCTTGGTGGAGGAGGAGCCGCCAGGCCGGCGAGTCGAGGTACCACGACTGTTTCACAATGGCGTTCGAGTCAACGACGACCAACGGCACTGGACCGGGCAACTTGGGCATGGCCCAATGATTCCATGCATCGGATGGCTCTTGGGGCGCTTCACTCGGGGCTAATGGTCCCTTCGCCGCCGTTAGCCTTCGAGCTGAAAGTGGCGGACGCCGCCCGATACCTTTGAAGGTGGTGCGCTCAGCGTCCCAGCCAGGGATGCGGGTCCACCAAGCGGGCCGACGGATTCACTTCAGCGAGGGCGGTCCAGAGCTCGCCGCAGGTGCCGACGGGGGGCTTGAAGTGCAGTTTGCCTTGCCGAGCCTTGACGACGAGAGGAAGCCATCGGTTGGCGTTGGCGAAGAGTGGGGTCTTGATGGCTTCGAGCTCGCCAGGCTCAACGACGAGGGTGCGACCTCGGCGGCAGAAGACGGCTCGGCCCTGGCGGTCGATGACCACTGAGCGGCTCGGGACCAACGTGACCCAAAGACTCACGGCTACGAAGTAGGCGCCGATGGCTAATGCTCCCCATTCAGGACCAACAGCCCCAATGGCAATCAAGACCAGACCCACGGCACCGAACCCCATTGCTGCCAAGTCACCTCCCGTCGGGAAGCCGGTCCTCCACTCCCGTTGCGTGGTGGACACGTTGGCTCGGTCAGTCACGTATTGAACCGTATCGGTGTCGTCGTGTGGAGATGCGCCAAGCGCAGGCGAAGCTCACGCACCTGAGCGGAGCCACCGCTTGGCCTCAGCCACGGCAGCGTTCGTTCGGGTGGCTCGGGCGACGAACTCTTTGCTGAGCTGCTTGCGGAATAGCTCTGAGCGCGAACTGTCCTGAGTGAAAGGACTTTTGGTCCGTGCTCAGGACTCCCCTTGCAACACACACCCCACGCCGTGAACGGCCTGGGGTGTGTGTTGAGGGGAATAAGGGAGAAGAAGAAGTGATGAATGTGATGAAAGTGAAGGAAGAAGAGAGAGAAGAAGAAGTGAGAGAGGGGAGAGGTGCGCAGTTCACCGAGCGAGACGCCGCCGCCATCCGCTGGCTCGCAGAAGTTCGAGCGGCCAACCTTGCGCAGTTGAGGGTTCTACTGGGGCAGCTTGGTCAAGCGGGAGACATCACCCCTCGACGCTGTGCCCAGATTGTTGTTCGCTGGGAGCGGCTCGGCCTCGTTGAGAAGACGACCATCTGGCACCAGGAACCGGCCATCGTGTGGCTCACCTCGCGGGGAGCACAGATGGCCGGTCTCAACCGGTTGCGTCGCCCTGCAATAGGGACGTTGCACCATACCCTTGCAGTGACCCAAGTCCGACTCCAAGCCTGCCGACCCTCCAACGGACGAGGCTGGCTCTCCGAACGAGAACTGAGGGGGTTGCTCTCGAAGGAGAGCCACATCCCCGATGGCGGGCTCGTTGAAGCCGATGGCTCCGTGACTGCCATCGAAATGGAGTTGACCCCTCATGGACGCCAAAGGGTCAGAGGTGCCATGACCAGCCTTCTCGCTGAGCGAGTCGAAGGTGGTGACCGATTCTCGAAGCTGCTCTATCTGGTGGCCCCGGCATGTCGTCGCCAGGTCGAGATGGTTCGAGTAGAGCTACCTCAGCCGCTCCGTGAGCGAGTGGCGGTCCTCCCATGGGGTCCATAGAGGAGGGCTCAGGCCCCGAGCGCCGACCGCTCACGGCTCTTGAAATGGCTGGCGTCTTCGGCATCATCCTGCCGACGGCGATACCCACACTTGTCGTTGGTTGGTTCTTGGAAAGGCGGCACGAATGGAACGCTCGGGTCCGTCACGGCTTGTCAGCAGGGGCGCTCTCGCTTTCCTTGCTGCTACTCGCAATGAGTTACGCGTGGCAGTTCGGTGCTTTGGCAGAGCTGTGGGATTCCTTGTTCGAGTCGAACCCTTGGGAAGGGGTAGCTGCGACACTTCGGGGCTGGTGCCGATGAGTCTCCTGGCTGGACTCTCCGCAGGAATGTTCCTGCGTCGGCTGCACGACTACGAGAAACGAAGTCACCCTGTGCGAGGTGCTGAGGCCCAGCAACAACGCCTCGACCGTCGAATGGAGTACCGGGCGGCTGTGCTCGTTCGTGCTCCCAGTGTCCCAATGGCTATCGATGGTCTGCCTGTGCTGGGTGCCTGGCTCCACGGTGATGCGGAGGAGTGCCGTAGGGGAGAGTGGGCGGTTCTTCCGGAGGGGCACATCGTTGCCATCGGGGCGTCCGGCTCTGGGAAGACCACCGCCATCAAACAACTGGTCACAGCTTCATTGCTTGGTGACGGCCTAAGGCAGCGAGTCGTATGGCTCGATGGCAAAGAGGACAACGAGACGGGACCTGAGCTTGCTCGTCAGGTCGTCGCCGGGGGACTCGACCACCGGGAAGTGAGGCTGTGGCCGATGAGCGGACCGATGGACCTCTGGCGAGGGACAGGCCAAGAACTCGCTGACCGGTTCCATGCACTCGCCGACTGGTCTGAGCCCTACTACGAAGCCGTAGCGCGAGCGGCTGCGAAGTTGTCCATCGAAGACCCCAGAGGTCTGCCTCGAAGCCTTGATGACATCCTGGCTCGGATGGAGTCCACTGCAATGAAGGTGAGTTGGGCAGGTACGCCGAACGCCGAGGTGGCGGGAAAGCTCTCTGCTGAGCTTCTCGGAGGCATCCGGCTTCGCTACCACGCTCTCGCAGCGGCGCTACGCAACATCGGAGCGATACCCGAGGGACCAGGCGGTTGGTCTTTCGAAGATGCCACCCTGGTGCACTGTGCGCTGCCAACATCCACCACACCTCTCGTAGCGGCGGGTTTCGGTCGGGCGCTACTCATCGACTTCGTCAGCTACATCAGGAACCCGATGCGGCGAGAGATGTCCCTTCCGATGACATGCGTCATCGAAGAGCTCGGGGCCATCATCCAGAAGGACGAGGTTGCTGCTGCAAGCGTTGTCGAGACCCTTGAACGTGCCAGGTCGGCAGGGGTGCGAATGGTCCTGTCGGGACAGGTAGTGGCGAGCTTTGGGGAGCCCCAAACGCAAGCCCGGTTGCTCACCTCCGGAGCAACCATCCTGGCGATGAGGATGAGTGACCCGGAGCCTGTGCTCAGCCTTCTCGGAACGAGGGCGAGACCAGAGTCGAGCATCGGCGTGGGTTACGACGGTGTTCTTCTCGACCAGGGCTCTCTTCGGATGCAGGACCAGTGGGCGGTGCACCCCTCTACGATGCGTTCGCTGGAAACCGGACGGGCACTCCTTATTCGGAACGGGCGCTTTGCCCTCGTCCAAGTACCGCCGCGATGAACCTGACGGGCCGAGCGCCTACCGTCGCTTGCGCTTGTTGGTAGTGGCTGATGCCAACAGTGGAGAAGTGAGCTTCTCGTATCGCTCGAAGAGAGAACCCAACCGGTCGGTGTCGCTCGTGAACTTCTTGCGTGGTGAATAGAGCCGGTCCACAGCTCGGTCAAGTTCGCCGTGAGCGGCAACCAGGTCGGACGGCATGGCGATGGGGTCGTAGAGGTCGGCCAGTGTGGCGTCCGGGTGGGCATCGCGTGCAGCGAGGACCTTGGCTGCTGCGTCCGTCAGGGCAGACTTGGCTTTGTCGTCAAGGTCGGGGAAAGGGAAGGTGTAGTAGCCGATGCCGGGAGAGAAGGAGAAGTCGCTCTTCAACCTTCCGCTCACTGTCCTCATCCATGCATTCCACATCGACGAATGGAGCAAGGCAAACATCCACTCCGAAGCGCCTGGAAGGATGATGAGCTTGTTGCCAGCGATGACGTCACTGTCGAAGAAGCGCCCTGGGATGAAGCGTCTGGTCGATGAGCTCACCTCAGGCATAGCCAAGTAGCGGGTATTGGGCTGGCGGTCTTGGGTGAAGAGTGCCGGGGTCACGGCAGCCTCTTGGACCGAGGCTGTCTTGGAGATGGTCCGGCGCCATTGGGCCACAAGTTGCAGCCGTTCTCTGAGGACGGGCGAGGTTCTCAGGTCCTGGGCTGGTGCACCCGCCAGCCATAAGCAATGGCGTGCGCCACCTTGCAGCATCTCTCTTGCCTGGACATAGAGCCTCAGATACTTGGCGGCTATGGGGTCGGCTTGCACGGTCCCGAGCTCGTCCGATGAAACGATGAGGTACCCGCCGTCTGTTGGCTGGGAACCCTTGTATGCAGTGGGGACTCCTGCGACCAGGGGCTCGTAGCGCTTCTCGGGGACGACCGCGTGGCCGGCAGTCAAGAAGATAGAGATGTCTCTCGGAGTGCTCTCCTCTGGCTCACTGAGCAGCGAGGCGTAGGTGAAGAGGCGCTTTCGCGTCGAGGTCCCAGAGGGAGAGAAGCCCACGATGACGCAGTGGACATGGGCTTTGCCGCGGGCCTCGCTTGTCCAAGCGAAGGTCGAGTGGGCGAAGTCGATAACGAAGTGTCGACTGGCGAGGAGTGGCCCCATCGAGCGGGCTTGCTCTCCTTGGAACAGGCTGTTGGTGGAGACGAAGGCGCTTCTTATGGGTCGGTTCCCGACAAAGTCCATCGTCTTCTGATACCAACAGGCCACGTAGTCCATCCGACCTGTGCGTGACGAGGCGTCCGTTTCGGCAAAAACTACGCGATTGTCGGCTTGCTGTTCATCGCTCATCCAAGACATCCCGACGAAAGGTGGGTTGCCCATGATGAAGGAACACTCGT
Organism: Acidimicrobiaceae bacterium; assembly: GCA_003164275.1. The sequence goes on along the minus strand of PLSY01000217.1, from coordinate 1,857 downwards.
CGACGGGCAACAGGTCATTCCAGTCAAGGCGAAGTGCGTTTCCGATGGTGATATGCGGAGAAGTTGGGATGGGGAAGCGGGCGAAGTATCGACCGAACTGATGCGACACCTTCCGGTTCTCTTGGTGGTCCATGAGATAGAGCGCTGTCCGAGCGATACGAGCGGGGAACTCTTCGAGCTCGATGCCGTAGAACTGTCCGACCGTCACCTTGCAGAGCAAGGCGATGTCCATCGCACCCTGTCCGGTCGAACCCTGCTTTTCGGCGATGCGATGGAGGAGTTGTGTCTCCATCCGGCGAAGTTCTCGATAGGCAATGACGAGGAAGTTGCCACAGCCGCAGGCCGGGTCGAGGAAGCGGAGCGAGGCGAGCCGGTCATGGAAGCGTTGGAGTGCAGGCAAGGACCGTGCTGCCTCGAACTCTGTTTCGAGGTTGTCGAGGAACAAGGGCCTGATAGTTCGGAGGATGTTTGCTTCGGTCGTGTAGTGAGCACCGAGCTCGCGCCGCTCTTCTGAGGTCATGACATTCTGGAACATTGACCCGAAGATGGCCGGTGAGATGCCCGACCAGTTGAAGCGACACGCGGCGAGCAGGTTGTTTCGGATTTCAGAGTTGCAGATAGGCATGGGCAGCGGCGGGTCATCGGTGAAGAGGTCGCCGTTGATGTAGGTGAACGCCGCCAGGTCATCGTCGAGACCGATAGGTCGGCTGTCAGGCGGCGTGTTGAGTATTTGGAAGAGCAAAGCGAGACGTGGACCAAGGTCTGTCCCGTCGGGTGACGAATAGAGATGGAGGTAGTTCTGGAAGCCTCGGCGGTCCCAGACCTCACTGTCGTCGGCGAACAGGCAAAAGAGGATGCGGGTGAGCCATTCGCGAAGATGGTGCGGCTTGTATCCGGTGGCCAGCACGGCATCATGGATTTTTGCCATGAGCTCGGTGGCTTTTAGGTTGAGTTCGGTCTCGTCATCGACCGCTTCGTCGGGACGACGATGGCCGGCCAGCCACCAGAAGACATCGAGGTTCTGACTGAGTTCATCGAGGGTGAAACTTCCGTGCTCTTGGGTCACGATGTCGTGCCACGCGAAGTTCCCGAAGTCACAGGCGATGAGGAGGCGAGGCTTCACCTCGGAGCTCAGCGAGCTGAGATAGTCGAAGAGCTGGTCCATGGCGGCATGGAGGTCTGAGCCGGAGCTCTTGTGCTCGACCGCAAGCTCTTGGGGGGAGAGGTAGTCGATGTAGCCGACGCCTCCTGTCGAGAGGCGCTTGGCAAGGGCCTCGAAGGTCCCGAGGTCCCGTTCGTTGAGACCGAAGATGGAGAAGAAGTCCACCCAGAACCGTTGGGCCTCGGACTTCTCGCTATGGGCGCCCTGCCATCGGGCTGAGAAAGCCAAGGCTCTCCGCCGCAACTCCACCTTGGGAACTGCGGTTCCGTCTTCTCGCTCAGTCATCTCACGACCCTATTTCACGATTGAGGAATCGAGCGGCTTCTCCAAGTGGCGGGCGTTCGAGATGGTTGCCCATTTTCACATCCCTCTCACAGTGACCTTCGCATGGCGGAAGTCCCGCTGGCAGAAGGGAACGAACAAATGAAGAGCCAAGACCGAGAGCGCAAACTGGCCGAGGTCCACGAGCAGCTGATGGACGCCTACAAGTACATCATCGACGGCGACGGGTGGGAGCACTACCTCTCAATGTTGGCGCAGTTCCCGAGCTATTCAGCGAGGAACTGTGCGCTGTTGTTGAGCCAACTGCCAACCGCCCAGCGCGTGGCTGGGATGCGGACCTGGAATCGTCTTGGGAGGCGAGTCCGGAATGGAGAGCGTGGCTTGCGCATGGGTCTGCTGCACCGACGGGTGAC
>PLSY01000391.1:538-11848 GCA_003164275.1 Acidimicrobiaceae bacterium | reverse complement strand
GTTCGGCGGTTCGGCGGTTCGGCGGTTCGGCGGTTCGGCGGCTCGGCGGTTCGGCGGCGGTTATCCCACCGCTGCTAACCGGCACGGGTGGGGCACCTCGGAAGTCTGCAGAAAATTTGGAGGCGCCTGCAAGTCGGAATGGCCCAGTCGGCGAGCACGGCTCGACCCGCTTTTCGCCGGAGGACACGTCGCTCGACGGCACCGGTGATCACACCCGACATCCTTCGCATCAGCTCTCTCATGCAACGTTTCCGATCGTTCGGTTTGTCCGATTAGGTTCACCTCGCAACCATGCTCAGCCGAGCTCTTCGATGACAAGCGATGCATTGACGTTGGCTTGAGTCGGAATCGAATGGTTCTAAGCCACTCGAACCTGGAGAGCACCCGTGCAAACCGACGCTACGCCGCCGAAGGCGAGTTGCGGGGCGTCCCATTATCCCGCTTGGAACAATCAAAACATGCCCGGCACGTCCAGCATCCCAGATCGCCGGGAGGTGAGGCAATCATGCGGAATTGATCGCTGATCGATTGCTGCGGCACGACGCTCGCTTCCTAGCCGAGTCCTCCAGGCCAACCGACTGCATCGAACACAGCTACCGGGTCTAGGTAGTCCCGCCACCATGTCACTTTGCCGTCCTTGATCGTGACGATGGACACAAACCGGTTGTCGTACGGATGCCCGGTCTGCACTGATTCGCCATGAACCTCGTACTCGAGGACCACGACCGACGCCGCGGGATCTCGATAGACGTGGAGATTGTCAGCACTTCGCACGGTGATGAAGCTGTCGTAGTCGCTGTAGAGGTCGATGATGTTCTGTCGACCTTCAAGCCGCTTCGGATAACCGGGCACGGTAATGACGTACTCGAAGACGACATCGTCAGCCAGCAGGTCGAAGTAGTCCTCGCCATCGGCGAGGCCCTTCAGCCCTTCCCGAATGATGTGGAAGAAGGGCCCATCAGCTCCAAAATTTGAGCTGTCAGCTGTGTACTTGGTCACTTATTCTCCCGTGAGGCTCAATTCGTGACACTGCACTGCGCAGATCCGTGGAAACCGGCGGCCCAGGTCTTGATTGTAGAACTCGAATGGCGGCGACTGATCAAGGTGTCGTAGAGCTCATCGGCCTCGGGGACGGCCTCCAAATACCAGGCTTCCCGTGCCCCGCTCTTGTCCTCGCCCAACAACAGGATCACCTGTCGCCGGGGGTCGAACATGAACAGACCCGAAGAGTCCGGGGCACCCTGATCGGTGAATCGGCTGAACCATACGGGGCACACAGCAGAATCGATTGGGTTCCACCGTCCGTTCATTCGGCCACATCCGAAGACCGATCAGTGGGGCCTACTTTGTCCAACCGGACGTGGGTTTGGGACGCCAGCAGCGCTGACGCTACTCGTCTGTCGAGCCGCCGCCGGAAGGTTGCCTTCTCGCCCGACTGGCGCACTCCCAGCTCGATCAGGAAAGTCGGATTCGTCGGTGGCCAACAGCGTCGGACACGATCCAGGATTGCCTGGATCGACGATGGTCAAGTTGCCGTCGCGCCATTCGAGCCGGAGGAGGGATCCCAACGCAGGTTCGTAGTAGATCCCGGGCAGCGGCCGAAACGACCCCGGCGTCGGTACGGGCGGCTCTATCACGGGCGCTTGGGCGTTGACCGACCGGCGGGCGATAGCGGCCAACTCCGGGGATAGTGCCGAGGAGGTCAAAGCTCGGGAGTCGGCGCGCTGCCGGCGACCTTCCACTCCGGCTTGCGAAGCCGGTCCATCAGCAGCGGTGGAACGATCCCGATCACGATGATCCCTCCCAGGACGAAGAGGGCATAGAGCAGCCAGTTCGAGTGGCCGAACTGCGAAGGGGCGATGAAGCCGATGACCAGAGCGACCACCGACGACACACCACCGACGACACACCACCGACGACACACAAGGGGCGGAGAGCCGGTGCACGGTACCCGCGGGCGTGGTCCGGCTGATTCCGCCGCAACCTGACCGCCGCGATGAACATCAGCACATACATGATGAGATAGATCTGCGTGGCCATCACCGCGAATATCCAGTAGTCACGCGAGACGTCAGGAATGAATGCGTAGAGCAGGGCAATCACCGTGATCACGATCGCCTGTCCCGTCAGGATGCGCATCTCGATGCCTCTACGGTTCACCTTCTGAAAGAAAGGGGGGAGGAAGCCTTGCTCGCGCCCGATCCTGAGGAGCCCCTCGGAGGGACCGTCGAGCCAGGCCATCATCCCTGCAAGGGCCCCGATCGCAAGAGCGATGGCGACCAGCGGGACAGCGAACTTGATCCCAAAGTGCGCAAAAAGACTGTTGAAGGCTTGCATGACACCGGCCGTGAAGCTGATTTTCTTCTCTGGGATCACCCAAGCGATCACCAGCGTGGGGAGGATGAAGATGGCAAGGACGAGTGTCATTGCGAGGAAGATGGACCTTGGGAATTCCCGGGCGGGGTTCTGGAGCTCGTCAACGTGCACGGCATTCACCTCGATGCCGGCATAGGTGAAGAAGCTGTTGACGACCAGAACGATGCTGGCGATGCCCGTCCACGCCGGCAGGATGTGGTGCGAGTTCATCGGGGCGGCCGAGTGATTTCCCTGCAGTAGGTAGGCGATGCCGAGAGCGACGAGGATTGCCCCCGGGATCAGGGTCCCGATCAGCGTCCCACTCGAGGAGAGCTTTGCCACGAGTCCAACTCCTCGCGAGGAGATGAACACGCCAACCCAGAACAGAACGATGATGACGGCGGCGTTGTAGACGCCGTTAGCGGCCAGGCCCGGATCAATGACGTAGGCGAGCGTCCCGGCGACGTAGGCGAGCAGGGCGGGGTAATAGAAGATCGTCTGGGCAAACTCACACCAGACGGCCAGCAGCCCCATCGGGGGAGACACCCCTTCTCGCACCCAGTTGTAGACGCCACCCTGCCAGCCGGACGCCAACTCCGCAGCGACCAAGGCGACGGGCACCAGGAATACGAATGCGGGGAGGACGTACAAGAATACCGAGCCGAGACCGAATACCGACGTGGCCGGCGCAGACCCGAGATAGCCGACGGATCCCACCGTCATCATCGCCAACACCGTCCAGGAGATATGCCGCTGAGGGGGAGCCTTGGCCTTCTCGACGACCACGCGAGTCGGCCCCTGGTCGGCGACGGATCCCTCGGCAACCGTTGGCCGGGGCCGGCGGCGTCTGCGTACCCACATGGACTACGGATCCACCTCTCGTACTCGGCCTATCGCCACGTTACGACGCGGCTCATTGCTGCGTGGAATGTGCCCCAGGGGCGTGTCGGTCAAGGACAGGAAACCCGCCACGACTGCTAGAGCCATTCGCCCCGACGAGGCGGTGGACCGTGCCAGTCGGCACGGCGGCGTCGATCCCATCCACGGCCACCGTGGCGCCGGAGGTCTTGGTGAGCCCGGAGGTGCGGATGTCCCTCAGCCCTCCCTCTGGCACTTCACGCTGGACTCCGATTCTCGAGAGCCGCTACACGGACACAACGGCTCTACCGGCATGACGCGGCGACAGAAGACAAGAGGAAGTGGATCATCCGAGCCGGTCGCGAAACCGAAACCGTGCCACAGGCCCGGGTCTGTCGGCAGCCTGGGACCTGCCGTCCATTTCCCGGTGCCGGGTGCCAGGATCTCATCGTGACGACACGGGCGATGGCCGGCCGTTCCGTCCCGAGGCCGCCTGAACTCGAGGAGTTCGATGGAACGACGCATCCGAAGGCTCGGCATCTTCATGCTGGTGTGCTTTCTCGCCCTGTTCATCCAGCTGAACAACATCCAAGTGCTGAAGGCGAACGCCCTCGCCAACGATCCGAGCAATCCCCATGTCCAGGCCCTCGCCCGTAGCCAGGCGAGGGGCAGCATCCTCTCTTCGGACGGCGTGACCCTCGCCTCGTCCGAGCTGGCGCCGGCAGGCAGCATCTACAAATACGAGCGCGCCTACAACCCGGACACGGCGACCCTCTTCTCCCAAATCATCGGCTACGACTCGTTGAAGTACGGCAACCTGAACGGCGTCGAGGCCGAGTACAACAGTTTCTTGACCCCTCACATCAAGCAGGTCACCAACCTCAACGACCTGCTCACCGGCCACACCGAGGTGGACAACGTCACCCTCACCGTCAACGCCAAGCTCCAGAGCCAGGTCGAACAAGCACTCGACAGCGGGGCGCCAGGGGTCGATGGAGCGGCGGCAGTGGCCTATGACCCGACGACGGGGGCCATGGAGGCCATGGTCTCCAACCCGTCCTTTGACCCCAACCCCCTCGTGTCGGAGAACCTGACCACTGAGCAGGACGCCTGGACACAACTGCTCGCCGCCCCTGGGAACCCGCTGCGAGCGGGGGCGTACAACCAGATCTACCCCCCCGGCTCGAGCTTCAAGGTAGTGACCACCTCGGCGGTGCTGGAGCACCGTCCCGACCTTGCCGGCATGACCTATCCGACGGTGGCGAGCATCCCGCTCCCGGACACCGGCAATCCCCCCCAGATCCTGCACAACTACCACCTGGGGGCGTGCGGGGGGACGCTCGAAGAGTTGCTCATCCAGTCGTGCGACGCAGACTTCGCAACCATCGGACAGCAACTTGGTGCCTCCGCCCTGGTGACCCAGGCGGAGCTCTACGGCTTCAACCAGCGAATCCCCCTCGACGTGCCCGAGTCGACGGTGGCGGTCTCGAACTTCGGCACGGTGGACGCGTTGAGCTCGGACGTCCCCGGCCTCATGAAGTCGGCCATCGGCCAGGACAACGTGGCCGCCTCGGCCCTGCAGATGGCCATGGTCGCCGGCACCGTGGCCGACGGAGGTGTCGAGATGACGCCGCACGTCATGGCCCAGATTCGGGACTCCCAGGGCAACCTGGTCGAGTCCTACACGCCCAAGCAGTGGACGAAGCCGATCTCTCCCGCAACAGCCGCCACCCTCACGACCTTTATGCAGGGCGTGGCGACTTCGGGAACCGCCGCCGGCGTATTCCCCTCGAGCTGGGGTGCCGCGGCCAAGACCGGCACCGCCGAGGTGGGTGTGAACCAGCAGCTGACGACCGACTGGTTGATCGCCTTTGCCCCAACCGGCAACTCCAAAGTGGCCGTGGCCGTCGTGGTCCCGAACCAGGCCGCCACCCAGACCGGCGCAGGAATCGCCGGTCCCATCGCCAAGACGATTATCGGGGACGTACTGGCCGACGGTCTGGGCGGCTGATCGAGGGGTCGCTCTCTGCGAAGGAGAACGGTTGGCAGCTCCCCCGTCGGTCGAACTATTCTCGTCAACGATCACCTACTACGCTATGTAGTAAATAGGACCCTCAGCCTCCAAGGACCCTCGTGTGCGTTGATGACCCGGGCTTTTCAACCTCACTGCTCAACGCCGTCGGCGTTGTCGACGACCCGCTCTAGCGTGCTCACGCGGTCCTCGAGTGTTCGTCACCGGCTGGCCGCACTGGCGGTCGGCGGTGTCCTCGCCGTCATCGCCTTGGTGGCCCTGGCTGCGCCGGCCAGTGCCCACGCCCAACTCGAGTCCACCGTCCCACCCGAAGGGTCCATACTCGCCCACTCCCCCGAGGAGGTGGTGCTCCACTTCGGGGAGCCCGTGGAGATCGACTTTGGGTCGGTGCGGGTCCTCGGGCCGAAGGGCCAACGCGTCGACCGGGGAAGTACCGAACACGTGCCCGGGGACAGCCACAGCATCGAGACGGCACTCCCGGCCGGGCTCCCCCGAGGAAGCTACGTTGTCGCCTGGCACGTGATCTCCGCCGACTCCCACCCGGTCCACGGGGCCTTCGTCTTTAGTATCGGTGCCGCCACGCATTCGGCCGCCGCCGACGCCGAGGCGACGTCGATCGCCTCTGCGTCGGGAAGCGTGGTCGTCGGCATCATCTACGGATTCATCCGCTTCGCCGCCTTCGCAGGGTTAATCGTCCTGGTCGGTGTGGGCTTCGTGGCCACCCTTATCTGGCCCGGGGTGGCCCGGGCCCGGCGCATCAGGCGACTGCTGTGGGCCTCATGGGGCCTCTTGGCGCTCGTCACCGTGGGGGGTGTGCTCATCCAGGGGGTCTACGCCTCACAGCTCCCGCTCAGCAACCTGTTCCGACCGTCGATCGTCGACGCCGTCCTCCACACCCGGTTCGGTGAAGTGGAGGTGCTCCGCCTGATCCTCCTTGTCCTCGTGGTGCCGTTCCTCTTCGCCCTCACCTCAGACCACACCATCCGCAGCACCGCCTGGAGGCGGGGCTGGTTCCTCGTCGGGGCCGTGCTGGGTCTGTTCCTACTGGCCACCCCGGGTCTGGCCGGCCATGCCACAACGGGCACAGCCGTGGCCCTCGGGACGGTCGCCGACCTGGTGCACCTGGTCGGGGTGTCCCTGTGGCTGGGCGGGCTGGCCGTTTTGGCCTGCGTCCTGCTCCCAGGGGGTAACGGGCCCGACGACTACGTGACCGAGTTCGGATCGGGGGTTCGGAGGGTGTCGACTGTGGCCTTTTGGGCCGTGATGGCCGTGGTCGCTTCCGGCGTGGCCCAATCGATCCGACAGGTCGGCAGCCTGTTCGGCCTCTTCCACACCGCCTACGGCGTGACCCTCCTGGTCAAGGTCGGCCTTGTCTGCGTACTGATCGCCCTCGGCGCCGTGAGCCGTCGGGCCGTCCATGGAAGCCTCGCCATCCCCTTGCTCTCCCGTCGCCCTCGGCGATCCGACCGACCTCTCGACCACGCTGGGACAAGCGAGGACCAAGCCAGCGGACCGGTAGCACTGGCAAGACCCGGCGCGGTGTCTCCGGCCACTGCCCCCGGTGGTACCGGGATCGCCGTGGCCGAGGGCGTCATTGCCACCAGCGTTGCCTCGGGGCCCGACGGCTCGACGGTGCGCCGGCTGCGCCGTTCCGTCTTCGCCGAAGTGGTGGTGGCCCTGTTGGTCCTGGCCGTCACCGCCCTCTTGGTCAATGCGGAGCCGGCCAAAGAGGCCGTCGCCCAGCCCTACTCGGGCTCGGTCTCCGCCCTCGGGGTCCAAGTCAACGTCATCCTCGATCCGGCCAGAGCAGCGACCGACAACGAGTTCGAGATCTATGTCCTCGGGCCGACCGGAGCCCCGAAGGCCATTCCCGAACTTGACTTGACCATCAGCCTCCCCTCACGAGGAATCCAATCGCTTCCAGTCGCCCTTCTGCCCGTCGGGCCCGGCCACTACCTCGCCGCTGGGGTGGACATTCCCTACGCCGGAAACTGGCAGATCAATCTCACTGTCCGAACCTCCGCCATTGACGAGCAGCAAGAGACCCTGACGGCACCCGTGCACTGATCAGTCGCCTGACCGGTGGCGCAGAGTCACGCCATCCGACAACTGCCCCGCCCCACCAACAAGCCACGCATCTACAGAACCGTCCCTCGAGCGGCCGGTCGACAGGAAAGGGAAAGACAACATGACCCACCGCCTCCCATCCCCAAGACACCCGCGCACGGCCGCCTCATTGGTTGCCACCCTGGCCGTGGCCGCCGCCATCGTGGCTCTGGCCGCTCCGGCCGGGGCCCACGTGACCGTGCATCCGTCCAGCGTCCCGAAGGGGAGCGAACAAGAACTCACGTTCCGGGTGCCGAACGAGGAGGATCAGGCGGCGGTCGACAAGCTCGAGGTCTACTTCCCCTCTGTCACCGTGGCTCCGGTGGCTGAAGTCGAGGTCGAACCGCACCCAGGCTGGACGGCGACAGTCACCAACACCCCGCTGGCAACACCCATCAAGACAGACGACGGCGAGGTGTCAGAAGCGGCCACCGAAGTGGTGTGGACTGCCGATACCCCGGCGGACGCCATCCAGCCGGGCCAGTATGACGACTTCAACATCTCGGCTGGACCCCTCCCCTCGAACGTCGACTCGATGACGTTCAAGGCCCTGCAGTACTACTCGAACGGCGACATCGCCCGATGGATCGAGGCCTCGTCGCCAGGCGGGCCGGTCCCCGACTACCCGGCCCCGGTGCTGACGCTCACCTCCGGCGCAGCAAGCGCCCATGCCACAACGGTGATCGAAGAGACCTCCTCCAACAACGGTCTCTGGTTCGCCGTCGGCGCGCTGGCGCTGTCGCTGGCCACCGTCGTGGCCGTCGTCGCCATGTCCATCCGACGACGCCCCAACTCCCCGTGATCGCTGGCCGACCGGCCATCATGACCGGTAATGGATCACTAGTAATTGATTTCTACAGACGCTGCTAGGTTGGGATGGTGCCCAGATGGAACTTCCTGAGCAACCACATGCGGGTGCTGATGTGCATCGCCCGGGACCCGGAGATCCGGCTCCGAGACATGGCTGCTTCGCTGTCAATCACCGAGCGGAGCGCTTACGGGATCGTCAACGACCTCACCTCGGCCGGCTTTGTCGTCAAAGAGCGGACCGGGCGGCGGAATCGGTACCAGATCCGGGCCGAACTGCCCTTTCCCGAGGCCGTGGAAGCCCACCCGAGGCTCGGCGACGTACTGGAGGTGCTGGCCGGAGTCGAGCCATCGGCCTGACCGCGCTTTCCGCTGCGGCCCGCATCCCACACACCAACCGGTGGTCCGTGTCCCGGCTCGTTCAGTGGGCCAGCAGGCGCGACCCGACGGTCCCGGCCGGGCCGCTCAGAATTTGGTCAATGGCGGCTGCATCCACCGGGCGTGAGAACAAGAAGCCCTGTCCGGACTCGACGCCTTCTGCCTGCAACCGCAGACGTTGTTCGTCGTCCTCGATGCCCTCGGCGATGGTCGCCATCCCGAGCACCTTGGCCAGCTGTACCAAGGTGTGGACGAGCGCCGCCGACTCCGGCGTTTCGGCGATCCGCGACACGAAGGAGCGGTCGATTTTCAACNNCCGGTGCCGAAGTCATCGATGGCCACCCGCACGCCGAGCGCCTTCAACAGGTCGAGTCTGGCGATGCTGGCGTGCACGTCCTGCATGAGTGCGGTCTCGGTGAGCTCCAACAGCAAGAGGCTGGCCTCGAACCCGCTGGCTTTCAAGGCGCCGTAGACGGTGTCCACGATCCGGTCCCGCTCCAGCTGCTCGGCCGAGACGTTGACCGAGATGGTGAACCGGTGGCCGAGTCGCTGCCAGGCAGCCCCTTGCCGGCACGCCTCTTCGACCACCCACTGGCCGACCGGGACGATCAGGCCCGACGATTCGAGGGAGGGAATGAAGCTGTCGGGCTGCAGGACGCCCCGGACCGGGTGGCGCCAACGCAGGAGCGCCTCCACTCCGTTGAGTGCCCCGGTACCGAGATCGACGGTCGGTTGGTAGAGGAGGAAGAACTCCTGGGCCTCGAGGGCCCGGCCAAGGTCCAGCTCGAGGTTGCGATGTTCTTCTAGAGCTTCTTGCATCGAGGCGGAGAACACGACGGCGCGATGCTTGCCCGAGGCCTTGGCCCGGTAGAGGGCGATGTCCGCGTCTCGGAGGAGCTCGCTCGGCGTCGCCGTGTTGCTGCTGGCAATTCCGATACTGGCCGTCACCTCGAGGGGGACCTCGCTTTCCTCCAACTCGAACGGGGCGGCTAGTGAGCTGATGATCCGGTCGGCCATCTGCTCGATTCCGCCGACCAGCAATGGTGACTCGACGAGGATGACGAACTCGTCGCCGCCCAGCCGGCCGACGGAGTCGCCCTCCCGTAGCGTGGCTCGGATCCTGTTCCCGACGTCGACGAGCAGGCGGTCTCCGGCGCTGTGGCCGAGCGTGTCGTTGATGTCCTTGAAGTTGTCGAGGTCGAGGAACAAGGCGGCCGAGGACGTGCCGTCCCGGCGGGACCGGGCCTGCATCTGGTCGATCCGGTCGAGGATCAGGGCACGGTTCGGGAGGCCGGTCAGGGGGTCGTGGAATGCCTGATAGCGCAGTTGCTCGGTGCGTTCGTCGACCAGTTCCAAGGCTCGCGACCTGCTGGTCCCGAGTACATAGACCATGGCGCCGAGGAGCAGGCTGAAGGCCACCCCGGCGAGCAGCAAGACGAGGGAGCTGTCGTTGTCGAAGATTCCTGCGCCCGCCGACGAGGCGAATGTTCTCACCTTCCACCCGTTGTGAAGGTTCACGGTCGTCACGATGTGGGAGATGGCGCCACCTCTGAAGGTGACAGCCGAGGCGCCCGTGCCGTAGACGAACTCCACCCCGATCGACTGATGGCCGGCCCTGGCCCTGCCCAGGAGTTCAGTCGGCTTGATCTGGGTACCGGTCCATCCGACGAAGTCAGCCCGGCGACCGGCCACGGTCTGCGGCGTCGTCGTCCCCCCGTAGATGGGCACGCCGATCACCATCTGCTCGACACCGGACTTGACGTACGGAAAATAGCCGCCGCTCCCACTGTTCTCGGCAGCCAATAGCTCCGGTCCAAGTGATGTGGCGCAATAGTCGACGCCGGCCGGGACCTCGAGGGCCGCATACCTCGGCTCCGAGTTCGTGGCCAGGCAGTAGGAGGGCCGGGAACCGGCCGGGATGATGTTGAGCACACTGGTGCCGACCGCAGCCGGTGGGTCCGTCGCCTCCTCGGCGGCCAAGGCCGCGAGGTCGGCTGCCGGGACCACCGAAATCCTGGCGAGCCCCTGGAGCTCCGGGTAACGGTCAAAGGCTCGTTCTCGGGCCACCCAGGCGACGAACTGGGCCTGGGTGGCATCGGGTGACGCGGAAAAGAAGGTGCCGAGACTGATCGCCAGGTCCTGCTCGTGCTGAAGAGCCAGCTGCAAGGTCGAGGCGATCTGGTTGGATGAGGCGACCAGTGACTGCCGCGACCGCTGGGCGTCGTTGCGGGCCAGGGTGACCGCACCGAGCACTGAGCCTATGGTGCCCACCAGGACCACTGCGGCCGCGGCCATCATCCAGACGCGACGACGAGACTTCATCAGGCCACCGGCCCTCTTCTTACGCCTAGTTCGCTGATCTGTTCACAGCGAGAGCAAACTGGTGAGGCCGACCAGGCTGTTCGCATGGCCCTCCCTCGACTGCCGCCAAACCCACAGGACTAGTTTCGAGTCACTGCATGTCCTATCGGCGTCTATCAGTCCCGAGTACACCTGTTATCAGTTACTAGTAATTCTTTTCTATTGATACTCAGGTTCTCAGGGTTCGGGCCAGGCACGGCGAGGCAAATTTCCGATCATGCTGTTGCACAAGCGGCCCACACGTGGTTTGCTATTAGCACTCGACAGTGCAGAGTGCTAACGACACGGAGGAACATTAGATGGCCAAATTGATTACGTTCGACGAGGAGGCCCGCCGGTCCCTTGAGAGAGGTATGAACAAGCTCGCCGACGCAGTTCGCGTCACCCTCGGACCAAAAGGCCGCAACGTCGTC
>PLSY01000391.1:0-531 GCA_003164275.1 Acidimicrobiaceae bacterium | reverse complement strand
GTGCTGGCCTGGGCCATGGTCCACGAGGGCCTGCGCAACGTGGCCGCCGGAGCCAACCCGATGTCCCTCAAAAAGGGAATCGAGGCCGGCGTGGAATCGGCCGTGGCTGCCCTGCGGGGGCTAGCTCGCGAGACCGACTCCAAGGGTCAGATCGCCCAGGTGGCATCGATCTCAGCGGCTGACTCCGAGATCGGCGGCATGATCTCCGAGGCCATCGACAAGGTGGGCAAGGACGGGGTCATCACCGTCGAGGAGTCGCAGACCTTCGGCATGGACATGGACCTGGTCGAAGGAATGCGCTTCGACAAGGGCTACATCTCCCCCTACTTCGTCACTGACCCCGAGCGCATGGAGGCTGTCCTGGAGGACACCTACGTGCTGCTGGTGGGATCGAAGATCACCGCCGTGCGCGACCTGCTCCCCTTGCTGGAGAAGGTCATGCAGTCGGGCAAGCCCCTCGTCATCATCGCCGAGGACCTCGAGGGCGAGGCTCTGGCCACTCTGGTCGTCAACAAGATCCGTGGCACGTTC
>PLSY01000055.1 GCA_003164275.1 Acidimicrobiaceae bacterium | reverse complement strand
GGCAAGGCCATGGTGGTCTCCATCGACAAGGTCACGGCGGTCAGAACCTATGAAAAGGTGGCTCGATGCTGGGCCGAGCGATTGGAGAGGAACCAGCAGGGCCTGCTCCATGGCGACCTGACGACCGACCAGATTGACCTTCTTGAGCGCGAGATCAGCTTTATGCGCGGTACGGACATGGCGGTGGTGATTTCGCAGTCGCAGAACGAGATCGCTGACATGGCAGAGCGCGGGCTCGACATCAAGCCGCACCGGAAGCGGATGGTCGAGGAGAACCTCGAAGACAAGTTCAAGGACGCGCAAGACCCCTTCCGCATCGCGTTCGTCTGCTCGGTGTGGACGACCGGCTTCGACGTTCCCTCGTTGTCGACCGTCTATCTGGACAAACCCCTGCGGAACCACACGCTCATGCAGACCATCACCCGAGCCAACCGCGTGTTCCCCGACAAGAACAACGGGCTGATCGTTGCCTACGTCGATGTCTTCAGCAACCTCCAGAAGGCGCTTGCGATTTACGCTGTTGGCAGCAAGCCGGGCGACGTACCTGTCGAAGAGAAGGGTGCGCTCGTTGATGCCGCCCGCGAGGCCGTATATGACCTACGCGCCTTCTGTGCCGAGCGGGACGTCGACCTCGACGCTCTCGGCCGCTTGAAAGGCTTTGAGCTGGTTGCCGCCGGCAAGCAAACAGTCGAGATGCTGATGGTGGACGATGATGAGAAGGTCGCATTTCTGTCCCGTACAGCGTTAGTGGACCGAATCTACAAGGCGGTCCTCCCGGACAAGAGGGCCAACGAGTTCAGCCGCGTGCGTGCGGTGTCAAAGTTCCTCGCCGACGCCATTGCGGCTTACACGGAGCGACCCGATGTTTCCGGAGTGCTGGGCCGCGTCGAGCAGCTCCTGGACGAATCTGTCGCAGCCCACGAGTACCTGATCCCAGACAGCGAGGCTGAGGCGCTTTTTGACCTGGGTGCCGTGGACTGGAATGGGCTGCAGGAGGCATTCAAGCAAGGCCGGCCACGGACGGCAGCTCAGCGCTTGCGGTCCTTGCTGTCGGCACGCATCTCCGCGCTTGTTCGCCTCAACCCCGTGCGGGTTGACCTCGTTGAGCGGTTCGAGAAGCTGATCGCGGACTACAACGCCGGGAGCGTGAATACCGAGACCTTCTTCCAACAGCTCCTGGAGTTCAGCAATGCGCTGACGGAAGAGGAAGCCCGTTCGCTGTCTGAAGGTCTGACCGAGGAGCAGCTTGCCATCTTCGACTTGTTGATGCGACCAGCTCCGGATCTTTCGGACGAAGAGAAGTCACAAGTCAAGAGAGTCGCCGAGGAACTTCTCACCGTTCTAAAGCGCGACAAGATCGTCCTCGACTGGCGCAAAGAGCAGACGACCCGGGCAGCGGTCCGTGTTGCCGTCGAGGAGACCCTGGACCGGCTACCGGAGAAGTTCACGCGCCAGCTTTACGCGCAGAAGTGCGATTCGGTCTACCAGCACGTGTTCGACAGCTACTGGGACGACGGACACTCCATCTACGAGACGGCGGCGTAGCCAACGAGATTGGTAAGCGGCGTCATCGCCGCCAGCCAGCCACGATCCAGTGCATCGCGCCCGCACCGATCGCGTGTGCCCAAAGGGGCAGGCCGAGGAAGGTCAGGAGGATCTCGACGGCCACGATCAGTGCGATCTGTCGGGGGGAGAGGTAGAGCCAGTGCCGGAGCTGCGCGGCTGCCCGGCGGAAGGTGGTTGCGCTGGTCTGTGCCATTGGAGTGCCCTCTTGGGTGCGGGTTCGACGCCCCCTGTCGGGCCGTGCCCTGACAGCACCGGAATAGGCCCGTGCGAACGCACGGCTTGCTGAGGCCTTGAAGGGACCGCTGACGGGCCGGCACCGTTGGCGTTCGATACAGCGACCGAGGGCAATGCTCGGCACCACGGCGAGCGCCCAACCGCCCGGGCATCCGCTTCCGCGCCTGCACCTCCCCTGCCGGCTGACCGCAGCCAGTGGACCGGTACCAGGACCAACCTGAAGAGACACCCCTCGTATATGGTACGAACATATGTTCGTAGTAAGCGCCGACCCAGCGACTGGTCTTGGATCCGTACCGCCTCCCCGGTATTCCCTACACTCATGCCTGTGCGCAAATGCCGGACAGTTGCCAAGTGATCACCGACCAGCAGGTATGAGCGCTGAAGCATCAGTGCGGGCAGCCCTCCGCGAGCACCTTCTTGCCGGTCAGAAGCAGTCTCCGACCACAGTCGACGAGTTCTGGGTCCCCCAGTCGCATGAGCGGGCGGACCTTGCCCTCATCGGGCGTGACCTGCGGGGCTTCGAGATCAAGACCGAGCGAGACACCCTTCGCAGGCTTCCCCGCCAGGTCGCCGCGTATGGACGCGTCTTCGACCGGTGCACGGCGGTCGTGGCACCCCGTCACGTCGAGGGCACTGTGGCACAGCTCCCCGAGTGGTGGGGTGTCGTTGAAGTCTCCGTCAACGGTCACGTGGCCTTCGACCAGATACGGGCGGCCCGACAGAACACCGTCCTCGATCCCGAAACGCTGGTTCGGCTGTTGTGGCGCAGCGAGGTGAAGGCTGGTCTTGACCATCTGGGGGTGGAGTCCGCTCCAACAGCCACCCGCGGAACTATGTGGAAGCTGCTCCTTGATCGGGCGGATCTGCGCGAGTTGCGCGGAATCGTTCGCCGCGCGCTGCGGCATCGGGACAGCGCTGACGCTCGGATACCATCCCGCAGGTTCCGTCAGGCTGCGCCGGACGATGCCAGCTGATCGGTGACGAACCGAAGGTGGTGGGACGTCCCAGCTCCCCGCCACATGCGTTGACTTTCCGGGTCGACATCACCTCGTGCGCAGCCATCGATGATCCCGTCGCCCCACGTGTACCTGGCGCCAGAGAATTCCCTGAGGGCCAAGAGCTTTTGGCACAGTCCAACGTACTGCTCTAGGCCGTCCTGGTTCCATGGCCCTCGTCCGCGAGCGACGGCCGTCGACGCCGTTGTCGTGTATCGGATATTCGCCCTGCCGATGCCGCCCCCACCCGTGACATCGTTCGGAGGGATCGGGCTCTGGATCGCATAGTCGCCAAAGGCGGGCCGACGGCTGAGCCCGAACTTGCAGATCTCAGTCCAGGTGGTCCACTCGCGACGTTCAATCTCACCGACCGTCCCTTCTTTCACGCAGCCCAGCATCGATGGAATAGACGTTCCCATCAGAACCACATTCCGCCAATCGCCAACTTCGAGCGCCTTCGACACGATGGGACCGAGGTCGTCGGGATGAATCTCAGTGTCCTGATCGATGTATCCCAGGTCGAGCAGAAGATCGGTCCTGCTCACCTCCGAGCACAGATCGGTGAGCAACTTGCCCAGGTAATCGGCCACCGTCATTCCCGACGGGACTGTGACCGAGCGGACCGCCCAACGAAGCGCAATTCCGCGACCATCCTCCTGTGCGGCGTCAATGACCATTGCCGCATGAGCACGGTTCGTCTCACCCACACGAAACACCGGCACAAACTTCAGTGTCCTTTTCCGGGCCGACCGGTAGATGCTCTCCAGCAACGGCATTTCCTCCCCCTTGCCGTTCACCACCGGGTGCGAAGCGTGGGGGCGAAGGATGTCCAGGAACATGGGGTGCTCTCCAACCGCATGAAGGATCTTGCCCGTCCAGGCGGTGATGTTCCCCGCCTTGATCTGCTTGGCAGGCGACTTGGGACCCACGATCTGGATGAGCGGGGTGAACTTTGACCAGGTGTCATTGGCCGTCTGCCGCAGAGCGTCCAGCTCGCCGGGCTTGTTCTGCAACGCCGCGACGTAGTGCCCACTGCCAAGTGGCAGCGGTTGGAAGGGCGGCTCGATTCCCAGTCGAAGTTGCGCGTGTGTCATGGCATCACCTACGATACACTATAACCCCAAGGGTTATACGAAGAAGGAGCCGACATCGACATCTCGTGGTCCGACGGCAAGCTGGAGAAGAGCTGCTCCAGCGACAAGTCCGGCGCTCGCAAGTGGGGAGGCGACCACTGGTCCCTCCTCAAGCGACGGCTGGCGACCCTGCGCGCCGCACCCACTCTCAACGACATGGACCAAGCGCCGGGAAGGTGCCATGCCCTCGGCGCCAACCGTGCCGGCCACTTCGCTGTGCACCTCTGGGGTCAGTACCGACTCATCTTCTTCCCGCACCACGATCCCGTCCCCAGGGTGGACGACGGAGGTATCGACCTGACAGCCGTCACGCAGATCACGATTACAGAGGT
>PLSY01000023.1 GCA_003164275.1 Acidimicrobiaceae bacterium | reverse complement strand
CAACCTTCTGATCCGTAGATCTAAACGGCCCCATATCCATAATATACCGAGACTGTCCAGTAGAGTCTGTTAGCTACCACTACCTGGATCTTTAATCGATTCCATTTGACCACAACTGACCATCATTCGCCACTACTTTCCAAGGTTTGCAGCCGTTTGGTTCTCACGGCGGTTCTCACGAAGTGGGGTTTTGTCGTCCTCACGAGACGAACCTTCTGTTTTTCTGTCAGATGCTCAGTGCTGACTCCGACGTTGGGCGCCCTCCGCTCCCCGAAAGTGACTCAGGCGACGCCGGGACCTCCTGGCCATCGGCTGCGTCGGCTTCTGTCGATTCTGAACTTGTTAAGTGCCGTTCGAGCGGGAGCGTAAGCGAAGATTGGCTTACCATCCGTGGTTTTTCGGTCAGTGCGCCGGTAGAGCGGTCCATGGGGGCTTCCGATGGCGACCTCACCTTGATCAAGCTTCGCCTGTGCCATCCCGCCGTTGTGCGGACCGCCTTCCAGCTCTACTTCCTGTTCATCCACCATCGAAATAAGGCTAACGGTCACTGTCCCTTTGGTGGACGACTCTTCCGATGTCACGGCCAACCGAGATCAAGTACGTGATCCGTAGTCCGTCCTCAGGTCGTTTCAGGTCCTCCGAGCAAGTCCCAAAGTGTCGCAAATATGCAGTTCACCATCGTAGAGCCCTCGGTGGGCTCGCCGAGGCGAGCGAAGATTCAGCGGCAGGGCGCTCGCGACACCATAGGTCAGAATTGCTGTGACCAGGGAGTTCGCTGAATCTTCGCATTAGATAGGGTCCGACTTTAGGCTTCATGACCATAGGAGACGTCACCGGGGTCGTCTGGAGTGCACACCTATGTCCAGAAAAATTAGACATGGGTGTAGAATGCCTGCGTGGCGACCACGAGCATGCTCAAGTCAACCCTCGGAGACACCGCATATGACGCCCTGAGGGCCCTGGCAGAGAGCCCGAAGCCCCTGTCTGGCCGCCAGGTGTCCACCGTGCTTCGAGTTGCTCCGACCACGGCGACTGCGGCGCTCGCGAGGCTGCGCGACGCCGGTTTTGCGACCTCCAGCCGCGAGGGAAGAGCAGACCGGTGGTACCTGAGCACGGACCACCCGGTGGTGCGCTCGTGGTTGGAGGAGGTGCGAACCAAGGTGAGTGACGATCCGGCCCCTGGTGGGATGAGCCCGTACGCCACGGGCGGTGGAGGCGTGACCTTCGAGCGCAAGGTGGCGGTCCAGTATCTCGTCCACCTTCTCCTCGGTCACGGGGCCACGGAGCTGGGCGATGGTCGCGTCGTGGTCAGTGTGGCGTTCCAGCAGGCACCTGAACATTCGGTCGACGACCTGGTGATCCATGCGGCCCGCACCGACGAGTCGGAGCCTTCACTCGTGCTCGCCGTTGCCGTGCGCCGCTCACCTGACATTGTCCAGAGCGACGAATCGACTAAGAAGCTCATCCGCACCTTCGTGCGCGAGATCGTCGATGCACCTGCCGACGGTCCGGAACATCGTGTGGCGCTGGTCGTCGCAGGCGCCCAAGACCACGCTAGGCAACTGGAGTCCCTTGCCGATCTCGCTTTCAACCAGATGGACGCGTCGAGCTTCTTCGCCCTCGTCCGGACACCTGGCCGCTTCTCTGCCAACCTCCGCGGCCGCCTGGACCAGCTCGAGAAACTCGTCACGGTTGCACTCAAGGCTCTTGGTAGTGCTGAGCCCAGTGAGGAGATCGTCAAGCAGCACACGTGGGAGCTGTTGTCACGTCTCACCGTGCTCATGCCCCGCCTTGAGGCACCTGACGAGGCGGACTGGGGAGCAGTCACCAATGCCCTGATCCCCATTGCTCGGGGCAGCGACCTCTTCGGAGCGTCCCGCCTGCGCGATCGGCTGGTCGCGCTCGCAGCGGAGTATCCGCAGAACGCAGCTACCGTCGATCGGAGTCTTCTGCAGCGGCACGCACACGAAGTTATCGATTCCACAGCGCGTCGCCATCAACAGGGCTGGCAAGCGCTCACCCACCTTCACACACGGGCCACCACGTCCGTACGTGCCGAGATTGCCTCCGCCGATGGTCATCGAGTCCTTCATTTGGATCGACGCGCTGCTTCAAACGACCTGCTCGCCCTAATTGCCGCCTCACCGTCTGCCGTTGTTGCGCACGGCGACTCCGGTGTCGGGAAGAGTGCGCTCGTCATTCAGATGGCAGCGGACGCTGCAGCCGATGACCCTGATGGCACGCAAGTGTTGTGCATCAACCTGCGCCATCTTCCACCGACAACTCTGGCGCTTGAGTCGTACCTCGGAACACCGCTCGCGGCCCTTCTCTCAGACCTCAGTACTCCTCAACGGCTGCTTGTAATCGACGGTGTCGATGCGATTGCCGAGGACATGGGCCAACCTTTCAGATACCTGGTGGACGCAGCGGTTCAGGCCGACGTAACGGTCGTCGCCATTACGGCGAACGACACCAAACAGCTGGTGCTCGACACCATTGCCGAACGGACGAGCGGAAACGTTGCCGAATCGCCGGTATCGGGGTTGACGGACACCGATCTCGACAAAGCCGTAGAAGTGTTCGGAGAACTTGCCCCGCTAGCTACTAACCCACGAGCAAGAGAGCTGCTGCGCCGGCCCGTCGTCATAGACCTCTTGGTGCGGGGAGGTCTATCCGGCACACCTCTGAGTGACGCCGACGCCATGCAGCAAGTGTGGGTCGGTTTGGTTCGCCGCAATGGGCAATCCGATCATGGAACACCCGATGCTCGTGATGTCGCGTTGCTGCGTCTGGCTGAGCTTGCCCTCTTCGGTGGAGATGCTCTGGCAGTTGTTGGTTCGATCGATCCCACAGCACTTGATGGCCTCCGCCGTGACGGGGTGTTGAGATCGTCCGACAGCGATCCGTGGACGATTGGTCCGGAGTTCGCGCACGACGAGCTGCGCCGATACGCAGTTGCCCGTCTGCTTTTGGTGCCGGGCAACCTCACGGGAAAATTTCTCGAATGCGATGTACCTCGTTGGTCCCTCGCTGCAGCACGACTTGCTTGCCAGGTCGTACTTGCTGATCGCGAAACGTCGGCGAACCCCCTACGAGGCCGGTTTGCTCGGGTGCAGAGAGCATTCGACGACATTGTCGAAGCGGGCCACGGTGAGCGATGGGGCGACGTGCCCGGCGAGGCCCTCCTAACGATTGGGGACCCCGACCCGGTACTGCGAGATGCGTGGTCGGACTTGCGCGCTGATTCCGGTGCGGGTCTACAGCGCCTTACCCGCCTCGTCGATCAGCGACTCCGCGACGAAACCGGCCTCATCCCAATCCTTCCGGTCGAACCACTCATTGCGCTGATTCTCGACGACGACGCCCCTTGGCAGTCCAGCGAGAACTTGCAGCGCCTTGTGCGCGATTGGTTGCGCGCTCTCGTGGTAGCCAATGCACCGGCTGGTTATTCACTTCGCCTCCGTCTGCGTGATCGGCTATTGGCCGCTTGCACGGCGGCAGATCGTCGTTTACAAGAGGAGCGCGAAGCCGCTGCTGCCCGGGCAGCACGGACGCCTGAAGAGATCGAGGAGGAGCGAAAGTTCTCGGAAACACACCGCTCTCTGTTCACTGAGATCGGGTTTCCGCGCAGTCGCCGTCGCGCTCGGCCGGAAATTCCCCGAGAAATCACGTCCGAGATCATGGTTGAGTTCCTTGCATTGCTCGGCCCGGATCTCGGCGAGCAAGGTGAAGCAGTCCTCCACCGCATAGCGCAGGATGCCCCATCGTGGCTCTGTCCCGCCGTGGAAGAGCTATTTACCGGTCGTGCTCTGGCCGCTTACCGACGCGGTCTTCTTGCTGAACTCACAGAGGCTTACTACCTCGACAAGGAGGAAGATGGCTCGGGCTTCTACGAGGACGGCATCAGGGACCACCACGCGCGCAGCTTTGGAGTGACGCCCCTCGCAGCGTGGTATCGAGGTCCCTTCTTGGCGCTTTTTCAGTCAGACCTCCGAAACGGCGTCGCTGTTCTGAATCGCATGCTCAACCACGCAGCGCTCGCTCGTGCGCGAACCATGGCAGGCCATGATCACTACGGTTCAGCGATCGACGACTCAGCGTTGGATGTGTACCGAATTGGGCTTGGCATAACCGGAGTGCACCGTGTCTACATCGGTGACGGCAATGTGTGGATGTGGTACCGAGGGACCGGCGTCGGACCCTACCCTTGCATGAGCGCCTTGCAGGCATTGGAGCGCACGTGCGATCAACTGATTACTGCCGGGATTCCTCTGGCGAACATCGTCTCCATCCTTCTCGACGGTTGCGAGAACCTCGCCATGGTCGCCCTCGTCGTCGGACTGCTCGTGCGTCACCTTGACAGCACCGATCGCCTACTAGATCCGTACATGTCGGAACCATTCATCTGGCATCAGGAGTTCGGGCGCATGGTCCACGAGAGCAGCGGACTGGCGGCGCCCTCCGACGGCATTGCCCACGCCGAGCGACGCACGTGGTCGCTTCGAGAGGCAGCAATATTGCTCGTTATGAGTGCTGATGAGGCACGGGCGGAGGAATTGCGCTCTATCGGGAACCAACTAGTCGAGACCTGCAGACATTGGGTGGTAGGGGCTCTTGGCGATGATGCGAACGAGGCCGAGGTTGACAAGCACCTGGTCACGGTCCGGTCGTGGGCGAGCGGTCTCAACAGGGATACGTATGAAGCCCACGAGGTAGACGGTGGTCTGTACATCCAAAGCCGCCCGCCGGACGACGTTGCCCAGGCGATGGAGCAAGGCAACGAGGATCTCCAGCGCGCCCAGGAGGCAACACGCCTCATGGTCCGCTACCACGTGCACCCGAAGCAGGGTGTCCCTGAGTCCTTGGCTGCCGACGATTTCGTCTCCGATCTCGCCATCGCCAAAGACCTCCTGGAGAGCCCGCCGGCACTGAGCCCCACGGGTCTATGGGACATACCCGGCGCGGTGGCTGCGGCTGCGCTCGAAGCCCACCTTATGAACGACCTCGAGCTTCCGGACGAGTCACTGCGGTTCGCGGTCGACGTGATGCTCCGGGTCGGGGCGGGGGAGCCAACGCCCCGACAGTTCGATTTCGAAGAGTCCTACTTCGAACAGGGTGGAGACCGCAGCGTGGCCCGTGCGCTCCCCCTGCTCCTGACGCCGGCGGCTGCGGCACTGCGCACACTGGTCGATGATGGCGGAGACGGTTCGAAGACGTACGAGCTGGCAACATTGGCGGCGCTCAACCTGGCCCGGGCTGAGGTGCGCGAGGTTCGGGTCTATCTGGCCCGTGGCCTCGACAAGCTATGGGAAGCTCCTTGCGTCAGCGACGGACCATGCCACCACGAGACCGGGCTCCAGATAGCCATCGAAACGATGCGTGACTGTGTTCTCAGTGGCTGGGATCCAGGTACAAGTAAGCGTCGCATTGATCAACTCGATGACCCCGTGGAGCAATCGCTCGCAGGCGTTCCAAGCAACGACATCCACTTTTCACGTCTGGATGCTGCGATACGAGCTCTTGCGCCGGCCGCCCGGGCCAGCATCTGTGTGTCACAGCGCGCGTACGAGCTTTTCGCCGTGCTCGTTGAGGCACACCGTCGTGCCCTGCTCTCGTATGACCAGGACATGGACCACCGTGGGACGCACGCCCTGATCGCTGCACGGGCGCTGTTGACAATCGTGGCCGATGGCGATGACTCGCCCATTCACGAGCAGATCGACGCCTTCTCCGACAACTCAACGCTGCTGAACAGTTTCCTGCGCGCACTCTCGGCCGCCGCTGAGGAGTCACTGGGTAGTGCGGCGACCGCAGCGCGAGTTTGGCCGTCAGTTATGACACAGGTGACTCGCCTATACGAGACGGGGCACATCTCGGTTGATGACCGACGCTATGGCGACTACGCACTGGCCTCACTCTTGCCCAACGCCGCCACCGAGGTTGCCTACCTCTACCGAGAACTCGATCACGGGGAGCCGATCGTTTGGTGGCAGCCCCTGGCATGGCAATCTGCCGTCGAGCAGTGGCTTCCAGTTGCACAGGGGAGTTCTACCTGTGTGGATCATCTCATCGGCTTCCTGAGGGCGCTTGGAATCGAGGACCAGGTGCGGGTTGGTCTGCCCTGGGTGGCAAGTCTTGTTCTCCCTGATCCGGGGCGAGTGGCGAATCACACCTTTCTGTTGTCCTCATGGCTGATCGAGGCACGGCAAGCCTCGTGCGACCTTGACCTGCTGTCCGTCTGGCAGCGGGTTGTTGACGGCCTCGTCGTCGCTGGTGCTTCCCGACTCGCGCCCTACTCCGAATAGCGACGAATACCTCAATTGCAAGGCGGAAGCGCGGTCCGAACTTAGCCCTTGAGGTGTGACATCCGTGCTCCCTACCCAAGGCGGAACTGATCCCCGGGAGTCTGCTGGACTCCTGTGACAACGACCTGCGCAAGCTCCTCAGGTCGCGCGTAGTAGGTGGACCCGTTTCGACGTACGTAGTACTCCGGTCGGTTGGTGTCGAGCATTAGGGAATACAGCACACCGGCCCCCGACCCGACGTCAAGCCTGATCACCGCCTTACCTTCCACCACGTGGGCGGCCACAGTGAAGTTCGGCGCCGGGGATAGGCAGTCCCGAACGAGGTCGTTGAGCCGCCGGACCAACTGAGCAGGGTTTCCAGACAGACCCATGATGGTCCCGGCGGAGTCGTCACCGTCGACACCAAAGAGGATCGTGCCTCCCTCCCCATTGGCAAAGGCAACAACCGTCTTCAGGGTCTTGCGCTTACTGGTCTGGTTGTCGTCGGGAAGAACGCTCTTGTACTCCAGGTACGTGCTCTCGCCCTGAGCCGCAAGCGCCGTTACCTCAGCCAAGGCATCATCGGGAGCTTCGAACTCGACTCCTCGAGGCTGGCGGCCGCCCCACGGGGTCAGTGACCGGTAGTCGATCCATTCGGACCCACTCTTCAACCAAAGCCATGGATCCTGGCCCAGACCCGCCGGGAGCGGCAGGGTCACCTTGCCGCTCCCGGCGAGCTCCACGTCCAAGTGCGCCGTCGTGCTGTTCAGTTCCAGGTGGCACCCCTTGGCGCTCCGACCATCAACCCAGACATCCACCGAAGCAGCCCGAGCTACGGTCCGACGGATCCGAGCCCGTCTATCGAGGATCCGAACTTTGATCTGACCCAACGTCGGCTGATTGGCCCCGCTCTGACCCCACTGGTCGTAGAAGAAGGCTCCAAACGCACCGGCAAAGGTCGGAAAGGACGGTCCGTCCATTCCGACCATGTAGCCGGGGGGTTGGTTGGTCAGCCCACCATCGATTGGCAGATTGACCAACCGCGATGGCCATTCGAGCTCAACTCGGTCGTACTCCTGCCAGCTGGCCAGACGGAACCATTGAGGGCTACCCGTCAGGCTGAACCCAGTGCTCAGTTCGCCGAGTGACAGTTCTACTAAACCCCCAGCACCCTCCGACTCGAGCAGCGACGCCAACTGCCGTGCCGTCATCTCCCGGGTCATGAACGTCCACCCCGAATAGGTCCAGGTCCGGTGCTCCCAGCCAGGAGGCTCGGAACCGACCAAGATCTCGGCAAATCGGAGCGGCCTCTCTTCCTCCACCTCGGGCCCCACCAATACGCGCACCCAGGCGCCACGGCGGTCACGCCGGAGCCAACCCGCCACCTCATCGATGAGAACAACTCCCGTATCCATGCCAGAGCAACGGTACCGGCTCACAGCCCGGTTGCTGCATGCTCGTTCGTGTGCCGTTCGGACTTGCGTCGAAACTCCTTCGAAGCGATGAAGTCCTCCCCGCCGGCCAACCATCCTCTGCCGTCATCCCCAGACCAGATCCTGAGATTGCCGAGCGTGCGGTCCACGACACCACGCATTACGAGAGGGTCTTGGTCTCTGTCTGGCCGCGCCTGCAGGCTTCCCTAGGCCCCTGAACAGGTCTTTTCAATTCTGCCTTGGCCCCGCCCCTGTTCGCGTGATGCACGTTTATGGGATGAATATGGGATCGTTCAACCAC
Source organism: Acidimicrobiaceae bacterium (assembly GCA_003164275.1). The sequence continues at coordinate 41,262 of PLSY01000023.1, read as the reverse complement.
CTGGTCAGCGTCGGGAAGCGAGCCGCCCTCCGGAGCGACGTGGACTGCTATGTCCTGAATCCATCCACATCGCATTCATCAGGACAACCTAGGCACGGCGGAATCATTGCTCGAATCAGGCAGATCACCGGCAGCTATGAGGCGGTCGGACAATTCCCGGGTCAAGGAGTGCATCTGCTGCACGATCTCGAGATCTCGTTCTCGATCGATCTTCCCGATGCAGTGCATGGCGGCCAATGGCCGACCTTCCGGATCGAAGACGGGAACGGCTATACCTCGCCCCTTTTCGAATCGCTCGCAGTTATCGATGGCGTATCCCTGTTCACGAATTTGGGCGAACTCTCGCTCCATCTCATCGGGATCCGTGATCGTGTTGGCGGTATAGCGTCTCAGTCCCTCGGTTCGGTACAGAAGCCGCCGATCGTCTTCAGATTTGTAAGAAAGGAGCAGCTTGCCATCAGCCATCGCGTGCGCTGGTTGGGGGTGCCCGGGCTCGAATTCAATAAGCTCGGTATTGACTCCCGGGGCCCGCGCCAGTTGAACGGTCTTTACGCCGACCAAGATGCTCAGGACTGCGTCGTACCCTGACCACTGAGCCAATCGAGCGAGGTACATCCGGCTGTCGTGCAATACCGGATTCGTCACGAGTCCCACACTGCCCATGCCCACAACGGTCATCCCAAGCCTGTACTTGGCCGTCCGGCTGTTCTGCTCTACCCAGCCGACACTGATCAGCGTGGAGAGAAGCCGGTGAACACTGGCCGGCGACAACTGTACGAACTGAGCGAGCTCGACGATTCCCATTGGATAGGGGTGTTGAGCCAACGCCGTGACGATACGAGCAGCCCGCTGCACCGCTCGTACGTGCCGAGCGTCATCTCCGCTGCTCCCACCCTCCTGATCGGAAGCCTTCTTCTGGCTCGACATAACGTTCCCCAAGTTCTGGCCGCTCTGCATTACGTGCGGGTCAATCGATGACGAAGTCAGGACCAATCGACGTCGTGGTCTCAGAGTAGGACGAGGCCGCCATCGGGGCAGATCGTCTGGCCGGTCAATGCTTGAACGGCGGGGGATGCCAAGAACCCGACCACCTCGGCCACATCATCCGGCACCAAGCTACGGGGCAACGCCTGGCGACCTCGAACCTCCTCTATGACCGCTGACCCGAATCCTTCGTTGGGCACAGGAGGAGGTGTCAGGCCGGGAGCGACACAGTTGACAGTGATACCGGAACTTCCGAGCGAGCGAGCGAGCGAGCGAGCGACGCCGATCAATGCCCCTTTGCTTGCGATGTACGGTAGCATGTCCGGTACCGCAGGCGGATTCCAGAAGGTATCCGACACGAGGAAGACGACCCGTCCGAACTGGTTTTCCTTCATCGTCGGCGTCAACTCCTGCATGAGCCACAGCGCCGACTCCACGTTGACAGCAAATACATTGCGCCAGAGCTGAGCGTCGAGCTCGGAAAGGGCTGCTCGATCGAAGGCAACGGCTGCGTGAACGAGAACGTCGCATCGTCCAAATGTCTCCACGATACGTCGAGCTACTGAGCGGACATCCCCCTCGTCGGCCAGGTCGACCATGAAATCTCCCCCTCGGTCGAGGGCGACGACTTCATAATCAAGGGAGGATAGCTTTCGAACGATGGCACCGCCGATGAAGCCCATGCCACCCGTGACCACGGCGACCCGGCGAATGGGCTCCCCATCAGCCATTGAATTTTGCGGCGAGCCCGGCGAGCACGCCATCGATGTCGGCACCGATTCCACCGCGTGCCATTTCGACCATTTCCTCAGGAACATCGACCTCGATCGTGTACTCCACCTCCGCACCGCCGTCAGCAGACCTCACTGCAAACGTAGCGTCGAGGCTCTTCATCGGGGTCGGCTGCCCGGGAACGAGCCCGTACGTGAAGGTCCTCTCCACGTCGTTCCTCTTGGTGACCCGATCGAGTACGGAATCACCACGCGTGAAATTGACCTTCCGGTCCCCATTGGACTGCATTTCGACTGACTTGATATGCGGCTGCCAGGTCGCGACACCGGCGAAGTCGCTCACGAAAACCCACACTTCGTCCACGTCGGCAGGCACCGTGATGGACTCGGACACTTGAACAACGGTCATTCTTGCTCTCCTTTGGCTTAGAAACTAGACGGTCTTGTATGAGAATCGCTTCGGGAGTGTGCACCCGCTATGAGGTGGCCGCTTGAAGGCGCTCCCGGGCATCCTCGGGCGTCAACATCTCCAGAGTTCCGGGCAGCGGTCCACTGGTGCCGATCAAGGCGCCGCCCGTGTGCAGGTCGCCAACGTCGACGGCCTCGCCGCCGATGCTGGAGATCAGCGTGGCTACCGTCGACTTCGCCAGCGCATCATCGGCAGCAATGTAGATGGCATTCCGGGCATCGCCGGACTGCAGCGCTGCGATCATCATCGGGATGGGAGTGGCATTGAAGGCCTTGACCAAGCGCGCGCCCGGCACCATTGCGGCGACAAGCTCACTGGACACGGCGTCACCTATGTCGATCACCCCAGCGGGCCCAGGAGCGCTCCTGTTGTTCGTCGTATCGATGACGATCTTTCCGGACCAGAGCTCGACTGACCCGACCGCGTCTGCGGTCTTCCCCCATGGCGTTGCCAGAACCACGACCTCACTGGACTCCACACACTCGTCGACGTTCGCGGCTCGACACCGGGGGCCGAGGTCCGAGATCACCGTGTCGAGGGAGTCCGGGCCGCGCGAATTGGACAGGCACACCTCGTGACCTGCCTTGGCGAACAATGCGGCCAAGGCCTGCCCCATCTTTCCTGCTCCCACTATTCCAACCTTCATTGCGTTTCCTTTCCATTGATGGCTAAGGGAGATTCGAGCTGAATCACAGCGTCCTCCACTCGATCTCCCAGATAACTCGCCTGTATCAGGCCCTGATCGCTCTGGAGCTCCCTTGCACTGAAGCTGCCTCGGCTCACGCCGTTCGCCATAAGGTATCCCCGGTCGGCAATCTCCAGAGCCAGATGAACGTGCTGTTCGACCAGAAGGACAGCCCCTTCCTGATCGTCAGAGAAGTTCCGGATCACCGGGAGGAGATTCTCGACGACAATGGGGGCCAGGCCAAGGCTCAATTCGTCTATGCACAACAGGGTGGGCCGTGTTGCGAGTGCCCGACCGAGGGAGAGCATCTGCTGCTCCCCCCCAGACAGCAGTCCGGCCCGACGGTTTCGAAGGTCCCGGAGCGCTGGGAAGTACTCGTAGGCGATCTCTGGCTCAAGCGTTCCCCCTCGGTGCCGAAGGTTGAAATGCTCCCCTACTGTCAGGCTGTGTATGACCCCGCGACCCTCGGGCACATGCGCGATTCCCGACCTGGCCCTGGCAGGCGCCGATTGTTGGGCGAGGTCCTGGCCGTTGAGCCGAATCGCTCCCTTTTGCAGACTGAGGAGGCCGGAGATGGCCCGAAGCGTGGTTGTCTTCCCGGCGCCATTCGCCCCCAGGAGCACCACCACTTCGCCTTTGCCGACCGACAGGTGGGCATCCCGAACCACTCGGGTACCGCTGTATCCGGTCGCAATATGATCGACCTCGAGTACCGATGTGGTCACGACAGCTCATCCTGGGTGCTGGCTCGATCCTGCACTGTCGTTCCCAAGTACGCCGCGATGACCCGTGGGTCATTCCTGACCTCATCAGGACGCCCCTCCGCGATGACCCTCCCGTACTCCATCACAATCACATGGTCACAGAGCCCGAAGACGAAGCTCATGTCGTGGTCGATGAGGAGCAGTGACGTCCCGTCAGCACCCAGGTGCCGCAGTTGCTGCGCCAGCGCCGCGCTTTCGTGGGTGTCCAGTCCGGCGGCGGGTTCGTCCAGACATACCACTACCGGGCGTCCTGCGAAGGCCCGGGCGATCCCGACCAGCTTGCGCTGACCCTCCGATAGTTCGCTCGGTGTCGAGTTGGCGAGGTTTTCGATCCCAAGAAGAGAGAGAACCCGATGTACGTCAGGACCGAAGGGAGCCGGGCGACCTAGCAGGTCGCGTAGGACGGAACGCACCGATAGCCGACTGGCCGAGATCGCCAGATTCTCCGCCACCGACAGATCGTTGAACAATTCGGAGGCCTGCCATGTTCGGCCGAGTCCCACTCGGCAGCGGCCGTGAGGTTTGAGGGAGCTTATGTCGCGCCCGGCGACCTCCACCGTGCCGTCGGCTGGCACAAAGCCGCACACGGCGTCGACGAAGGTCGTCTTGCCCGCGCCGTTCGGGCCGATAAGGCCGACGATTTTTCCCTGGGGGATGTCGATGCTCACCGATTCGACCGCCACCAGGCCGCCGAACCTCACGTTGATCCCTTTTGTCGACAGGACGATATCGGTCATGCCCGGACACCGTGTCGTGCTCTCGCCGACAAGGGCGCGGTACCCGAAGTGGATCCTTCGGTTCCGGCCGTGACGTCAGGCTTGGACTTGCGTTTGGCGACACGCTTGGATGCGGCGGCGACCAGAATGCCTTCTGGGAACAGTCTGAGCTGGATGAGAAGGCCGACCCCAATCATCAGCTCCATATAGATAGCAACTCGGTTGCCCGGAAAGATCCACTTCTGCATTATCAGCGGAATTACCGCTCCGGTTGCTCCGAACCCGGCGAGCACCGCAGCTTGCGGCATGGTGACGCCGAGCACATAGACGCTGGCCAGAAGGGGCAACACCAGTGACGTCTCGAACGTGCTGGACGACACGGTCCCGTAGTTGTAGGCGAGGAGGACGCCAGCCGTTGCCGCGATGGCGGAGGAGATCATGAAGGCCTGCAGTTTGACGGATCTCACGGCGACCCCAGCGGCGGCGGCGGCTCGTTCGTTCGACCGTATCGCTAGCATCTGCCGCCCGAGATCGTTCCTCCGCAGATTCGCCACCACTATGTACAGCACGGCGGTGATCGCCAACGCAACGAAGCCGAAGACGGGACTCGGGAGTGAGCCACCGAGTCCCCGGAATGCGGCCCTCGGCCCGAGGTCCAACCCGAAGAGGGTCAGTTCCCTGACAGGAGCGCCGGCTTGGCCGCCTCCCCAGCTCGGATTGGCGAACACGAACTGGTCGATGGCAGAGCTGGCTGCCAACGTGACGACCACCAGGGTCACTCCCCTGATCCTGAGTGCTGACACGCCGATCAGGACGCCGAGAACGGTCGCCACCAGGACGCTCAAGATGGCCGCAAGGGGAAAACCCATACCCAAATCGGTGCCGAGGTGTGACAGCGAGAATGCCGCGATGCCGGCCAAGGCAAGCTGGACCACGGACAGTTGCCCCACGTAGCCCATGATCACGACGAACGACAGGCACAGGATCGCCATAATGAGACCGGTCGTGACGGCTTGGCGAAACTCGGAAGGCAGAAGGACCAACGCAAGGACGCAGGCTCCAATTGGCAGACTTACCCGTTGTAGCAACCGGTCTTGAATGGGAACAGGCGGCAGCGACCGCTCGACGAAGTCTCCCCGCATGGGCAGGCTAGAGCCCCTCCACCACAGTGCGACGACAATGAGAATGAACTCCAGCAATTGCTGGACTCCGGGCAGAGCCAAGCCGTGATCGGTCGGGAACCACGAGAAGGTCGAGGCGTACAGAAGGAGGGACTCCGCAACCCCGATCAGAAGACCTGCGATCGTCGCCACCAGGAATGAGCTGAAACGGGCGAACAAGGCTGCAGCCAGGGCAGGAATGATGAGGAGCGGCAATGTGGTCGCGTTGATTCCGGTGATCGACGCAGCGAGGACACCGACCAGAGCCGCGCCGAGATTCGCCAGGATGCCATTCATGAGGGAGATCGAGTTTGGCTCCAAGCCGTACAACACAGCCACCCCTTCGTTCTCCGAGGCAGCGCGGGTGGCCAGCCCGAAGCGACTGAAGCGGTAGGCAGCCGCCAGCGCCAGCGCCAGCAGGATCACCACCGAAGCCAGTATCAGCTGGGCGACCGGAACAGTGGTCCCGGAAAGGTGGATCACTCTGCTCGGCAGGACGGCCGGGCTGTTCAGGGGAGAGGTGCCGAATACCCACTCCACCAGCGCTTGAGCCACTAAGAGGACCCCGACCGACGCCACCAACTTTGAGAGGGGCGACGAGCCCCGCAACGGTCGCACCGCGACGAGCTCCACGACGATCGCGACGATTCCCATTGCGATCATGGTCGTTACCATCGCGGCGGCTGTTCCGAGCGTTACCCCGAAGAACCCTGTTCTGAACGCCCAGAACAAGTAGCCAGCCACCATGACCATCGCGCCGGCAGCAATGTTGATCGTTCCGCTGCCGCGCCAACCGAGAACAACCCCCAAGGCGATGCCGGCGATGAGGGCCCCGGAGCCCAGGCCCAAAAGGGCAAACGTCAGGACCTGTTGCATTTGACGCGCACCGAGCTGTAGCCGACCCAGGTGGAACTCACGCTAGGGCGGCGACTTGCAGACCGAAGTGTTGCATGGCGTACACCTCTGCGAACGACTCATGCTGGAGTCCGATGTTCGTCCGAGCCGTCGAACAGTCCCGATAGTACCGCTGCATCTTCGACCCGTTCCGCCCACCTTCACTGGTGCCGCCTGTTCTGAACAGCAATTCCACGGCTTCCCAGACAAGGTTTACCGCGTGATGCGTTGCGGCGTTGACCCTCATCAGGCTTTCCGGGTCGACTCTTCCTCCGTTTGCAGCCGTTTCCCGACAAGCCTCCATGTACCTGATGCTCTCCTGGATGAGAACGTCCTCTGCGGCATGGATCTTGCCAGCAGCAAGCCCCCAGTACCTTTGGTAGGAGCTGACCCGGAACCGCTCGACCGGGTTCGGACCGATGGTCTTTTTCGATCGCAGGATTCGCTCGTACTCGTCGAGTGCCGCGTAGGCAGTTCCAACCAATACCGAACTAATTTCGATCTGAAGGTAGCCCAGAGGGTGGCCTGCATACATCGGGTTATCGTGGAGTTGATATCCAGGGGTCTCGAGTCCCCCATCGAACTGCAACAGGTTTCCGGCCACGACGAAGGAGTCCGGAATCTGGGCACCCTCGATTTGTATGCTGTTCGACCCACTGCCAATCATTCCGAACGTACGCCCCCGCCAGTCGTCCAGAAGCGTCCATCCATCCCGGGGGACCAGGGCAATGCCAATTCCGAGTGGACCCTGCTCCCCGACCATGCGAACGCCGACCATGGCATGAGTCGAGTACGGCGCTCCGGAGCAATAGTCCCAGGTTCCGTCAATACGCCACTCGCCGTTCGGCTGACGGGTTGCCGTCCCCATGGGCACTCCTCGGAGGGGTGCGGCGAACTCGCCATCAGGCGAGAGCGCCGCTGACTGTGCCTCCTCCGAAAACAGACTCCCCATCTGGAGCCCGTGGCCAGCGGCCAGGCACAGACACCAGCCGGTACCGGGACACCCCCGTGCAATTTCGATAATGACACGGGCGAATGTCGGGACATCGAATTCGTAACCACCGTACCGGCGCGGAAGGAGCGTGCGATAGAAGCCGGCCTGACGGAAGAGCTCGTGAGTGGCGGGCGAGTACGTGCCTCGCTCGTCCGTATTGTCCTGCTCTGAGCGAAGGTGATCGCGAAGTGCACCGGCACGTTCGATCAGTTGCTCCTCGGTGAGGCTCGGTTCAGGTGGTTGGATGATGTCGCGAGTAGAGACAGTCATTGATGGTTCGCCTTCTCTGGATCGTTCATTCGACTGGGTATTGGCAGCGATTGGTTCAACGGGGGCCGCTTCACTGTTGCTTCCGGCCCGATTGGCAGAGTCCTCATTTCGGGATGATCGGTTGCAGCCAACCTGACACTGCCGTGAAGCTCTGTCCGCCTGTGTGCTTGAATGCCCGCATTTCGAAACCACACAGACCCGGCATTGTCCGAAACTCTCCGCACTTGAGCTGAGGGCTTCCGAGCAACATCGGTCCCGTAAAGACTTTCGCAGCTGAGGCCAGGGCGGAGGGGGTGGCCGCCGCTCCCCCCTTTTCGTTCAGGAATCGCACGGCGGTCAAGACCAAGCTCCATGCAAGGGCGCTGTTGGAGTCTGACTGCTCAACCGGCGTGAGTCCTACTGTCGACGACGCTGTCATGTACGTTTTGACGTCGGGCTCGGCCGTGGCCAGCACGTTTGTCTGGCTTGCAATCTGCGTCCAAATCGGTGCGGATCCACCGAGACCAGCGGCGACTGGAGCGATGAAGCAGAAGGATCCCAGGGACACTACGGGCGCTTTGACGCTAAGAGTGTCGAGTGCCTGTGCAGCCGAGACGCAGTTCGGTGGAATAGAAACCAATGGGACCACCATATCCGCCGACTGAACGCCCGCGGCCGTGGCTGCAGCTAACAGGTTGGTCGTCGACGGATCGAATCCAACCGACTTCAGCTGTATACCGACGCTATTGAGAGCTGCCTTCATTGAGGCAATACCAGCGATGCTCTGACTATCCTGAGGATAGATTGCCGAGACAGTCTTGACCTTCAGGGTGCGGGCGTACGCGGCCATCCCTCCAAAGAAGGATGTCGGGTTACCGTTGAAGATAAAGACGTTCTTCCCGGTGGCGTCATTCGGGCTGATCGAGTTGGCCATGAAGATCGGCTTGGTTCCGTTGTCGACGGCCTGGAACGACTGATCGCCTGCGATCAGTGTGCCGTAGAGGACAGCCTTGACACTCGTGTTGTTCACGAGCTGATCTCCGCACGTATTGCCTTCCTGCTCGCTCCCGACGACGAAACAGGTGTTCAGCTGGAGTGGGTGACCCCCGATGCCTCCGAGATAGCTGTTCACGTACTTGACTGCTGCTTCGGCACCTGCCGTCGAATTCGGGAACCCCAGAGGCCCGCCCTGCTGGTTCACCCAACCGAGCGTTACCGGGCTCAGGCTGTTATTCGCTGCACCGGACCCGCCCTTGGTGTAGCTCGAAAGATCCGTGACTGCTCCCGATCCCCCACCGCCACCGGTCGTGGTGGACGAGGAAGCTTGTGCCGAAGTGCTCGTCGCTCCACTGGAGCTGCTTTGAGAGGACCCACATCCGGCCACGACTGTCGCGGCGAGGATCGTAGCCAATGAGATTCCGGCGAGTCGAAAAGGGCCTTTCGCCATGCCTCTTTTGGTCAGCTCTGTACGGGTTTGCATGTTCCCCCCACTGGATTGGTCGTCGGAGTAGCCGGGCTGTCCGGCACGTCCCAATTGCTCCCGTCGCAGGTTCGATGCCCCCCCTACGTACGAAAGAAGATTCCGTCTGTCGGAATCAGATTCTCAATGTAGCCCCGGTCGCTGCGATATGCAAGACCCTTTCGGAAGGCACCGAGCGGTCGGCAAGATCCGGGCGGACGATGCCACCTGGCTCGACGGCAGTTCTGTCGACCACCGTGCCCCCCGCTTCGATGTGGTCCGAGAGGATGGATCGATGCCAGGCGAGGCGTGGCGTGGCGAGCAGGGGTATCGGTTGTGACCCTCGATCTTGGAGTGCCCGCGTGCCGGTCGTCGCCGACAAACGTGACCCACGCACCCTGGTTGTTCGACCCGCTTCATGTGGTCATCCAGTGTGGCGACCAGCACTGACATGCAGTTCGACGAGTGCCACCGGCGGGACCAGAACGAGATGCTCGGGCACCGCTCCCGCAATGACGACGCGGTCACTGGTCTGTGCCAGCAAGCCAGACCGGCCGGCCGGCCACGGGCAACGAGGGTTGCTCTCCGCTGAGATCCGAGGTCTCCGTCGCCCAACCCCGAGGCGGCGGCCACGACCACTGCGAACAGGGTCCCGAGCCCGCCGACGACGCCGTAGCCCTTCATCCCCGAGAACCTCCTACCAGCGTGGCATCCTCCGTGGAACCGGGAAGCTCGGCGTTCCCCCGGGCGCTACACGCGTCGAGGCTCCCGGCCGTGGGTTCCCCGTCCCTGCGCACGTGCTCCCCGACCAGCTCGACCAGGTTCGACGGGTCACTCCAGGTCGATCGCTCGACCACTCGAGGCTACTGCGGCGCCCCGTCACCCTGAGATGCGAATACAGGTGAAAACAACGAGTGTGCGAAGGGCCCTTCAGGCAAGTTCGGACACTGCCCGAGCCAACTGCCTGATGGTCCGCACCTCGTGAACCGCAGTGCAACTCGTTCGGTAGGACTCCATGAGAGAATCCGTGGTGCCCCACAGGGGCGCCGGCTCGGGGTTGAGCCAGTACACCCGCTTTGCTCGATCCGCTATCTTCTCGAACTCCGAGACCCCCCCGTCCCGATAGTTGCTCCGGGCGTCTCCCGAAATGACCACGGTGGTCTGGCTTCCAATGGATCCCTCCAGGTAGAGGTGGGTGAATGCCGAGAAGGCGGCACCATAGTTGCTGTGTCCGTCTGGGCCGATCACGCCCTCTCGATCGACGAGTCGGTTCACCGGGACTTCAACCCGTGCCTCCCTGAACACATCCGTCACCTCGGCGATACCGTCGACGAAGGCAAAACTGCGGACTCTTCCGACTTCCTGGTGAGCTGCGTGCACGAGGGTGAACGTGAACCGAGCGAAATCCGCTACTGAGCCGCTCACGTCACAAAGGATGACTATGTCGGGACGCGATGGATGCCGGCGACGTTGCACGACATCAAAAGGCACGCCTCCGGACTGCAGCGACCGACGGACGGTCCCCCGAGGGTCAAGACGACCCGTTGATCTCCGCTTCCTCTTCCTCGCCACCCGCGCTGCTGCCTGCCGCATCAATGGCGCGATGATCTTTTGAATCTCGTCGTAATCGCTGCGGAGGATCTCGTGCAGGTCCGTGTCCTCCGGCCTCGGGGAATTCCGCACCGCAGGTTCATGCTCCCTATCCGCTCCTCGTAGGCGCTGGTCGATCTGAGCGGCGAGCTCTCGCCTGAACTTCTCGATGAGTGTCGAGATCTCGCTGCGGCGCAGGGCCAGTTCAAGTTCGTCCGTCTCGTTGGCGCTACGTAGCCGTTGCATGGCCGCACTCAACATCCGCGAGAGATCGATAGCCCTAACGACCCGTTGCAGAATTCTTCGTTCCGTAACTGACCCTTCGTCGATGCCGTACCTATCGACTGCTTGTCGAGCCAGAGTCTCGAGGGCTTCTTGATCCCCTGAGAGAAGAGCCTCGAGTATCTCCGCACTGACTGGCGATGGACCTCCGGCACCTGGCGGTTGATTCGCGGGCCTGTCCTCGTCGTTCATAGGTTCCGCCGTCGATGTCCCTGTCGAGGAGGGCGCCGGTCCGAAGGCCGTGTCGAAGCACCTGTTGAAGACCCCCGAGGGATCTGGGCGCTTCATCAGGGCAGAGCGAAGACATGCACTGAGAGTGCTCTTGTCCATGAGATCGAGGTAGCGCAGGGATTCGATGGCATCGATGACCTCGCTGGTGGACACTGCAAAGCCCTCGGAACGCAGGAGCTCACCGAGTTGGACGATCCGCTCGACAAGCTTCAGCATCGCGCCAATCTGTCATTGATCTCGTCCGCAGCATGGCGCAGAAGGGGAAGAATGTCACCGCGGAGCTCGCGAAGGGTTATTCGGCCAGCGTGAGTCGACACGTTCATTCCCGCAATGACGCGTCCTCTCCGGTCTCGCAGTGGAGCGGCGACCGATCTCAACCCCTCTTCGAGTTCCTGGTCGACAATCGCGAAGCCTTGCTCGCGAACGTTCGCGAGTTCGGCACGAAGTGCAGCTCTATCGGCGAGCGACCGCGAGGTGGGCGGATCGAAAGGTGCATACTCCAGGAACCGCTCGAGTTCAGTCCTCTCGAGATTGGCCAGGATCACACGGCCCATCGAGGTCCAGAGGGCCGGCAGCCGCGAACCGATCGACAACGAGATCGTCATTATGCGTTTGGTATTCACCCTCGTTACGTAGACCACCTCCGCCTCGTCCAGCACGGCAGCGCTGACACTCTCGTGGACCTGGGTAGAGAGGTTTTCCATGAACGGCTGAGCAATCTCGCTCAGCTGCAGGGAGGAGATGTAGGCGTACCCGAGGTCCAGCACTCTCGGTGTGAGCCCGAAGTACTTGCCGTCGGTGGTCACGTACCCCATTTCGAGGAGGGTGAGGAGAAGGCGGCGCGCTGTCGCCCTCGTGAGCTCTGTGGAGCGGGCGACGTCGGCGACCGTCATCGACGGATGCTCCCGGCTGAAGGAACGCAGCACAGAAAGGCCCCGGTCCAGCGACTGCACGTAGTCGCTGCTGCGTTGAGTTCGGATGGTGCCGTCGTCGGCTTGACACGGAAACTCCATGACGTCAAACTCCATATGTTCGTGTGACGGACAAGTGTACGGATAGCGCACACACGTGTCAAGTGAGGAGACGGTGTTGACGACCTACTCAACCAAGTTCGGTTCGCTCGAGGAGTTCGAAAAGGGCCACATCGAGATCATCGATGATGACCCGAAGCATTTCGCGTTCTCGAACATCTTCGAGGTGGCCTCCACCTCTAGGCCCTACGAGAAGGTCGTTGTCGCCAAGAACGTCAAGTACGTCCTCGAGGCCATCCGAGCTGAAGGCACCAGCGCTTGGCGTACCTGCGCCCACGACGAATTCGTCACCGTTCTCGACGGCGAGGTGAAGGTCGAGCTGGTGAAGCTTGACGTGCCGGCGGTGGGACCCGAGAAGGAAGGATCGGTTTCCCTGTCCGGGGACCCGGTAGGGACACCCATGGGATACATGATTCTGCGTCGCGGCCACCAAGGTCTGTTACCTGGCAATGCCGCCTACCAATTCGTTGCCGAACGTCCGAGCGTGATGCTTCAGCAGGCCATACACGGAGATGACACCATCGAGCGCTGGGCCGATATCTGCCTCAGCTGACGGCTTCTGCGTAAAAATACCCGAACAAGGAGACCCCGCGATGACCATCGACGTCCAAGCCACAGAACCCAATGCCCACGGGTATCGCGAATTCACCATTGGTGGCTTTCGCTTCGGGCGGGACGAGTTCTTTGCCCACGTCACTTGGCCGACCGGCCGCCACGTGACGTCGATCGATGCCTTCTTACGTGCGCTCCAACGAGACGTCGCATGGGACTTCTTCTATGGAACCGTCAACTTCGACGACGTTATCGGGACCGTGAACCACTATGGAACGGTCGACCTCTTCGCGGGTCGATTCAACGATTCGTACCGCCGAGCCGAACTCGATCACTCCGAGACCTACGAGACCCCTCTCATTCGAGAGACCTTCCGTTCCATTCTCGCAGACTGGACCAACGCCAAGTTCGACCCCTTCGCCAGCCCGGCCGAGACGGACAACCCTTTCGGTCAGAAGGACGGTGACAACCTCTCGGCCGTCACGCGACGCCGGGTGTCAGCCTCGCGAATGGTCGGGATCCCAGGGGACGAGGCCATCCGTACGGACGAGAGCGGCTTTCCGGTGAATCGGATGTTCGCAGATGTCCCTCAGGATGAGCCCGAGGTGCACCCCAATCCCGGATTCGAAACCGAGGTGGCCGCATTCAGTCTCTTCGCCTATCTCAGCCGAAGCGATGTGACCTGGAACCCCAGCGTGGTCAGCGTCTGCAAGGACAGTCTCTTCTGCCCCACTACCGAGGAGTACATCCTTCCGATCGTCCACGGCAACGACCGGGTCGAATGGTTCATTCAGCTCAGTGACGAGATCATCTGGGATGTCAGGGACCGCGAGTCCGGTGCACCGCGATCCAAGGTCACCATGAAGGCGGGCGATGTTGCGGCAATGCCTGCCGACATCAGGCACCAGGGCTACAGCCCCAAGCGGTCCATGCTCCTGGTCTGGGAGAACGGTGACCCGGGTCTGCCTGAGCGAATCAGTCGCGGGATCGAGAACGTCTACCCAGTCGACTTCTAGAGCGATGCGGAACCAGCTCTTCATCGGCGGCGAGTTCGTCGACGCGATCGCAGGGGGTCGAATCGAGGTCCACAACCCCCATGATTCGTCGTTGATCACCGAGATCGCTGAAGCACGCGCCGAGGATGTCAACCTGGCCGTCGCATCCGCACAGGCCGCATACCCCGATTGGAGGCTTGCGGCTGCATCTGAACGCGGGCGGCTGCTCCTGAGGCTCGCTGATGCACTGGAGGAGCACGCTGATGAATTCGCCCGACTCGAAACGATCGACACCGGGCATCCCATCCGGGACACCTCGGGACTCGACGTACCCCGAACCGCAGCCTGCTTCCGCTACTTCGGCGGCATGGCCGATAAGCTCCAGGGAGAGATAGTCCCGGTCGAGAGGGGCTTCCTCAATTACGTGCAGAGGGAACCTCTCGGCGTGGTTGGCCAGATCGTCCCCTGGAATTTTCCTCTGATGTTCTGCTCATGGAAGATGGGCCCGGCACTCGCCGCCGGCAACACGGTTGTCCTCAAGCCGAGCGAGTTGACCCCGCTGACCACTCTCCGGCTAGCCGAACTCATGCACGAGATCGGGTTCCCAAGCGGCACAGTCAACGTGGTTCCCGGATACGGCCATACGGCCGGTGAACGACTGGCCAGCCATCCCGACGTGCAGAAGATCGCCTTCACAGGCTCGACGGCCGTCGGCCAGCGAATCGTCGAGATGTCAGCAGGCAACCTCAAGCGAGTACAACTTGAGTTGGGAGGCAAGGGGGCGAACATCATCTTCGAAGATGCTTCCATCCCTGCAGCGGTGAACGGCGCTGCCTTCGCCATCTTCCACAACCAGGGTCAAGCCTGTATAGCCGGTAGTCGGATCATTCTCCATGAGAGCATCGCCAGCGAATTCCTCGAACGGTTCGTAGCCTTGGCGACGTCGATCCGTGTCGGCGATCCACTGGCGCCGACAACCGAGATGGGGCCGCTCACTTCGCCCCAGCATCGCGACCGAGTCCTGTCGTACGTCAAACTTGCAGTAGACGAGGGAGCAGAGATTGTGACGGGCGGCCATGCCATCACCGAAGGACCACTTGCTCAAGGATGCTACGTCGAACCCACCGTCGTACTAGCCGAATCGGACGCGCGTGTGTGCCAGGAGGAGGTGTTCGGCCCCTTTGCCACAGTGACGACCTTCAGTGACGACGACGAGGCCATCGCCATCGCCAACTCGACCGACTACGCCCTGGGGGGTGGCCTGTGGACGCAGCGGCTTGACCGTGCCCACCGTGTGGCCGACGGCCTCCGTGCCGGCATGGTGTGGATCAACTCGTACAAGCGCGTCAGCCCCGGCTCACCGTTCGGCGGAACTGGGCGCTCCGGATATGGCCGCGAAATGGGTTTCGAAGCCATGCGGGAATACACGGAGACCAAGAGCATCTGGGTGAACGTCGATGCTCAACTACCTCCGTGGTACCAGCGATGAGCCGGTTCTGCTCTCTTCATGACGCCATCCACGACCAGGTCAAGACGGGAAATACAGTCGCTCTGGAGGGCTTCACACATCTGATCCCCCATGCCGCCGGCCACGAGATCATCCGCCAGCGGTTGAGCGACCTTCACCTTGTCCGGATGACCCCCGACATCGTCTACGACCAGCTCATCGGCGCAGGCTGCGCCAGCAACCTCACCTTTTCGTGGGGTGGAAACCCCGGGGTCGGCTCTCTGCACCGTTTGCGGGACGCCATAGAGCACCACTGGCCCCGCTCCTTGGCGATCGAGGAGCACAGCCATGCGGGGATGGCAGCGCGCTATGTCGCGGGTGCGTCCAATCTGCCGTTCGGGACACTCAGGGGCTACGTCGGGACCGACTTGCCCGGCCATACGGCCACGATCCGGCAGATCCAGTGCCCGTTCACCGGCGAGTCCGTAACCGCCGTACCGGCTCTTCGACCCGATGTGGCGATCATCCACGCCCAGCGAGCCGACCAGGCCGGCAACGTGCAGCTCTGGGGCATTGTCGGCCTCCAGAAGGAAGCGGTGCTGTCAGCCCGGAGGAACATCGTCACGGTGGAAGAAGTCGTCGAGAGTCTGACCCCGGTCCCGAATGCCGTTGTCCTTCCCTCGTGGGTCGTCGATGCCGTATGTCTGGTCCCAAATGGAGCGCACCCCAGCTATGCCATGGGATTCACCTCCCGCGACAACACCTTCTATCAGGCGTGGGACGCCATCTCAAAGGATCGCGTTGCATTCACCGACTGGATCGATCGGCACATCCTACGGACCTCCGACCACAGCGAATTCCTGAGGTCGATCAGCGTCGAGGTGAGCACGAATGCCTGAGTCCTACAGCTCAGAAGAGTTGATGATCGTCAGCGCCGCCCGTCGGCTTGGACGCTTGGCCAGCGCCGGCCATCCGGTGTGCTTCGTCGGCATTGGCCTTCCCTCAGCCGCCGCCAACCTGGCGCGGAAGCTGTACTCCCCGCCCCCTGTGCTCGTGTACGAATCCGGTTGCATAGGTTCCAAACCTTCGAATCTCCCGCTCAGCATTGGAGACGGCGAGTTGGCCGAAACCGCCGACGCGTTGATCAGCATTCCGGAGACCTTCGCCTACTGGCTCCAGGCCGGACGAATCGACGTCGGATTCCTCGGCGGCGCCCAGATCGACAAGTTCGCGAACATCAACTCCACCGTGATCGGCAACTACGACAATCCCACGACGCGCCTCCCGGGCGCAGGCGGCGCACCTGAGATCGCAGCTTCGGCCAAGCAGGTGATGGTGATCATGCGACAATCGGTTCGCTCGTTCGTGGAGCGATGCGATTTCCGGACTTCGGTCGGGCACGGCTCCGGCCCGGGAGACCGTCAGCGCTTCGGGCTGCTTGGCGAGGGCCCGCGTTGGGTCATCACCGACCTCGGTATCCTTGAGCCCGACCCTTCCAGCAGTGAACTGACCATGGTGGCCGTACAACCCGGGGTCACCCGGGACCAGGTATCTTCGGCCACCGGATGGGCCCTGAAGTTCGCTGAATCGGTCGTCACGATCGACCCGCCCTCAAGCTCAGAACTCCAGGCGCTCAGGCAACTCGAGATGGCCTAGTGGAATCGTTCGCCTTCAACTCCTTCAACTCGCGCACCATCTTCGGAGCCGGCTCCCATCAACGAGTCCGTAGCGAAATCGAGGGCCTCGGAGCTCGGCGGGTGATGCTCGTTCACGGGGGCGCCGCCACCGAAGCTGCCGACGCGATCGCAGCTCAACTCGACGACAGATTGGCCCTACGGTGGAGTCGAGTTGCCCAACACGTACCGGTTCCCCTGGCGCAGGATGCCAGGGAAGCGGCAGACAACGCGGCGATCGACGCCATCGTGTGCGTCGGCGGTGGGTCAGCGATCGGGCTGGGCAAGGCAATCGCACTGACCCACGGCGTACCGCTCCTGGCGGTGCCAACCACCTACTCGGGCAGCGAGCAGACGGCCATCTATGGCCTGACAGGCGACCACCACAAGGAGACCGGGGACGATCCAAGGGTGCGACCTCAGGTCGTGCTCTACGACCCCGGCCTCACCCTCGGGCTGCCCATCGAGATCTCCGTTCCATCTGCGTTCAACGCGCTGGCACACTCGATCGAAGCCCTGTGGGCCCCTGGCTCCAACCCGTTCGCATCTTCAGTGGCGATAGAGAGCGTCCGACACATACACGCCTCCCTCCCAGCGGTACGGGCCAGACCTTCGGACCCCGAGGCACGGAGCCAACTCCTCCTCGGTGCCGCGATGGCCGGCATGGCACTC
The DNA here is from genome assembly GCA_003164275.1 of Acidimicrobiaceae bacterium. The sequence continues at coordinate 23,684 of PLSY01000023.1, read as the reverse complement.
GGGTGGACCGCCACCGGCCTGCACCACAAGATCTGCCACGTCCTGGGAGGCATGTTCGACCTGACCCACGCCGATACCCATTCCGTCGTTCTGCCTCACGTGCTCGCCTTCAACGCACCAGCCATCCCCGGAACAATGGCCCGCTTGGCGTCCGCCCTCGAGGTGCCCCCCGGGAGCGAGGCTGAGGCTCTCTGGGACCTTGCCATAGTCACCGGCGCGCCCACCCGCCTGGCTGACCTGAAAAGCTCTCAGGGCTCCTTGACGAGTGCGGACCTGTCCGAGGTCGCGGCGGCAGTCGACCCAGGCGTCAACCCTCGGCCGGTCACCTCGGCCGATGTCCTCCGACTGCTCGAGGCGGCCTTCGAGGGCAGCCGGCCTTCATCCTCCGTGTACCCACTGCCCGACAGGCAGGTATCACCATGACCGGATCGTACATAGTTGACGCCGCCCGCACCCCTATTGGCCGCATCGGTGGCGCTCTGGCCGATGTCAGACCCGACGACCTCCTGGCTTGGACGCTGCGAGCCATTTTGGAGCGCAATCCCCAGCTTGATCCGGCGGAGGTGGACGAAATCTACGCCGGTAACTCCAATGGCTCGGGAGAAGACAACCGCAACGTGGCGCGAATGGCAGCGCTGCTGGCCGGCTACCCCACCACGGTGCCTGGCGCCACCGTCAACCGCCTTTGCGGTAGTGGCCTCGAAGCGGTGCTCGACACTTCGAGGGCGGTCGAGGTGGGCGATGCTTCCATCGCCATCGCCGCCGGAGTAGAGAGCATGACTCGAGCCCCCTGGGTGCTCCAGAAGCCATCCAAGGCATTTCCGAGCGGCCACGAGAAACTGTGGAGCACCACCCTTGGCTGGCGTATGGTGAACCCACAGATGCCGGCAGAGTGGACCGTCAGTCTGGGCGAGGCCACCGAGATCCTGGTGGACAGACACGCAATCTCGCGCGACGAGCAGGATCGTTTCGCCCTCGAATCCCATCGCCGGGCGGCCGAGGCATGGGACAACGGATTGTTCGACCGCGAGACCGTCTGCATGACCGAGACCGGGTTACGGCGGGACGAGTGCATCCGCCCCGACACCTCCCTCGAGGCGCTGGGGCGGCTGAAACCGGTATTCCGACCGAACGGTTCGGTGACCGCCGGGAACTCCTCACCCATGAACGACGGGGCTGCTGCACTGCTGATCACCTCGGAGGAAGGGGCCGAACGACTCGGTACCGCACCGCTCGCCCGTATCGTGTCGCGCGCCACCAGTGGCGTCGAGCCGCACCATTTCGGCCTGGGTCCCGTCCAAGCGTCCACGACCGCGCTTCGTCGAGCCTCTCTGACCTGGGGCCAGATATCAGCCGTCGAACTCAACGAGGCATTTGCCGCACAGAGCATCGCCTGCATGCGCGAGCTTCCCGAGTTGGACCCGAGCACGCTCAATACGCAGGGAGGGGCGATAGCCATCGGGCACCCGATCGGCTGTAGCGGGGCCCGTGTCCTGACAACCCTCTGCCACCGACTGCAGCGGTCCGGAGGTCGCTACGGCCTGGCCACCATGTGCATCGGCGTCGGCCAGGGGATCGCTGTTGTCATCGAGAACCTCAGCTGAGCCACGCCATTACGCATGAGTAGGTGGCTCTGCTACAGAAAGGTCTCCGAAGTGAGGGACGTGATTTGATGTCAGATGAGAACGCCATACTCCTCGATGAAGTGCTGAGACGATACGAGCACTCTCCAAATCCACGATTGGCAGAGATCACCCGAGGAGCCATACGGCACCTCCATGCATTTGTGGAAGACGTGCAACTACAGCGCCACGAATGGGCCGCGGCCATAGAGTTCCTCACCGCTGTGGGCCAGATCTGCAGTGACACCAGGCAAGAGTTCGTCCTCCTCAGTGACACCCTCGGCGTGAGCACCCTCGTCGAGAGGGTCACGCAGCAAAGCTCCGCGGATGCCACTGAGAACACCGTCCTCGGCCCATTCTTTGTACCCGGTTCACCCGAGAGAGCCAACGGTGAGTCCATGCTCGAGGACGACGACCCCGGGGATCGAGTCGCTATCCGCGGGAGAGTGACGGACCTGCGCGGTAATCCTCTGGCCGGAGTCAACATCGACACCTGGCAGAACTCGTCCTCGGGCTTCTATGCCTGCCAGCAGCCAGGGGTCCAATCTGCCGACAACCTGAGGGGCATCTACCGAACCGATGCCGACGGCAGATACGAGATCCTTACCATCCGCCCAACTCCCTACCCCATCCCGGACGACGGACCAGCCGGAAAGCTTCTGAAGGACAACGGTAGGAACTGGTGGCGTCCCGGCCACACCCACCTCTGGTTCAGCTTTGATGGATACAAGCCCCTCATTACCCACCTGTTCGACCGCGAGAGCGCGTACCTCAATGATGATGCGGTGTTCGGAGTCCGAGCCTCACTCCTTCGAAGCTTTCTGCCCGACAGTTCGGGGATACTTGCAACCACGTTCGACGTCACACTCGACGATTCCCATGAACGCTCAGTCGCCGGAAGTTCCCCGACCGAGTCCGACTCGGCTGAGTCGGACTGAGTGCACCCATGAGCCCGGGTGGTACATCGGGGGACGAAGAGGGCGGGCGCCCGTCAACTGACCCCACTTCATTTCGGTCGGTGCTGGGCCATTTCGCTACCGGGCTTGTCATCGTGACCTGTGCAGATGCCAGTGGACCGATCGGCTTCACAGCCCAATCCTTCTCGGCTCTTTCTCTTGATCCGCCATTGGTGCTGTTCTGCCCATCAAAGTCCTCGACTACATGGCCTTCGATCCGGCAGGTCGGTACATTCTGCGTGAATGTGCTCGGAGACGACCAGCAAGAGCTTTGCCAAAGGTTCGCTGTATCTGGTGGTCCGAAGTTCGAAGGCGTCGGTTGGACTTCGAATCCAGACGGGCTGCCGATTCTCGACGGCTGCATCGCCTATATCGAATGTTCCCTTTACGAGATACATGACGCCGGCGACCACGAGATCGCAATCGGACGTGTGCTCGATCTGCGGCCCGGAAGGCCTTCGCAGCCGCTGGTCTACTTCCGCGGGATGTATCGACAGCTCCTGCACACCGAGGATCTGCCAACCTGATTTCTATTCCGAGACATCCACCTGCACCGGCGACTCCGCCACCGACGCGGCGCACCAGGTGCGAGTGGCCCTCACCCGGCTGACGCGTGGGGGAGGGCGTCCGAGAGGCCCTGCGTCGTAGTCATGCGTCGGATCAGCGTCTCTTCGTCGACGCCCGCCACGCTTGCATCGTCAACGACCCGACCCCGCACCATTGTCAGAATGCGATCGCACAGGCTGAGGAGTTCGGTTAACTCGCTGGAGCTCACTACTACCGCCGCCCCGTGTGCGGCAGCCTCGCGCAGCAGGTCGTGCACCTCTGCCTTGGCGGCGACATCGACACCGCGAGTTGGTTCGTCGAGCATGACGACCCGAGGGCTTCGGCTGAGCCACTTGCCGATGGCGACCTTCTGTTGGTTCCCACCGCTGAGCGTGCTCACAGGGTCGTCGACGTCGCCTATTCGAATTCTCAGACGCGCAACCAGCTCCGAAATCGCTCGATCCTCTGCCTTTCTGTTGGGGATGCCCAGCCGGTGGCGGTCGCACTTGGCAACCGACATCAGGTTGGAGCGGATGCTCCCCGAGAGAACCAGCCCTTGCCCTTTGCGATCCGGAGGAACGTAGGCAAGTCCAGAGCGGATGGCTGCCCGCGGCGTTGACGGTTGGTGTGGTCGACCGTCAACCATGATGGTGCCGCCCGACATGGCCCGCGAGCCGAAGATGCACTCGAGGAGTTCGCCTCTGCCTGACCCGAGCTGGCCGGCGAGCCCGACGATCTCGCCGGAATTCACGGACAGCGACACTCCTTCCAGTGCTCGCGGGGAACTCAGACCCTCCACCATCAGAGCGATACTTCGCTCGGCTCCCGTTGTACTGACATCCGGCGCCGGCCCCGCCACGTGGGCGGCCCGCGCGCCGGCCATTGCGGCAACAACGGAGTCCGGACTGAAATGATCCAGGGGTCCCTCAGCTACGGTACGCCCGTCGCGGAGCACCGTGATGTGGTCGGATACCGCAAAGAGCTCGTCGAGCCGGTGCGAAACGAAGACGATGGAGACGCCCTGAGACTTGAGGCTCCGAATCACGTCAAAAAGGCCCTGGGCCTCGTTGCTGTCGAGCGAACTAGTCGGCTCGTCGAGGATCAGGATGCGCGTCTTCATCGAGAGCGCCCGTGCAATCTCCACCATCTGGCGCTGGTCAGGGCGCAGATCGCGAACAAGGAGGTCTACATCCAGGTCGACACCCAAGCTGCCGAGGATCGACGCCGCCTTCGTTCTGCTCCTGCGCCAGTCGATGCCACGCCACGAGTGGGCTAGGCGTCGACCCATTAGGACGTTCTCGGCCACGGTGAGATCAGGGGCGTACGCGACTTCCTGCGAGACCGTCGCAATGCCGTGGGCCAGCGCCTGATTCGGCGACGACAGCGTGAGACCTTCTCCGTCGAGGATGATCTCGCCGGCGTCGGGGCTCAGCTGGCCCGACAAGAGACCGAGCAGCGTGGATTTCCCCGATCCGTTTTCGCCGATCAGGCCGTGTACAGCGCCAGCCGCGGGGATCGTCATACTGGCGCTCCTGAGCGCGTGGACGCCTCCGAACCGCTTTGACAGGTTGTGCATTCGCAGCAATACCGGATCGGCGTCTGCGAATCCCCCCGGTGTCATGACCCTGGACCTGGACTCCCGGTGGATGCCAGATCATGCCGGCGGCGTCTCAAGAATTTGGGTAGGGATCCTTCAGACAGCCTGTTGAGTAACACGGCACCGACGAGGATGACCCCGGTGACGACGCCCTGCCAGTAGCTCGAGAGGCTCGTGAGGCTCAACCCGTTTCCCAACGTCGAGAGGAACAGCGCTCCCAATGCGGTTCCGCCGACGCCCCCAGATCCACCACTGATGGCGGCTCCACCGAGGAGAACGCAGGCGATGGCTTGTAGGGGAAGGCTGTTGTCGACAGTGGGGCTGGCAGCACTGGTTCGACCGATCTCCACGATGGCTGCGAGCGCGGCTGCCCCTCCAGAGATCGCGAACACGGAAATGGTGGCCTTTGTCGAGTTGATGCCCGCCAGCCTGGCCGCCACCCGGTTGCCGCCGACCGCGTAGACGTCACGTCCAAAATAGGTTCGAGTCTGCACGAACAACGCCACGACGAAGACAACGACCATGATCAGGATCGAGGTGTTCACCCCGAGGATGTCACCGAAAGCAATCCTGTCGGTTACCGAGGAGTTGACTGGGATCGACTTGGTATCCGACCAGAGATTCACGAATCCGGTGAAGGCCGTCAGTGACGCAAGGGTCACCAAGAGGAACGAGAGGCGCAACCGACCGATAAGCAATCCATTGACAAGACCGCCGATCAGGGCACCAGCGACGACTGTTACGAGTAGGGCCAGCACCCCGGGCACGTGCACGCCGAGCAACTTGGCGAACAAGATCGAAAGAAATGCCACAAGGGCGCCGACCGACAGGTCGACGGCACCCGAAACCATCACGGCTGTCATGCCGATTGCGACCACCCACAGTGCGGTGTTGCTGGTCAGCAGGATGATCAGGTTGCTCCTGGTGAGGAAGTACGGCGTTGACACCGAGAACATGATCACGATGGCAACCAGCAGAACGGTCACCGGTATCAGGTGGCGGCTCGACTTCCACAACCGTCGGGCGACAGGTGCGTATCTTCCGACCTCTCGCGCTTCTTCGGGTGCCGCCTGTTCCTCATCAGGGTTGGCCCGGTGCTCCTTCACCGAGCTCACTCGGCGTCCCTGAACGCGGGCTCCTGAAAAGACTGGAAGAACGACACAGGCTTACGCTTGCGGCTTGTACGACGACACGTTGGACTTGTCGATGATTGCACCCGGAGCTGCCACCTTGGCCGGAATATGGAGGCCATCGGCGGCGTCAATCGCAGCCGTGCCTTCGTTCTTACCGTTAAGCGTGTTGTCGTAGGCCCATGTCATCAGCACCTGACCCTGCTCGATCAATCCCACCACCCCTTGTTCACCGTCGATCCCAGTGACGAGGATGTTGTTCAGGCCCAATGAGCGCGCAGCCGAAGCGGCAGCCTCTGCGGCAGTGTCGTTGTAGGTCAGGATGGCCTGAATGTTCTTGTGCTTCTGGAGCAAAGAGGTGACCGCCTGCGCATCGGCCGTGGGAGTATCGCTGGAGGAGTCCGCTTGGCCCACTACGGTCAGCCCGAGCTTCTGGGACCAGTACCGGAACCGTTGCACCTGGTACTGGAGGTTCCCGGCTGGGAACGCCGGATAGACCAACCCGACCGACGCTCCAGGGTGAGCATCGGCCACCGCCTTGGCGGCTGCGTAGGCAGTGGCGTCCCGGGACTGGAGGTAGTCGCTCATCGTGCCGGTGACGTTGGCTGCGGTAGGGCTCGCCGGCGAGTCGACGACGATCACCGGTACGTGCTTCTGGTTCGCCTGCTGGATCGGCGCAGCCATGGCTCCAATGTCAAGAGGGTCGAGAACGATGGCCGCCACTCCCTCGCTCAAGAGGGACTGCATCCCGGTCACTTGGTTCTGCGGATTGAGTTGCCCATCCTTCGATACCACCGCACAGCCGAACTGTGTGGCGACCGCGGTGAGCCCGTTGATCTCTGCTTGGATCCCGGGGATGGCGTTGCTCGGTGAGATATATCCGATTTTGCAGCCGGCGCCGGGCCCCTTGGTGGGAGTCGGGTAGGAGCCGGGCAGTTGCGTGCCGCCTGCCGCCACGTAACCGGCAGGCGAAGTGATCCACTGCACTGACGAGTGNNGAGTGCTGATTTCCGCCCACCGTCGTGGCACTGCCGTTTGCATTGGTCGTTGCGCTCGACCCAGAACTGCTGGAGCTGCAAGCCGCAAGACCACCGCCCAGAAGCGCAACCAGCACAGGCCCTAGAGCCCACTTCCCCAACCTGGCATTCATCGAACCACCCCCCGGGTGAGAAGATACATTGACTGCGAACCCAACCCAATGGAGGTTAATGACCGGGTGTTCTAATTGCAATATCTGATATCAGAATATTTGATAACACCTCGCGAGGGCCACGGCCCCGCACGGGCGGCGGGCGCGGCGGGCGGTGGGGGCTACTCATTCTCCGTTACGAGACATCCTGCCCAGAAGCGTATTTTCCGGTCAGCTGCGGGGTCGAACCCTCGAGGCCGGCAGTGGCTCTGTCGAGTCGGGTCTCGCGCTTCCAGGTGCGCTTCAGATCGTCGCGCACAAGGGTACGGAGCCGGCCTAGATTGCCCACCTCCAACTCCACAACGTCCTCATCCATGAACGGATGCAACCCGCCGTGGTTGGTTCCGGTCGCGAGAATGTCGCCAGCCTGGATGGTGTGGACGGACGAGACGAAGGCGATGCTCTCGGCGATGCTGTAGGCCATGTCAAGCGTGTTGAATGACTGCATGAGCACGCCGTTGTTCCAGAGCCGAACCGGGAGGTTCTGTGGATCGGGGACCTCGTCGGCCGTGACGACGAAAGGCCCGATCGGACAGAACGTATCCCGTGACTTCATCTGGTAGAAGGCGTTCTGGCGAGGGGGGATGCCCCTCGCTGACCCGTCGATCAGGTTGGTGTATCCGAATACGTAGCTCAACGCCTCTTCGACGGTTATGTCCTTACCGCTCCGCCCGATGACGACGCCGAGCTCCGCCTCGCCTTCGAAGATGGTGGCGGCGATGTCGGGCAGGATCATCGTGTCGCCGGAGCCGACGATTGAACTTGGCGTCTTGTGAAACGCATTGATGGGAGGCTTCTCCGACAGGCTGCCATCTTCCATGTAGTTGCGGGCCATGCAGTCGATGTTCGCCGGGGCCGGCACCGGTGGACGCACCCTGACGCCGTCCAACGGCACCCCGGTGCCAGCGTCGGCCGCGGCTTGCAGTCGGTCGCGTAGCTCGTCCCAGCGGGTGATGACCCCCGTCATCAGCTGCTGCGGCGTCAGATGAGGGACATCCGCGACGACGCTGCTCACGTCGACGACGGAATCGCCTACTGCGACACCGAGCGTGTAGTCATTGAAAAACAGCAGCTTCATTCCGTTGTCCCTTCCCTTGGTCCATTCAGCCCGAGCGCACTACTCCGAGCGCACCAGGGAGAATCGCTGGTGTCAGGCAAATCCGGAAGTCCGCCTGACGCGACAGGCAGCATGCGCCTGACGCTCCTTGTTCTAACTTCGTCTGATGTTATATCATATCACGTGTTAGAGTTCAAAGGGCGCCGCAGCCAGCGGGGCATGACCGGCGGCACATGCCCTCGGCGCAGCGGCTGATTTCGCAAGCTCATGCCCCGTCAGTGGGCAGGAAGGTTCCGGTGAGACTGGATGGGTGAGCCGGGTTTCGTGCGGTCCCTTGATGTGGTGTCGGTGGTCGACCAGGTGACTCTGGAGATCAGGCGTTCGATACTCTCGGGAGACCTCGGTCCAGGGCAGGAGTTCTCTCTGCGGAAGATCGCCGAGCAACTCGGCGTCAGCCTCATCCCGGTCCGAGAGGCACTCCGACGACTCGAGAGTCAGGGCCTCGTCGTCACTCGGCGAGCGAAGAGCGCGATGGTCGCCCCGCTCGACCCCCAGGAGTTTCGTGACGTCTACCGGCTGCGCCTGGCTATCGAACCCGAGCTCGCGGGACGGGCCAGCACCCTGTTGACCGATGAAGACCTCGAACGACTCGACGAGCTTCAGGTGACTCATGCATGTGCGCCTGACGGCGACGAGCGCCACCAGGCCCACCATGCATTCCACACAGCAATGCTCCGGCCGGCGGCAACGCAATGGGACGAGCGCGTCCTGGACATGCTCTGGCATGCCTCAGAGCGGTACGTAGGCTATGCATTCAACGGGATTGCAGCCGACCCGAGCGAACCGGCCCGCCGCGACAAGGCACACTCGGAGCTCGTAACCGCCATTCGCACCAGGGAGCCAAAGACAGCCTCAGAGGCCCTCGCCAGGCACCTCATCCACACGGAAGCGATCGTTCTGAACGCCATCGACACTCTCGAGAGTGGCGAGACGCAGGCATCCTCCCTCGGGCCGGCAACGGCGAGGCGTAGTACCTGACGAGCGACCGTCAGTGCTCCGGCTCTAGAACGAGATGGCCAGGAGCCACGGTGACGAACAACATCCACCGATCACCCTGACCTCGCGTGACGTGTCCACCGCCGTTCACATCATCGATAAATGCCACGTCGCCGGCGTAAGGTCGAGTCACTGTCCCGTCGCCGGTCTCGCTCTCACCGCATCCGTTGAGGGTGATCCCCAGCTGCGGCCGGGGACCGTTATGCCATACGCCCTCGGCGTAGGCGCCGTCGCCGTAGTCACGCCGCGTCACAAAAGCGCCGCGCGACGCTACCCACGCGTCGGTTGGAGGGATTGGGAGCATCCGGGTCGGCCAGCGGAACGGCTCCGAGCGCGATGAACCCTTGTCGTCGTAAATCCAGGTGAGCAGGGGCCGACCCGGTCGACGAAATGGATCGGGGCGGGCCTGGTTGTCCCCAGCCACCGGCAGCCAGCCCGGTGTCAGTATGAACATGAACCATGCGTCGTCCGGCCACGAATAGTCGACAGCGTGGCTCGAGCGCACGTCCGCGGCAACAATGTCGCCCGGACCCAGCAGGAAAGGGTCGTGTGCTCGCGGAGTGACCCGCACCTCACCGGAGAGGACCACCATGAGATGAGCGCCGCAGGCTGCCAGGTCCGGCAACTCACCGGTGCGGAGACGGGCCAGCCAGAATGATGTGGCCGGAATGACATCGGCCGGCCCTTTTTCACGGGCTTCACGATTCGGCAGGAACCCCGACCCGACCTCTAATTTGTCGCCCGTCTCGCACACCCGGAGCACTCGCATCAAACACACCCATCTGAGGGAAGCATCAGCCCCTCACGCTCGGAATTCCTCCGCACTTCATCGACATCCACCGCAATCCGCGCCCCCGTTTGGCTCACGACCTGGTCGAGATCGATGCCCGGGGCCAACTCGACCAAGCTGAAGCCGGCGGGCGTGATCTCCAGTACCGCAAGGTTGGTGATGACGAGATCGACACAGGCTCGACCGGTGAGTGGGAGGGTGCACTCTTCAACCAGTTTGGGGGAACCATCGCGTCCGACGTGCTCGGTCAAGACGATGACGCGTCCGGCCCCGGCGACCAGATCCATCGCGCCGCCGATCCCGCGCACAAGATGCCCCGGCACGGCCCAATTGGCCAAATCTCCACCAGCCGAGACCTCCATCGCCCCGAGAACCGTCACGTCGACATGTCCACCGCGGATCATCGCGAACGACTTCGAGGAGCTGAAGAACGACGCCCCGGGTTTCACCGTGATCGGCTGAGTGCCGGCATCGAGCAGATCGGGATCGACGAGCTCCGGCGCGGGAGCCGGTCCAGCACCTAGGACACCGTTCTCGGTGTGCACGACAACATCGAGATCCGGAGGTAGGTACTTGGAGACGAGGGTCGGCAGCCCGATCCCCAAGTTGACATATTCACCGTTGTGCAACTCGAGCGCGGCCCGAGCTGCGATCTGCTCCCGCTGCCATCCGCCCGTCACGTCGGCACTTCCTCGGCAGCGCACACGACCCGGTGGACGAAAATGCCCGGGAGGTGAACCGCGTCCACATCGAGCTCACCTGCTTCAACCACCTGAGCAGCCTCGAGTATCGTCGTGCGGCCGGCCATCGCCACGTCCGGATTGAAATTGCGTGCCGCTGCGTGGAAGATCGCGTTGCCCTGACGGTCAGCGACCGCGGCACGAACGAATGCGTAGTCGGTCACGATCGCCTGTTCGAGTACGAAGTCACGCTCGCGGTCGCCGAAAGGAAAGCGCCGCACCTCCTTGGGCTCCGAGGCGACGAGTACCTCACCGTCAGGTGCATACCGCAGGGGCAGGCCACCTTCGGCGACTACGGTGCCTACCCCGGTCGGAGTGAAGAAGGCGGCAATGCCGGCGCCGCCTGCGCGTAGCCGTTCGGCGAGCGTCCCCTGCGGAGTGAGTTCGACCTCAATCGACCCTGCAAGGTAGTGCCGCGCGAACTCCTCGTTCGTCCCGATGTAGGAAGCCGTTACTCGGTCGATGCGATTGTCTCGCAACAGGACGGCGAGGCCGAGCCCGTTGAAACCGCAGTTATTGGATACCACCCGAAGATGACGGGCGCCTTGTCGATGCAAGGCGTCGACGAGCGCCCACGGCACGCCGGCAGTCCCGAATCCGCCCACCGCGATGCTGGAGCCATCGGCGATGTCGGCGACCGCCTCTGAGGGCGAGGCTACGACCTTGTCCATATGACCTGCTCTCCGAGCCCAGTGCACTCATCACAGCCTGGTGCCGCCTCCGATTGCCCGCGCATCGACGAGCCGGCCGTGCCGAAGAAATCAGCTGTGCATGCTGTGGGCGCTACCGGCATCCCCGGCTCACCCACGTGAGCCCACTGGAGCCGCGGCTATGGACTGGTCGTGAAGATCGCTGACGGCCTCCGGAGTGGCCAGGGCCTGATTCAACGCAGATACCAAGGCCAGGGCGGAGGTGGCACTCAACTCGATCGCGATGCGTGCACCGACACCATCCCCAGGGTTGACGAAGTCAATGAGGACTGCGTGGTCGAAGGGAGCGCAGGAAGGGTGATCGTACGAGACGTTGGCTTGCGTCACAGTGATCCATTCGGGAACGCCCCGGGCGCGTCCTGTCATCGGGACCTTCTCAGTGATCCAGGTGCACATGTGCATCGTCCTTTCGAAGATGGGCATCGAGGAACGCAAACACCTTGCTCCAGCCGTCGACGGCTTGCTCTTGTCGATAGTTGGGCTTGTCATGGCAGAAAAAGGCATGGCCGGCGCCGTCGTACCTGTGGAACTCGAAGGTCTTCCCGAGTTCAGTGAGGACCCGCTCTATCTCATCGACCTCGCCAGGATCGGGGTTGGAGTCGTCGTTGCCGAAGATCCCGAGGAGCGGCATCGCCATGTCGGGGGCGCGGTGTATGACTCCCCTGCCATGGGGCCGCCAACCGGCCGGGTCCGGCTGTCGTGGGAGGATGCTCCCTCCCCAGCAGTCCACCGCGGCGTCAAGTGACGGCACGTCACAGGCCGCGAGGAACGCCTGGCGCCCCCCGGAACAGAAGCCGATGACGCCCACTCTGCCGTTCGCGCCGGGTTGTGCGCGCAGATACGCAGCTGTTCCGGCGATGTCGCCGGAAACCTGTTCGTTCGGCATTGCCGTGGCCAGGCCGTCGGCTCGCGCCGCGGCGGCGACATCGGCCCAGTCGCCCGGTCCGCGCCGGTGGTACAGATGCGGCGCAACCGTTGCGTAGCCGGCGTAGGCGAACTTTCGCACGACCTCCTTGCTCCACGGGTCGAGCCCTGGGGCGTGGTGGAGGACCACCATGCCCGGAGTCGGATCGGGTACGACGGGCCGCGCGGAATAGCCCTCGATCACATCTCCGAGATGACCGGAGAACCCGACCATCTCGACGATCATTCCGTCCTTCACTGCAGTCTCCGGTTCCTGGACATGGGCGGCTTAGGAGGCCTGCATCTTGGCGAGGATGCCGCGGAGGTCCTCCTCGGAGAGCAGCAGATCAATCGGCTCACTGAAAGGTTGCGGCCACTCCAGGTCGGTGTGCCAGTAGACCTCGACACGATTGTCTTCCGGGTCACGGAAATAGCATCCGATGGCGTTCCCATGATTGGAGACGTGGTCGATGGAGTAACCGCGCTGCACGATCTGTGCGTAGAAATCCCGAAGGTCGGACAAGGAGTCGACCACGAATGAAAGCTGCTGCGGGTCGGTGTGCCGCTCGAGATCCCTGACCAGAAGGAGCTCATGGTGCTCCTCAGCGGGGCGCGAGCTCAAAAAGATGCGGCGCTCATCGCGATCGGTCATCGTCATACCGAGGAATCCGGAGTAGAACTCCAGCATCACCTCAGGGTCGGCGACGAAAAGCCCGACGTGTCCGAGCCGGCTTACTTTAGGCATGGTGATGTCTCCTTTATGCGTTCATGGCTCGAGAAATCGCGCGGCGCTCGGGACGCCGTTCAAGACGAGTGCGTACGCCACCCCGACCATCCAGTTACCACGTCGAGTAGACCGTCGATGTCATCCGGAAGCCGGTCGCCGCGCCAGGCGACGTGGTGATCAGAACGGATCAAGGTGAGGGGGCCCTCATAGAGCTCGGCGAGTGCTGATCGGTCCGGCTCCTCCGGGGTCAGCACTTGGAGCGGAATGCCTCGTGTGGCGGCCGATGCAACCGCCTTGGCCGTGTTGACCTCGCCTAGGACGAGCAGCGTGAAGCCCCATCCGAGGTGGTCATAGAGTGAGGATCCGTCTGCCAACCAGAGGTGCGGCGCGCGGTTCCCCGGCAGCGAGGAGGGGACATAGTCCTCGAACGAGGGTGGTGGCTCCTGCCCGCGTTCCCGGCTGATGATGGGGGACGACGAATAGCGGTAGCCGAGTTGTCCCCCCATCCGCTTGAACTGCCGGGCCTTCTGGATCTCGATGTCCTCCGCCACTTTCGCCCGGACCGCGTCGCCCTCGGGACCGTCCGCCTCGATACCGTCGCGCACCAGTTCCGAAGCTCCCACAGCCTGATTGCGCTCACAACCCTCGAGGATGAATCTCGTAGCTTCACCGCGTTCGATGCTGAAGCTCGGGAGCAGCATGGGTCCACCCCAGCCCTCGACCAATGCAGCCAGCTTCCAGCCCAGATCCGCTGCGTCCCCGATCCCCAGGTTCATCCCGAAGCCTCCCATGGGGGAAACCAGGTGGGCCGAATCGCCGACAAGCGCTACACGCCCGAAATCGAACCGAGGTGCCTGCATCGAGTGGGTTATGAACTCTCCACCATCGACCGGCTCTACATCGAACTCCTCACCGATCGCTCGGTAGAGCATCTGTCGACAGGTCTCCCAGTCGTCTCCGTCGACGTGGTCCGGGAGTGGCGAGCAGAAGTATCCCCAGTGGTCAGTGCCCGATTGCGGGACCAGGCTGTCGCACGCACGATCCTCGTTGTAGAAGATGAGCATCGAGGCCATCGGGGTGGCCTTCCACAGATCTGCCAATCCCGGTGCCTTTATTTGCCAGAGGAAGCTTCGGGCCAGGTCGGCGTTGCCCTCCATGCGCACGTTGAGAATCTCGTTGCGGAGCCGGCTCCGACTTCCCTCAGCCACCACGAGATAGTCGGCGACAACCGTTTCGAGCCCGGTCGGCGTCCGGACCTCGATCGTGACGTTGCGGTCGTTCTGTTGAAATGACTCGACCTCGGTCTCGAGCCGAAGATCGACGAGCGGTAGGCCTTTGATCCGGTCGTACAGCGTCTTCTCGATAGCCTGGTTGGGAGCCCATTCGGCGACTTCAGATGCAATCGGCAACCGTTCGGACCACTCGTAGGCGTTGGGAAATCTGAGGATCTCGTGGCCGGTCAGGCGCGTCACGAAGGCGACATCCCGCAAGATCAACGGACTGACGGGGTCGTTGTCCCGCAGGGCATCGGCGATCCCCCACCGGCGGAAGTGCTCCATCGAGCGGACGTTGGTCATGTTTGCTCGGGCGAGCAGTCGCGCTCCTTCTGATCTGCGCTCGAAGACGACTACGGAGACCCCCCGAAGGGCCAGGTCGATGGCCAAGGCCATCCCGACCGGACCACCTCCTGAGATCGCGACTGGGAAGTCGCTTCTCATGCCTTCACTTTCACGTTCCATTACCTGCTCGCTTTCCGTTGAGTGGGGATCACATCGTTCGTTGAGTACGGATCGATTCCGAGAGCTCCCGCGTCAGCTGTCGCCTCATCAGCCACCTCGCCTTGCAGAATTTGGGTCAGCTGACTGATGACGCGAGCGATTGCGGACCGCCGGGACACCGCCACTCCATCTGGCTCGGACAACCACGCCTGCATCCCGAATCGCATGACGCCCCCGACTGTCGTGACGATCAATCGGGCCTCATCGGCCGGTGACACCTCGCCGCCGAGGCGTCGCCGGGTCGGGTGAGCGAGGAACTCGGCCTCGACCAGGGCCGTCAAATCCATCTCGAATCGGTCAATTGCCGAGTGGTGCATATGCAGCAGCTCGGGAGTGGACTGGATGAGGGACCGACGCTGTGCTGCGTTGGGGCCGTCAAGCGGTGGAGCATGCGTATCGAAGGCTTCCAGTACCCCTTGCAGGACGGTGGGGGCGTCGGCGAGCTGCTGCCTGACAAGCTCTGGGTCCTTCATCTCGATGGTCGGACCACAGATCGCCTGATCCCGCTGTGGGAAGTAGTTGAAAACCGTGCGCAATGAGACGTTTGCCTCTTCGGCGATCGCGATCGCCGTCGTCGCCGAATAGCCGTTCTCAGTTGCGACCCGGAGTGCGGCCTGCTGTATCGCACGCCGAGTCTCCGCCTTCTTGCGGGACCGTAACCCCTCCTGGGCGGGATTTTCTAGCACGGCCTGCATCTTTGCACTGCATGCACGATATAGCAAGGCCCTCTCGCCGATCCGCTCACCCAGCCGCCGCTGTCGTGGCCGAAGTCTCAGCTCACATCGGGTACGTCCCCGTATGTGTGGAAGCGGCCCGCCGGGTCCCGCTCATGACGAATGGCCTCGAGTCGGTCGCGATTCGCCGGAGCCATAAAGGGACCGCTTCGACGTGCCAGGTTCTCGTCGGCAAGCTGGATCCCGCTCGATAAGGGGGACAGGTCTTTGATTCCATCGAGCACCCAATTCGTGACTGTCGTCTCTTGGGCTGGGTCTTCCCAGAGGCCATACAGCGCGATGTAGGTCTCGTCTTCGAGGGAGTAGGCCATGTCGGCGCGCTCGAGCTTTGGCGACCAGTTCATCCAGATGAAGTGCGCTGGCGGTTCCGGCAAGGCATCCAAGACCCGGCTCAGTCCCGGGAGGAGTTCGTCGGCGGAGGCATGGGTCCACATGTTGTCGACCACATGAAAATGATCAAGTGGGTAGTTCGACATCGTTTCAGCCGTCAGGCTCTGCAGCGCCATCTGCCTGAACGGCGTGACCTGCTGAGCCGCCTCCGGCCGGGTCTCCAGGAAGGAAAGATCCTCAAGGGCCTGTTCCTCGGTGTCGGCAAAGACGGCGACAATGAGCAGGATGCCGGGCTGGCCAGTATTCGGGAGTCGGCGTGAGACCACGAACATCAGTTCGACCGAGTTCGGCACGGTTGGACCGACTCGATGGGTCCAGCGAAGAAGATCCTCGAACATTTCGACGGGGTAGATCCCGAGGCGGGCGCCGATCACCGGAGGGCGACGGTGCAGCTTCAGGTGAAATCGTGTGACAACTCCGAAGAACCCGGGGCCAGCGCCCCGGGCGGCCCAGTAGACGTCAGCGTTCTCGTCGGGGCTCGCATGCTGAATTGTCCCATCGCCGTCCACATAGTCGAGCGCCAGCACGCTCTCGCACGCCATCCCTACCGCGCGGGAGTTCCAACCGAAGCCGCCCTGAAGGAGATAGCCCCCCAGGCCAACGCCTTGGCAGTGCCCCACGGGGAAGAACAGATCCTGTTCGGCTACCAGGTCATCGAACTCGTCGCTCCGACAACCCGGTCCCGCGGCGGCGAGCATCGCCGTCTTGTCGATCGTGACCTGGTTCAGGCGCGAAACGTCCAAGAGCATGCCGCCCGCCCGCACGTGGTTGCATGACCAGCTGTGTCCGCCGGAACGGATCCCCACCTTCCAGCCGTTGGCCGCAGCCAAACGAACTGCGGCGGCCACCTCGTCTTCCGTGGTCGCCTGCACAATCGCTTCCGGATAGCGATCCGGGACGTGCCGATTGCGACAAGTGTCCTTTCGCGCCTGCTCGTAACGCTGATCACCGCGCCGGATTACCTCACATCCAACAGGCACTGCTGTCATCGGGCCGTTCCTTTCGTGGCTTCTCCCCGAAGCGCCTGGGCCTGACGCGTGCATGCAACCAGGCTCTGCGGGCAAGCGCCACCACGATATATGTGATCACACTCCGTGGGCGGACGTGGAGGCCTCTCGACGACACAGGGCAACGGAACAATTCGACCTGCGGTCGAGATGATCCGGGGCATTGTCCCGGGTAGCCGAGATAGTCCGGGATGGAGCGCCTGCCGGACCCGGCGGGGCGGCACCTGCCCGCGCCGGATCGCAGCTTCTGGTGGGTTGATGATGACGGTGATCTGCTCGACGCCGAACATGCCCAGATTGCTGACGACATCGGTGCCGCCGCGGTGACGGTTCACCCCGTTCGGGCAGCAACGAAGGCGCCAACTCAACTACCCGGGTCGGGTGCGGAACAGTCGGCGTCCGGTGAGATTGGGATGCGCTCAGCCGCCGTCTGGGGCCGACGGCATCGATGGTTCGGCGACCATCGGGCGCTGGAGTGTCCCGAGCGGATTCTCGCCATTCCTCATCACGGTGGCGAGGTGGCTGCTGACCACCAACCACGCGCAGGCACCCGCCTTCGTCCGGAAGCCGCCAGCCATCTTCTGTTGTACCTTCACCATCCGGACCTGTCTCACAGCCTCGTTGCTGTCGAAGCTGACCCGGAAGACGATGGCGAACCGCAGCACGTCGTCTGCATAGAGGTCGAGTCGACCGAGCAGGTTGGCCGTTTTGGACTTTCGCGTCCGTCCTCGCTTCCCCGACGGCGGTGGTGCCAGGTTGGCGACGCGGTCGGCAGCGATGATCACGTCGCAGGCAGATCGGATGGAAGCGATCTCGGTGGCGCTGAACGATGTGGCGCCGGCCTCTTTCAGATCGAGGACCCAGTGCCAGGTGTTCGCAAGCAGTGTCACCATGTCGGTGGCCCAGCCCTGGCCTTCGACCTCAGTCGTCAGCGGTCATCAATGACCGGGTCTGCCGAGCGGTGCCGGCAACCCAGCGGATACTCCTTAGGGCAACGCTCGGCCCGCTACGCTGAAAACCAGAAAGTCGAGCAGTGAGGAGGGGCAATAGTGTCGATGACCGACGAGTCCAGTGCTGGTCCGTCTCCGTGGGCACGGCAGCTCCACGCACATCTGAAGGGGCACGTCGAAACCGAGCGAGCCATGTTGGAGAAGTATGCCGAGGTGGCGGAGCGGACCGACTCCAAGGCCTTTCGGTACCTGGTCAAGCTGTTAATCGAGGAAGAGGTTCGACACCACCGTCTCTTCAGCGAGCTTGCCGACTCGCTGGAGGCCCAAGGGTTGATGAAGCGTGAGGAACCCGACATCCCGCACATGGATTTTCAGAGGGCCGACCGTGCAGCGGTGCTCGCAGGTGCGGAGGAGCTCCTTGAAAACGAGGAGCGTGACATCGACGAGCTCAAGCGGTTGCAGCGCGAGTTGCGCGATGTGAAAGACACAACGCTGTGGGGACTCTTGGTAGAACTGATGCAGCGCGACACAGAGAAACACATTGCAATCCTCAAGTTCGTACGCGATCACGCCTGATCATCCAGAAAGGTTCGTCCCCAAAAGCGCGGCGTCCGATCAACCGGCACGACTCTCACGTCCGTTCCAGGCGCAGGAGGTTCGCGAGCACCGTGCTCGGCCGCACCGTTCCCAACGACGATCCGTGCCTCGATCTCCGGACTCATCTGGTGCCGGCGGGAATCGGGCCACGAGCTCCTGTCGACCAGTCCGGCGACTCCCTGGTCCGCGAACCCCCGCAGCCACCCCTGAAGGGTCTGACGGGTCTCCCCGTTGCGCTTGGCCAAGTCGATGACGGTCTCCCCGTCAAGGACCTCGTGTACTGCCTTCAACCGTTGTTCCACCAGTCCCAGCTCCACCAGCGTCTGAGGGCGACCTTCGTATCTGTGGACGTGTCGCTCCACAGCGAAGGAGGTGGCGGGAAGCACCTGGTGGACCCTGGTCAGGCGTGAAGTGTCAAGCAGGTACCGGAGCCGCGTCCCGAACGTGCCAACCAGGTGTCGGTGCCACGGTGTAAAGCATGGACCGGTACTGCAAACTCCCAGCTCAAACGCTTGAGGCTCTGGCATGCACATAGGGCGACCGGAACTGGTCAGAGGAACACCACCTCTGAACTGGAGCCTGGGAGGAGAATCGAACTCCTGACCTACGCATTACGAAAGGGTCCCGATCCCTGTCTGGGGGGTTCCGGAGGCGTCTTGACCCTTCTGAACAGGCCTTATCGAATTGACTGTCGCATCGTCCCTGTTCGTGAACCGCACATTTATGGGATGAATATGGGATGACCGACCTCAATCTGGTGGGTGGCAGCAGGAGACCCGGTAGACCGATTCCCTCTATTGGGTAGCTGCCTAGAGGGGTCAACTTCAGGTTGCTGAGCCGGCAACGGACAATCCGAGGAGGGAGTGTCGTTCACCGTTCAGAACGACGCCAAGTTCGTCGGTGCCCATGAACCGATAACTCTGTGGCACGTGGAATGTGGGGCTGCGCCGGCGGAGCTCGTTTAGGGTCAGCGGCTCGCCAAGCTGCCGGACCCGACCGACGTTGATTGCCACTGCCACGGTGGCGCCGGCAAAATACTCCCTATATTCGCGTCGGGTCAGTCCCGATCGGGCTCCATGAGAGGCCCATATGGCAGTCCGAGACCCAACGACAGTCGACTCGACGATTAGGGACCCGACTATCGCTCGACGACCCCTCGATTCGTAAAGAAGGACGGTCGCTCCATTGGGGACCTTCCATGGGCGTCTGCGGAACTCGACGGTCTTCGCCCCTGACAGCAGCCGCTCGACGTGTTGTGACCGGACCGACAACAGAACGATCGGCGTCATGCCGACAATGTTGCCAGGCGCACGACCACCGCTTCAGCCATGGGTTGAGGTCCCACGTGGGCAGTTCCCACGCCCGGTTCGAGTTCAGCCATGATGCCACGGTACTCAGCGAGGCTGACCGGCCTGGGGAACACGGTCGTGTGAGAGAACCGCAACGCCATCACCTTGCCAGCTCTCGCGAGTCCGAGGATCTCGGTTCGATCCAACACGCCAAGGTGCAAGTACCGGCTGATGAGTTGGTCCGCGTCGCCGACGACTGTCTCGTCAAGGAGTGACCAGGCACGAAGCGTGCCGCCGCCGTGTTGTTTGTTGCCGGTTACCTGCCACAGAAGCCGTGCCGGTGCTGCGAGCAGTGACACCGCCGTGGGTGTACTGCGCATTCCGGCGATTTCGGCCACCCGTTCCGGTTGAAACCGGCCACCCGTTCCGGTTGATTCCGGCCGGGGTGGGTGTCGCTTGTGATTGTTCTACTCGATCGGGAACCTCCGTGGGTTGATCGCTTCTGCGGTTGGCGGACGGCGAGGCGTTTGGTGGGTGGCTCGGTGGATGTTCCGGGCTTCTTCAGCCCGGGTGGTGGGCGGATAGGACGGGGTCGGAGTGGATGGAGCAGGTGCCGTTGCCGGCGGGCCTCGCCGTCCGTTGACCGGACTGCTTTGCCGGTGGGGGTCCCCGGCTCCGGGGGCGGGGCGGCGTTTGGTCGCCGTCCTCATGGGCCGTTGACGGCTGGACGTCTGCGACCACGCTGGTTGCGGGGGCGACCAGCCAGGTGCTCAAGAGGACTCGGAGCCAGAGGATCACCCGCCGCTCCCGGGTTGGTCGCCCTCGGGGTCCCGTCGACGCATGGACGGGCCGGTAAGGGCGATCCGGTGCGACGCCTGGAGCAGCCTGTCCAAGATCGCCTCGCCCAAGGTGGGGTCCGCCATCGCTGGGTGCCAGGCATCGACCGGCAGCTGGCTCACCACCATCGTCGAGCGCCGCTGGGCACGGTCCTCGATCACCTCCAAGAGGTCCCGGCAGACCTCGACGGAGGCCGGGGTGAGCAAGAAGTCGTCGAGGACGACGAGCTCAGTCCTGGCCAGGTGGGCGAGCAGGCGACCGTAGCGGCCGTCGGCCCGTCCCACCGCGAGGTCTTCGGCGAGCCGGGGTGCACGCACGTAGTAGGCGCTGTGCCCGGCCCGGATGGCCGCCTGGGCCAGTGCGCAGGCGATGTAGGACTTGCCCACCCCGGTCGGGCCGGTGAGGACCACGTTGTGGTGGCGTGTCACCCACGACCCGGCAGCCAGCTCCATCACGAGGCCCCGATCGAGGCCCCTCGGTGCCCGGAGGTCGAGGTCCTCGACCGAGGCGGGGTAGCGGAGCTTCGCCACCTTGAGCCGCATCTTCAGACGTCGGGAGTCGCGGGCATCGGCCTCTTTGTCGACGAGGAGGCCGAGGCGGTCGCAGAAGGGGAGCTCGGCGAAGCCTCCCGGGTTGGCGAGCTGGTCGGACAGCGCTTCGGCCATGGTCTTGCATCCCAGGTCGATGAGCTTCTGTGTGGTGGCGTTGGTGAGCATCACGCCTCCTCCTTCCAGTAGGTGGCACCGCGCAGGTTCTCGTGGGCGGGGGGCGGCGGGGTCGCCTCGTCCCCGGGGAGGGCCAGGCGGTCGAGGCCCTCGGCCAGGATCGACTTGACCGAGCTGTAGCTGATCGAGCCGATGGCGAGCGCCCGGGCACACGCGGCCGAGAGTCGCTCTGGCCCGTATTGGCGTTCGAGCTTCTTCAGCCCGAGGCAGGCCCGGTAAGCGTGCTCGGGGTGGGGTCGGGACTCGAGCAGCCGCTCGACGAACACCCCGGTGTCCGAAGAGACCGCCTCACCCCAGGCCACCAGCTTCGACGGCGTCCACTCCAGGTGGGCCCGGTGGCTTTTCGGCATGTGGGCCGGGTCGGTGATGTAGCGGCGTGCGCCGTGCTCTCGGAGGTGGGAGGCCACCCGCTTGTGGCCATCGAAGATCTCGATGGTGGTGGTGGTCACCCGCACGTCGAGGCGCCGACGCACCAGCTGGTAGGGCACGGAGTAGAACCGGTGGTCCACCGCGAGGTGGTAATCGATGCTGACGGTCGCCTTCTTCCACTCCGCCAGCTCGTAGCGGGAGGTGGGCAGCGGGCGGAGGGCTGCCCGTTCCTGGTCGTCGAAGAGGTCCTGTCTCGAGGTGGCCTCACCCCGGAAGGGGCGGGTGTTCACCATGGCCACCTGGGTGGCGATCGCCTGGTTGAGATCGGCGAGCGAGAAGAACCGCCGGTTGCGCAGTGGGGCGAGCACCCAGCGCTCGACGGTCAGCACCCCGGCCTCGACAGCTCCCTTATCCTTTGGCTTCAGTGCACGTGCGGGGTCGATGAGAACGCCGTAGTGCTCGGCCAGTTCCGCATAGGACCGATTGAGCCCGGGGTCGTAGATGTCGGGCTTGATGACGCCGGTCTTCAGGTTGTCGGGGATCAGCCGTCGAGGCACACCGCCGAAGTAGTCGAAGCCCTCGACGTGTGCCGCCGTCCACTCGGACTGGCTCATCGAGAACGTAGGACGCACGAACATGTGGCGACTGAAGGCGAGCACCATCACGAACGCCCACACCCGGCGGAACTTGCCGGTCCTCGGGTCGAGCCACTTGCCCAGGTGCCCGTAGTCGATCTGCACCTCCTCGCCGGGCTCGACGTCGGGGCGCATGACGGTCACCTTGTCAGCGGTGGCCTGCTCGGGGAACTCGAGCCACACGTAGCGGCGGAAGCTCGTGATCCCGACGGCAAGACCGTGCTCGTCCCGCAGGCGCTGGTGCACCGTTGCGACAGTGTTGGTCTCGAGCATCCCCTCGATCCGGTCGTGGTGCTCGTGGACGGATGCGTAGGTGAGGCTGCGGGCCCGGGCGTCGACCAGCTCGGGGAACCAGCCCCGAACGAGCGCTCCCCACTCGGCCTGCGACAGCGGCGGGCCCCCGGGGGAGATCCCGGCCTCCTCGGCCTTGGCCACGTACTTCCGGACGGTCTTGGGGTCCGTTCCCAGGCTGGCAGCCACCACCACTTTCGGGCGGCCGGCATGCCAGTGCATCAACAACTCGACGATGTCCTTCACGTCAAAACTTCTCCTTGTCAACAGCGACTCGCTCTCCTCGGGGGACAGCGAAGCGATTAGTGGAACAAGGAGCCCGGTGGGGGGATCCCCACCCTCAGGGGTAGGGAATTACGTGAACGTGGAGGTAGGGAATTACTTGAACGACTTCGTCAAGCACTAGGGAAATACTTGAACGCTGACACCCGCTTGTCCGCCGCGGAGTGAGATAAATGGTGCATGCCCACATCCACTTCGCCAGTCGGTGCAGCGAGCAGGGACAAAGCCTGGGCTTCGCTGTGTCCACCAGCGAGGTCATCGATGCCACCGAATCCCTGCGCTACCTCGATCTCATGAACAAGAGCGCTCTCAACGCATGTCTTCGCTCCGCCTTGATAAAACGCCCAGATCCCTCGGGAGTCGCTCGACAGCTCAAGGGACCATAAGAAATCCTCGCGACTCTGGCTCGCCAAGCGGTCGATAGGAACGGCAACGACGAGCGCCAGCAACGGAGCGAAGGATCATGCAACGCGTCGTTCTCCGCTGGCTGGGCGAGGCCTGGGGCCATGCGGCATTGTGGAACCGAATACGAACCGGAACCGGCACTTCGTCCTTGCGTCACCGTTCCAGGAGTCGCACGCCGAAACCGTAAGAGGCCCGCGCGAGGCGCCGGCCTCTTCGCCCCGGAGGTCAGGCGGAGTCGGCCGGCGAGGGCAAGGCGAGGAACTCATTGAGTATCAGCGGCGCCCCGGTGGCCGCCAACACCGTCGCCACGTCCACGCCGGGCGCGAGTTCGGTGAGCCACAGGCCGTCCTCTCGCACGTCGATCACAGCCAG
>PLSY01000380.1 GCA_003164275.1 Acidimicrobiaceae bacterium | reverse complement strand
CGGCGAGATTCCGGGACTTTCGATAACGCTTTGGCGACCCTTACGAGAACGCCTGTTGGTGGGGTGTTCACGTAAGTAGTTGACCTGGGACGGAGCACCCGGGCGTGCACACGTTTCATACGCTGATCCCTCGATTTTCATACGGAGGGGTAAAAGCCCAGGTCAGAGTGGGTTATGGGCACTTCGGCACGCAGACTCGTCCGAGCCTTCTCACTGCGAGCCGTAGGCGAGAACGAAGTTGTCCAGGGCAGCGGTGCACAGGGAGTGCTGGCTGTCCGGGAGCGTGCAGGTCTCGATGTAGCTCGGCTGGGAACCTGCCGACCCTGGGTGGTACGTCACTACGCCGTTCGCCGGGTAGACACCACCAGAGCCGGCGCCCGATCCCTTGACACCTGGTGGGTCCAGGAACCCAACGATCCCATCGCCGATCGCGTCGATCGACTCCCTGGCATAAGGCCCAGGGCACACCGCCGGCTCTCCCGCGTAGTCGATGGCGCACTGAGCCGCTGCAGCGGTGAACACCGGCGTGGTCTGTACGTAGTTGCAACTCGAACAGGCGCTTGCCTGACTACCAACGACCTGCTCACCGGTGCTGGGAGTGGAGCTGTAAGTCGTGGGATTGGGCTGGCCCTCCGGGAACGCTGCGAGCACGCTGCTGCCATCGGCCCCGATGGTGGCAGAACACGCCCAGCCGGTGGGGGCGAGTATCTGCATGTCCCCCTGGGCGTCGGTGTAGACGGCGATCTGGCTCACCAGACCGGAAGGGACCGATTTCGCCACCGTCGACGGCAAGCTGGGCGTGCCATCCGGCTGCAGCCCATACGTCGTAGGGCAGACCACCTGCGAGAGCTGTGCCGAGACCGTGGCCGCCGGTGCAGACGTAGTTGACGTGGTCGTCGCCCCAGAGGCGGCGGTGGTCGTCGTCACGACCGACTTCACCCCGGTGCTTGTCGTCGAACTCGCCTGCTTGTTGCTGGACTTGGTGGCCAGGGCGATGCCACCGGCTATGACGGCGGCAACCAGGACGAAGGCGGCAATGCCCAGCCACCAGAGCTTGCGTCGCCCACCTGGCTCCTCATCTGGTGCCGGTGGTCCGACCGTGCCCCGTGGTGGGAGGAAGGGAGGTGGGACGAGAGGCGCGCCCTGGTGCCAAGTGCGGTCGAGGACGGCGGTCGTCATGGCGTCTGCGCCACCCGCGGGGACCACCCCCGGCATCGCGGTACGGACCAGGCCGAGGAGCAGATCGTCCGGCGAGGGGCGGCGTGCAGGGTCCTTCTCCAATGCTCGGCGGACCAGGGGCTCGAGGCGCGGGTCGAGCCCGACCAGATCCGGGGGCTCGTGCACGACGCGGTAGAGCACGGCGTCCGGGCGGCCTTCGCCGAACGGCGAGCGGCCCGTGCTGGCGAACGCCACCGTGGCTCCCCACGAGAACACGTCAGTGGCGGCCGACCCGCCATGGCCCACGGCTTGTTCGGGTGCCATCCAAGACGGCGATCCGACCGTCAACCCGGTCTGGGTCAGAGATGTGCCGTCAGCGGCGTGGACGATCCCGAAGTCGACCACCTTGGGACCCGAAGCTCCCATCAAGACGTTCGACGGTTTGAGGTCGCGGTGGATGACGCCCACCGAGCTCATCGCCACCAGTGCCTCGGCCAGCCCCACGGCGAGACTCACCGCCTGGTCTCCCGGCAGCGGGCCGTTCGTGGCCACGAAGTCCGCCAGGTTGCCACCGGGTACGAACTCGGTGACGAGGTAGGGGCGCTCGGCGTCCAAGTCGGCGGCGAGGTATTTGGCGTTGCACACCCCGCCCACGCGTTGGCCGGCCTCGACCTCCCGTCGGAAGCGGGCCCGGAAGGCGGGGTCATCGGCCAGCTCAGCGCGGATGAGTTTCAGCGCGGCCTGGCTCCCGTCAGGGCCGAGCACCAGGTAGACGACACCCATGCCGCCGGTGCCGATGCGGTTGATCAGCCGGTAAGGGCCGATCGTCGTGGGATCTGATGCGAGCAGTTCCGCCATACGGATCGCAGGCTACTTCCGGCGTGGTCGTGATCGGGGTGCCACTCCCGTCAAGATCACAGTGAATCTCACCAGACGGCTACGACCCAAGCCAACCCGTAGAGCGCGATACCCGCAAGGATCAGCGAGGCGGCGTCCCGAAACACGGTCAGCGTCGTCGCACAGGTGTTTGCGGACCGGTTTTCTTCCGGGCAGAATCTCGGCGCTGATTTGTGGGTTATTGCCAGTAGTGGTTCAGCCTGGTCGGCCGTGGGCGGGGCCGGGCCCGACTCAGGGGCAGAGCTTGGTGTGCGGGTTGGCCGGGCAAATCATCGCGATGAGGCCGTTGGACAGGTTGGGCGCCATCGATGATTCGGCGGCGGGCAGGACCTGGGTGATGCCCGCCTGGAACTCCGTCGGCGAGCACGCGGTGGCCAGGGCAGTAGCTACGTCCGCAGGAATGCCCCCGCTCGAGCTGGAGGCGACGCTCTTGTCCTGGGCGATGACCGTTGCGCANNCGCCGGAGCGGCACTGGCTGCCGTAGTCGTTGGGGCAGACAATGCTCCAGACGCCGATGTAGCGGCTTGGATGAGTGCTCGCACCTTGTCCAAGGTCAGGGGCGTTCCTGGCGGAGTCTCCCCCGCTGGTATCGAGTCGCCACAGAGCTGTTGGAGTTCGCTGACGAAGAAGGACGCGCTGTCGTAGACCTGGGGCTTGTAGCCGAGTCGCAGGATTGCGTCGTTGCCGGTCGGGATGTAGGCCTCATAGACCGACGGACCGGTGGTGCACTTGTGCTCGGTGGGCACGTTGGCGGTATTGCATGCCGTGATGGTCGCTTGGGTGACTACTGCATCCGAGGCGATGGCTTGGTTGCAGATGGTGTCGGCACTCAGCGCCGGTCGCGCAGTGGTTGAGGTCGTGGCCT
>PLSY01000277.1 GCA_003164275.1 Acidimicrobiaceae bacterium | reverse complement strand
TGGCCTCCAACGGCCGGCACGGCAGAGCAACTGAGGGGTGAGGCCTCGGCGTCACTCACGAGGGACCGAGATGCCAGGTGCCCCACTTCTCGCATCGGCGGTTGGCCCCGCCAGGAGCCCAGTCCGTCCCGGCGGCTAACCGAGCCCGGGGACGAGGAACTCGTCGATGAAGCGCCGCAGGCTCTTCGGGTCGTCGGCATTGACTGAGTCGCCGGGCATGGTGATGAGTGAGAAGAGCATGCGCATGATCCACTCACTGGCATGGGCGACGTCCACGTCCGGGCGGATCTCGCCGCTTTCGCGGGCCGCCTCGATGTAGACATGCCAGAACCTGGACATGGCCGGCATGAGCTCTCGGATGCCTACCCCGACGGTTGCGGCGAACGCACCGGGCTCGGCCGCCTTCAACTGCAGGGCCAACGTCCCGGGCATGTGGGAACGGGTCAGGAGTACGGCCTCGGTCACCTGGGCGGCGATACCGTCGACGGCCGACACCCGGGCTTGGGCATTGCGCCAGAACGACTCGTCGATCTGGGACAGGGTGGCGACGATGATGGCCGACTTGTCCGGAAAATACTGGTAGACGAGTCCTCGCGAGACCCCGGCCTCGTTGGCGATGTCGACCATGGTGGTCCGCCTGATCCCCGAGCGCCTGAGGCACCGCTCGGCCGCCTCGGTCAGTCGGTCCCGGGTGCTCACCCTGGTGGGAACGGCCGCCGCGGTCATCGGACGATGAAATCCTCGAAGTCGGGCTCTTTCGTCCAGTTCCAGTAGTCCACCAGGCGCCATGGGCTCAGCCCGTGGATCTCCCCGTGCGAGTTCTTGAAGAACGAGTGCTTGACCGACGGCTGAGCCCACACGAGAGTCTTGATCTCGGCCTGGCTTCGTTCGTGCCAGTCCTCGTAGCGGTCCTGACGGGGCTCCATGGTCCGCCGTCCGGTCACCACGAGCTCTTCGATGCACTGGGTGATGTAGCGCATCTGGCACTCGGAGTGGAAGATGAGGCTGCCCCCGTGGGCCAGGTTGGTGCCCGGGCCGTACATGCAAAAGAAGTTGGGGAAGCCCGGGACGGTGATGCCGAGATAGGCGGCCGGCCGCTCACCCCACATCTCCCGCAGGTTGACGCCGTCGCGGCCCACGATGTCCATCGGCCACAGGGCCCTGGCGGCGTGGAACCCGGTGGCGTAGACGATGATGTCGGCCGGGTACCGCTCGCCGTCGACGGTGACGACGGCGTCTGGCTCGATGTGGTCGATGCCGGTACGGACGAGTTCGACGTTCTCCCGGGTCAGGGTGCGGAGCCAGCTTCCATTGTCCTGGAGCGTCCGCTTGCCCGTGGCCGGGTAGTCGGGGATGACCTTTTCGAGCAGGTCGGGGTGGCCTTCGATCTGGCTCTCGATCCAGCTCGTGAACATCTGGCGAGTCAGCTCGTTGTTGGCGCTGATGGCCACCTGCTGATCGGGATAGTCGGGGTCGACCCTGGCCGCCTCCAGCCCCTTGTCGCATCCTGGCCAGAAGATGAGGAAGCGATACCAACGCCCGTAGAAGGGGAGATGGCGGAGGGCCCATTTGACCCCGGGCCCGACTGCCTGATGGTAGTTCGGGTTGGGGAACATCCACTGGGCCGTGCGCTGGAACACGGTCAGTCGGTCGACCTCTGGGGCGATGGCCGGGGCGATCTGGAATCCGCTCGCCCCGGCCCCGATCATGGCCACCCGCTTGCCGGCCAGCTTCACGTCATGGTCCCATCGGGCCGAGTGGAACGACGGGCCCTCGAAGGAGTCCTGGCCGGCGATCTCGGGGAGGTTCGGGCGGTTGAGCTGTCCGACGGCGGAGATGACGGCCCGGGCCGACACCGTGGACTCGGTCCCGTCGGCCGCCCTGACCCGGACCGACCAGGTGGCGTCGTCGTCATCCCAAGCGGCCCCGAGCACCTCGGTGTCCCATTTGATGTGGGGCTCGATGCCGTGTCTGTCCATGACCGACTCGAAGTACCTCTGGAGCTCGGGCTGTTGGGCGAAGAACTCCGTCCACTCATCGCTCGGCTCGAAGCTGTAGCAGTAGAAGTGGTTGCCGACGTCCACCCGGGCACCGGGGTAGGAGTTCTCCCACCAGGTGCCGCCGACGCCCGAATTCTTCTCGATGATGGTGAAGGGGATGCCCGCCTCCTTCAGGCGGATACCGGCCAGCAGACCCGACTGCCCGCACCCGATGACCACGACCGGGAAGGCCTGGCGGGCGGCCAGGTCGGCCGGGACGTCCACCCGGCGGCTATCGGTGCCGTCGAACTCCATCTCCTCCATGAGCATGGGGACGTACTCGGCCGGGACGTCCTCGCACACCAACCAGCCCATCATCTCGTGGACGAGTTCGGCGGACAGGGGCTCGGGCTCGGGACAGCCCCGGTCCCGGTAGTCGGCGATGACCTGGAGGGCGATGGCCCGGACCTCGGCCTTGTCCTCTTCGGACATGTAGCCCTGTACCTCGTTCAAGAAGAGGCCGGCCGGCTTCAGCCGACCCCGGATGAGCTCGGGGTCGCCCGACATGTGGACGAGCGAGAGCATGAGCGTCGGAATGCTGACGTCGAGCAGGGCCTCAGCGATCGCTTCGTCGGATGTGTCAAACGGCTGACCCGCGTGCGGATTGCGCATACGCCCCCCGGTCCCTTTCGGCTCAGCACGTCCGCCGTGCCTCCTCGCTACAGTACACAACGACGAAATTTCGTCGGGGAGCCAACGCCAGGGGGACCGAGTGCGCCACGTAGTCATCGAAGGCAAGGGCCGGGTACGGGTGGAAGAGGCACCCGACCCGGATGTGCCCGGCCCGGGCGGGTGCGTCGTCGCCGTCGACGCCACGTCGATCTGCGGGTCGGACCTCCACTTCTACGACGGCGACCTCTCATCGGGCGGCGGACTGGCCATCGGCCACGAGTTCTTGGGAACGGTGGTCGAGGTCGGCCCCGACGTCCACCGGTTCAAGGCCGGCGACCGGGTCCTCACCGCCTCGGTGACCGGTTGCGGACACTGCGCAGGCTGTGCCACCGGCGATCCGGTGACCTGTGTGCACGGACCCAAGGTCTTCGGTGCAGGCGAGTTGGGCGGCGGCCAGGCCACCATGGTGGCTGTGCCCTCGGCCGACTTCCAGATGCTCCAGATCCCCGAGGGCGTCGACGACGAGACAGCCCTTCTGCTCACCGACAACTTGAACACCGGCTGGATCGGGGCAAAGCGTGCCGACATCCCGATCGGGGGCACCGTGGTCGTCCTCGGCCTCGGGGCCGTCGGGCTGTGCGCCGTGCGCTCGGCGCTGGCCCTCGGGGCCGGGCGGGTCTTCGGGGCCGACCCGGTTGCCGGCCGTCGTCTCCGAGCCGCCGACTCGGGGGCCATCCCTATCGAGGGCGAGACGGTGCAAGCGGTACTCGAAGCGACCGGGGGAAGGGGGGCCGACGCGGTGATCGACGCCGTGGCCCTCGACGCCACATTGAACGACGCCTTTTCCATCGTGGCTGCCGGGGGCACGATCTCGGTCATCGGCGTGCACGGCCTCGAGCCCTACCCACTGCCCATCTTGATGGGTCTGTTCCGGAGCATCACCCTCCGTATGACCACGGCCCCGGTCCACCAGACGTGGAAGGAGCTCGTGCCCCTGGTGGCGAACGGTCGACTTCGCACCGACGGCATCTTCACCGACTGCTTCCCCCTGGCCGAGGCGGCCGATGCCTATGCGCTGGCCGCGGCCAGAAGTCCAGATCACGTCAAGGTGATGATGCGCCCCTAGCCCACATCGACGAGACTCGGTCATGGCATTCGGTCAACCGTCGGGCCCCCAGGCACCGGCCCGACAGGTCGCCGAACTGTTGGAGCTCCTCCATGACGCCGGCCACGCCGGCTTCAGGGACGCCCGTGGGCCCATGGGCTTCACCCAGCGCCAAGCCGCTGGAAAGTTCACCCGTGACGAGGTGGACTCGTTCATCGCCCGACTCCAGGCGGAGGCGGATGGGGAAGGCCCAGCCGCCACCACCGCTGCGACCACACGCTCCTTCGCCCGCCCGGCGACTCGGTCCTCGGCCGACGAGGTGGCCGCCCGTCGGCTCCCCGACCAGCTCTTGGCCGCCGAGCTGCGTCGCCGGGGTTGGACGGTGGCCGAGCCCTGACCGGGGCCCATCACGCCCTGCGTGACCAATGCGAACCTGGTCCAACGCTCTCAGTGGGGGATACCCCTTCGGACCAGGCGATCCTCACTATCGTGTCTAACGATCATTGGTTTAGGGGTGATGTGTTTTACAGATAGAGAAGGTATACTGGAGCAAGCGCACCCATCCCCGCATGAAGGAGCATTTGCCATGGAACTCGTCCAGCGAAGCCGGATCAACGAACTCGAGCTCTTCGCCGGATGTTCCAAGTCGGAGCTTCGCAGCCTCGACACACTCTTCACCCACCTGGTGCTGAGCGAGGGCCAGGTCCTCATCCGCGAGGGCGCGGCGGCCAAAGAGTTCATCGTGATCGCCGACGGGATCGCCGAGGTCACCCGGGAGACGGCGAGCGGAGCGGTCACCGTGGCGAACGTGGCGAGCGGAGACTTCCTCGGCGAGATGGGCCTCCTCAATGCCAGGCTGAGGGCGGCCACAGTGACGGCCACCTCTGATCTGTCGGTCTTCGTCTGCTCAGCCAGTGAGTTCCGCTCGATGCTCCGTCTCGCCCCCTCCGTGGCCGAGAAGATCTCGCAGATCTCGCTGGTCCGGGCCGAGGGCCTGGCCATCGCCGCCTGAACGACTGGAGGTCTGGGCGAGTCGTCGCCGATCTCCTCGGTGCGGGGCGGCTCGCTCGCCGTCCGCCCGTGGTCGGTACTCCCAATCGGCCGGCAGGCACATGGCTTGGGACACACAGGTTCGCCACCTTCGGGGCCTGTGCGGTCAGGCCCTCGCCCCAGCTTCACTGCCCCATCCCCTCGTTCGCCCGTCGTGGGCGGTCGACCTCGCCGGCGCCCATGGCAATGGACCGTCTCTCGGACCCACGCCCAGTCATGCCCGAGTCACAGCCCGACTGGCCCCGTCGGTGCCGTCTGGGCGAGGAGGCCGCAGCCCGTTGCTCGCCACACGTGCTCCCGGTCGGGCCCACGCAGAGGTGTTGCCCTGAACCGTCAGAGGGTGAGGAGAGCCGTCTGACGGTTCAGGGCGTGGCGAGGGCCAGAGGCTCTACGCCTCGGCGATCAGCTGGGCCTCGGCGACCGAGTCGTGGATGTCGATGAGCACGTCGTCGGGATCGGGTCCCCGCTCGAGGTCGACCTCGATCTCACCGAGGATGCCGGGCCGACGGCGGCTGACAATGTAGAGCCAGCAGGCACCGACCAGCATCCAGGCCAAGAAGATGTAGGGGAAGGTGCGCACCGGGTAGGGGGGCAGCGGGTAGAAGCTGCCGATCGTCGGCACCATCAGGCAGATCAGCGCCACCACGGCCAGCACGATGTGCCCTGGCCGCAGCTCACCGATCTTCTTCAGGTACGCCGGGGCGGCGATGGCGATGAGGAAGTAGGCCAACAAGAAGCCGAAGGCGGCCAGTGTCCCGGCGTCGCCGAAGGTGGTCAGTGGGTTGGTGAACATCTCGAGGAAGGTGGGCACCAAGAAGATCAACGCCATGTAGACGGTGACGGCGATGTGGGGCGTGCGGTTGGTGGCATGGGCCTTGCCGAGATGGGCGCTGAAGATGCCGTGCCTGGCCATCGGGTAGATGATCCTCGATCCGGCATTGAGGCAGCTGAGAGAGAGCCCGAAGAAACTCACCATGGCCCCGATGGACAGCGGGATCTTGAACCAGCTGACTCCGTAGATGTCCGACAAGGTGTTGAGCGGGGCGGCCAGCTCGTTCAGCGGCGTGGAGTAGTGCCGGGTTCCGTAGACCTCGACGTAGGCCATGAACACGAAGAAGGCGCCGGTGGCGATGAGGCTCCAGATGACCGCCTTCGGGACGTTCTTCAGGGGGTTCTTCGACTCCCCGCTAAGGGTGGTGGCACTCTCGAAGCCGACCAGGGAGAAGATGCAGGCCACGACGGCGAGGGCCATGCCGTGCACCTTCACCCCATGGAGGTGGGTCTGGGCGGTGTCGACGACGAAGCCGTGCTTGAACAAGATGATGAAGGCCAGCGAGAGGATGCACGCCACCGAGGCCGCCTCGAGGACGAGGGTGAGGATGGACGAGACCCGGATGTCCTTGAAGGCGATGAACCACCCGGCCAGGGCGCTGATGGCGAAGAAGATTATCGGGGACACCGCTCCGTGGTAGCCGAGGGCACCGAGCAGCTGCTGCGCGAAGACAGCGAACCCGCACATGCCGGCCACGGCGATGAAGAGGTACGACCAGATCAAGGTCCAGCCCGAGAAGACCCCGGCCGTGGGCCCGAGGCCTCGGCCGGTATAGGCGTACATGGTTCCGGCCGACGACGACCGCTTGGCGAACTGGTTGAGGCAGAACACCACGAACAGCAGCATCACCGTCCCGAACCCGTAGGCCAGCCAGGTGCCCTCACCGGCACTTGAGAACGCCAGGGGGATGATCAACACGGCCGTCATGGTCGGGGAGATGAGGGCTACCGACTGGGCGAACAGGGCAGGGAAGCCGAGGACGTTCTTCTTCAGGCCCACCTGGTGCTTGGTCGTCGGTGGTGCGGCGGAATTGCGGGTCAGTGTCACGGTGTCATCACTCCTTGAGCGGGGTTCCCACGGGATGCAACGGATGTTGTGGTGATCGGGAGGGGCTCGGGCCCCTCCCGGACGGCTAGGGCGAGGTCGCTACTCGGGGAACGACTGGTCCTCGAGCAGCAGGTCTTCGTAGAACGCCCCGAATGGGCGCTCGGGATGGGCGATGGCGATCTCCAGGACCCACAGGCTGGGGCTGGGCCTGAAGTCGACCTCGGCCAGGGCGCCGTCGTAGTGGGCCGAGTGCGGGTAGTCCGACAGGCGGTGACCCGAAAGGTCGAGGTTGAGCCTCCATCCGAGCCCCTCCGCCGTCTCGATGGCGAAGTCGTACAACTCGCGGCCAGTGGTCCCGCTCGTGAACCACTCGTTTCGAACCTGGTCCCATATGTCTCGGACCTCGAGCTTCGCCCGGTGGTGCTCGGGGTCGGAGCCGACCACGAAGGTGTCTCCGGCGTCCCCCTCTGTGCCCTGATAGATCGGGCCGATGTCGACGAAGAAGATGTCGTCGGCCCCGAGCACCACGCCGGGCTCGGAGCGCTCCATGAAGTCCTTCGTGGTGTTCGGACCGAAGCGAACGATGATGTGGTGCCATCCACGGCGCATCCCGAGCTCCGAGAGGGTGTCGCGGGCCATGGCCTTCGCGTCCTCTTCGACCATGCCCACCTGTACCTGGTCGGCGATCAGGTGGACCGCCTTGCGTGTTCGGGACCGCACCTCCATCAGTTGGGTTGCGGAGAATTTCTCGCCGGTCCCTTCGAGATCAGAAGTCATGGTCATGTCTGTACCTCCGGGTCGGGGCCTAGTGGCCGATGGTCGATGATGGGAACAGCGGGTGGGTGCGGTCGTCACGGGGCCGGTCGACGGCCACGACCAACAACTCGGTGGTCCGGCCGTCGGCTCCGAGGCGATGGGGCTCTGCCGCGTCGAAGTGTGCGGCGGCGCCGGCGTTGACTATGTGGACCTCGTCCCCGTACTCGAGGCGCAGCCGGCCCGAGATGACGTGGATCCACTCCTCGCCCCGGTGTGTGGCCATGGCCGGTGGGACGCGGTCGGGCTCGATGGTGATGTGCAGGGCTTCCAACGCCGTCGAGCCGGGGAATCCGCTACAGGCCGACACCGTGAGGCCGTTGGCCACATGGGTGGGCTCCCGGTCCGAGTAGATGGTGATGGGCGAGCCGCCCTTCCCTTCCCCGAGCAGGGCGCCGAGTGAGATGCCGAGGGCCCGTGACAAGGTGATGAGGGCGGCGACCGAGGGCTGACGCGCTCCTGATTCCAGGCGGGACAGGTGGGCCGGCGACAGGTCGGCCCGCTCGGCCAGCTGCTCCAATGTGAGACCGGCCCTCACCCGCTCCTCATGCAGGGTGCTGGCGATGGATGAGAGGACTGCGTCGAGCTCCATGGAGCGACTATGAACCTAGTTTGCCTCAGAGGCAAATTAATTTGCCACAGTTCATCGCCCCGAAACAGAAGGGTCGCCGCCGGCCTCGGAGCGTGGCCTGGCTAAGGCGAGTCGACCAGGTCGTCGTGCTGCACCCGGGCCACGACCAGGTCTGCGAAGCGCTGGAAGGCCAGGCCGCTCGACTGGGCCAGGGAGGCGAGCGAGGGCGCGGTGGCCTGGCGGATGCCGGCCGAACCGCCCGGGGCCAGTTCCGACTCGGCGGTGAACTCGGCGATGAAGCCCTCGACGGCGGGCTCGGTGACCTCCAGGTGGAACTGCACCCCCCAGGCCGCTGCCCCGATCCGGAAGCCCTGGTTGGGGTAGTTGTCGTTGCTCATGAGCGATATGGCCCCGGCCGGCAGGTCGAACGTATCCCCGTGCCAGTGCATGACAGTCAGGCTGGACGGCAGACCGCAGAACAGTGGGTCGTCGCCGCAGGCGGGGAGCAGGTTGACGGGGCCCCACCCGATCTCGGGACCCGCCGCTCCCGGGTAGACGGCCGCTCCGGCGGCAACGGCCAGCAGCTGGGCGCCGAGGCAGACGCCGAGGGTCGGGATGCCGCGTTCCAAAGCGTCACTGATCAGTGCGAGCTCGGACCCGCGTGAGGGGAACCCGTCATCCGAGGCGGCCGACATGGGCCCGCCCATGACCACGAGGCCCTCGAACCCGTCCAGGCCTGTCGGCAAGGGGTGGCCCTCGAAGACCAAGCGGACGTCGAGCGCCACCCCCGCCTCGTCCAGGACTTGGCCGATGGCGAAACTCGATTCGGGTGCGATGTGCTGCACGATCAAACAGTTCGGCATCGGCGATCGTGGGCTACATGGCCACCGAGGTGGCTGGCGGCCCATGCTCCTTTCGCACGGGGTCGGGAAGGCTTTTCGTGAGACCCGAGAGTACGAGACTCCTGACCCGCCGCACCAACCCGGTGAGTTAACATGTTGGAAACATGTAGGAGCCGACACTGTCAGGTACCACTGGGCGGAGTGGCTCCCCCTTGGAAAGGCGCAATGTTCCAACGACTGCTGGTCGCCATTGATAACAGCCCGGGGAGCGACGTCGCCCTCAGTTTCGCCGTTGCCCTAGCCAAGCAGTCGGGCGCTTCGGTGCACGTACTTCACGTGAACGAGCACGTGGTCGCCGGCGGCGGAGTCACCCTGCGAACCGACGAGGAGGTGACGCGCCTGCTCACCGAAGCGATCGTCCGGCTTCGCGAGGAAGGGATCCGAACGAGCGGGAGCGTGCGGCGGGCGCCGTACCGGCATGTGGCCGAGTGCATTGCCGCCATGGCCGAGGAGCGCTCGGCGGACGTCATTCTGCTCGGGGCCAAGCGCAGACGCCGGTGGGCCCGACTAGCCGGGCGGGGCGTGCGCGAGCGCACGATCCGATTGACGGCACTGCCGGTGATCACGGCGCCGGCCCCCTTGGCCGTCTCCGCCATCCACCAGCTGACGCTTTCGGACCTCGACAAACTTGACGCCCGCCAGGAGCGCTCGATCTCTTCCTGAGCGGCCAAGAGGCCCCGGCGACCTTCGTCCAGCCGGCCCGGCGAAGCGATTGCCGCGTGCGCGGCGTAGGCCCGGCACGCTCCATGGACCCCGCCTGCGCGATGGGCGCTGGCCGAGGCCAGGAACAGTCCATCGACGAAGGTACCCCGGCGCCCGAGACCCGGTATCGGACGATAGAACAGCTACTGGTGAAGCCTGCTCGTCGTTCGAGTCCCACCTCCCGGTGATCTCCCCTCCGGCGTCATGGCTGGGGACGCCGCTCCCAGCGGATAGAAGGCGCTGAACAGGTCGTGCCGGTAGCCGGGCAGAGTGAGATCCCCCGTCCGGACGGCACCTCCCGGCTCATGCTCGGCCTCGAGGACGAGCACCTCCCACCCCCGGTCGGCGAGGAGATTGGCCACCACCAATCCGTTCGGGCCGACGCCGAGGTGGGGGCTTCGGTCATGACGACCTCGATGCCGATCTCGGACGGCCGGAGGACGAGTTGATGCGAGCCCGGCCAAGCGGCCGGATCCTGGCCTCAAGGACAAGTCGGCTCCCCTCCTCGCACTCGAGTACTGCGGTCGAATCGCGGATGTAGAGCGGCACACCCCAACAGCGTGGTGGAGTTTGGCGCCGACCCTGGGCCAGTCGCCCTCGACCTCACGAACGCGCTTGGACCCGACGACCCAGTCGGCGTGCCGCCTCCCATCGGCGAGGACCTCCCATACCTGTCGGGTCCCGGTAGTCGAGGTCGGCTCGGTCGACTCCAGCCGGTCGTCGTCAGCTCCTGTGGAGCAGGAGCAGCGAGCGGGCTTCGACGTCCACCGTGTGCTCGGCAGTGACCTTGGGCGTCTCGCCGGGCTCGCCACTGGCGAGCACCACCTTCCAGTGGCGAGGCCCCGGGGGGAGGGTGAACACGGTGGTCTCGTCTTCGGAGCTGATGAGCAGCAAGAAGCGGTCCCCACTGGTCTCTGACTCGGCGTCCTCGATCTGACGACCGTCGACGGCGACGGCCAACGACTTCAGCTCCGGGTTCCCCCAGTCCTGCTCGTGCATCTGTTGGCCATCGGCCCGGTAGAGGAGCATCTGGGGCCTTCCACCCTCGGGCCCCCGCAGGTACTCACGAGGCCGCAGGGCCGGATTGTCTCGGCGCAAGGCCAGCGCCGTCTTGGTGAAGGCCAGCAGGTTCTTGTCGATGTTGCTCCAGTCGTACCAGGAGACCTCGTCGTCCTGACAGTAGGCGTTGTTGTTTCCTGCCTGGCTGCGCCCGATCTCATCGCCCCCGAGGATCATGGGCACGCCGGCCGACAAGAGGAGCGTGCCGAGCAGGTTGCGCCGCTGCCGATGGCGCAGCCGACTGACCACGGGATCCTGGCTCGGCCCCTCCTCCCCGCAGTTCCACGAGCTGTTGTTGGACTCACCGTCGTTGTTGTCCTCACCGTTGTCTTCGTTGTGCTTCTCGTTGTACGAGGTGAGGTCGGCGAGGGTGAAGCCATCGTGGGCGGTGATGAAGTTGATGCTGGCCGCCGGCCTCCGCCGGTTCGATGAGTAGATGTCCCCGCTGCCGGTGATCCGCAGGGCCAACTCGCTGAGCGTGCCCTCCTCTCCTCGCCAGAAGTCCCTGACGGTGTCCCGGTACTTCCCGTTCCACTCCGACCATCGGGCGGGGAACCCGCCGACCGTGTAGCCGGCTGTGTCCCACGGCTCGGCGATCATCTTGACCGGGGCGAGGACCGGGTCTTGGTGGACGAGGTCCAAGAATGCGCTGTGGATGTCGGCGTCACCGCTTTGGCGGGTGAGGGTCGTCGCCAGGTCGAAGCGGAAGCCGTCGATGTGCATGTCGGTCACCCAGTAGCGAAGGGAGTCCATCATGAGTCGGAGGGCGGCCGGGTGGCCGACGTTCAGGCTGTTTCCGGTGCCTGTGGTGTCGAAGTAGTGGGCCAGGTCATCATCGACCAGTCGGTAGTAGGCCGGATTGTCCAGCCCCTTAAGGGAGAGGGTGGGGCCGAGATGGTTGCCTTCGGCCGTGTGGTTGTAGACCACGTCGAGGATGACTTCGAGACCTGCCGCATGGAGGTCTCTCACCATGGACTTGAACTCATCGACCTGGCTCCCGTCGGTGCCGGCGGAGCAGTACTCCCCGTGGGGGGCGAGGAAGCCGATGGAGTTGTAGCCCCAGTAGTTTCGCAGTCCCCGGTCGAGCAGGTGGGAGTCCTGCACGAACTGGTGCACAGGCAAGAGCTCGACTGCCGTAACGCCGAGTTCGACCAGGTAGTCGGTGACGGCGGGGTGGGCGAGGCCGGCGTAGGTCCCCTGATGAGCCTCGGGCACGTCAGGATGGCAGCGCGTGAGGCCTTTCACATGGGTCTCGTAGATCACGGTCTCGTCGAGGGGGGTGTCGGGTCGGGCGTCATCGCCCCAGTCAAAGGACCGGCCGGTGACGACACACTTGGGCATGGCGTCGGCCGAGTCGGACTCATCTCGCCGATCCGGGTCCTCCATCTGGTGTCCGAACACCTCCTGTCCCCAGGCAACGGAGCCGTCGACGGCAGTGGCGTGGGGATCGAGCAGCAGCTTTTGCGGGTTGCACCGGGCTCCTTGTCCCGGATCCCAAGGCCCGTGGGCCCGGAGCCCGTAGTGCTGGCCCTCTCCGACGTCGGGCAGGAGGCCGTGCCAGACATGGGCGGTCCGCTCAGGGAGCTCGACTCTCTCCTCGTTGCCATCGGCGTCGAAGAGGCAGACCTCGATGCAGTCGGCGATCTCGGAGGAGACGGCGATATTGGTCCCGTCGGGCCCGGGGGTGGCGCCAAGGGGAAAGGGTCGCCCCATCAGTGGTTGCATCGCCTGGGCATACCCCGCCGACTTCGCCTTTAAGCGGGCGGCTGGTTGTCCGGCGATTGCCGACGTTCCGATCCGCGTAGTGAACGTCGGCAATCGCCGGACGGGAATCAGGCGGGGATCACCCTTGCTCCGAGCCGCGATAAGGGACTACCCGATGTCCTGATCCTGCCCCCTGGGGGTAGGGGCGAGCTCGGTCCTCCCAACGAGTCCCTCACCACATTGGGGCGCGCCCCTTCGACCGGCGAACTCCTCGTCCTTTGGCGGGACCGGCTACTTGCTCATCAGTGTTGGCCCGGTTGGCGAACCCTGGCTCCCCGCCAGCCCCGTAGTGAGCTAACCGTTGCCAGTCCCTCGGCCCAGCCGAGCTGCTCGATGGTGATGGCCCGCTCGACCAACCGACCGAGCTGGACGAGTCGACCCCTCTCGATGCCGGGCAAGAGCCCACAGGTGATGGGCGGAGTGCACCACCTGCCGTCGAGCTGGACACAGAGGTTGGCCCGGGTCGTCTCTGTCACCTCGCCCCGCTCGTTGACCAGGATCACATCGTCGGCCTCGGGATGGCGGAGGGCCCTTTCGAGGTAGGGCCGCCGGTCGGTGGTCTTATGGAAGAGCGTGACGTCACGGGAGTCGATCGGGACGCCGTCGAGGCAGAGCCATTGGACGGTTGCCGGCTCATCGCCGAGTGGGTTGACCTCGGTTTCCAAACCCCCATCGAGGTGGAGAAGCAGCCGAAGTCGGCCCGGGACCGACAGACCGTCGACCGCCTGGGCCACCGCCCCCTGGAGATCGGAGGGGACCGGGAGCCCGAAGTAGTCAGCGGACGACGTCATCCGGGCAAGGTGGGCGGTGAGATTCCGGACACCCGTGTCGCAGCCGTCCACCGACTGCGGGTCGAAGCGCATCGTCTCGAACAAGAAGCCGTTGCTCCAGTCGCTCGACCTCGACGCGGCCAGCGAACTCGTCTTGATGATCACCTCGTTCCATTCCGAGCCGGCGGACGAGTCCCAGGTGATGCCTCCGCCGGACCCGTACTCGGCCAACCGTCGGACTTTATCGACCACGGCCGTGCGGATGGCCACCGAGAAACGAGCGCTGACCCGCGTCACATGGCCGGCCGATGACGGTTCGGCCTCCATGAGGCC
The DNA here is from genome assembly GCA_003164275.1 of Acidimicrobiaceae bacterium. Next base: position 27,053 of record PLSY01000277.1, on the reverse strand, counting down.
TACGGCACCGCAATAGACCCCGCGAGGGGACTGCTCCAGATCCCTGATGATCTCCATGGTCGCCACCTTTGGGGCACCCGTGACCGAGCCGGACGGAAACAGGGCCCGGAACACGTCGAGCACACCCGTGGCCTCATCGACGGTGCCGGTCACGGTGGAGGTCAGCTGCCATACCGACGGATGGCGATCGACACGCCAGAGTTCGGGAACCGAGACCGTCCCGGTTCTTGAGACTCGGCCGAGATCGTTCCTCAAGAGGTCGACCACCATCAGATTCTCCGCCCGTTCCTTCTCGGAAGTGCGGAGCACCTCGGCGTGTCGGACATCCTCGTCCGCCCACCTGCCCCTCGCCGCTGTCCCTTTCATGGGCCGGGTGGTCAACCGTCCCGAAGTGAGTTCGAAGAACAGTTCCGGAGAGCCCGAGGCCACGGCCCAATCGGTGGTTTCGATGAATCCGTGGAGGCCCGTGCCGTGGCCCCCAACCAGTTGTTGGTAGAGCTCGAAGGGGTCATCCGTGGCCGGCCAGCGGCGTCGAAACCGAGTGGTCAGGTTGACCAGGTAGCTGCCGCCCGCGGCAATGGTGGAGCGGATGCGCTCGACGCCGGACCCGTGCTCCGCCGGGCTGATCTCACACGACCATGAAGACATATCAACCGGTTCGGTAAGAAAGCCCGCAGGCGACCGATCTGATCGGGGTGGCTGCGGGATGACGATCCTGTGGGGGAGGGCAGGAGTTGAGTGTCGCTCACCGAAGATGCCGAACCACGCCAGGGGAAGGTCGGCGGTGTCCGCCGTCGGGTCTGCATCTCGCACGGCCAGGGCACCATCGAAGGCCGGCGCCGCCTCGTAGGCCACGAATCCGCCCACGTGGCGGCCGGCCCGTGCCAACGCCTCAGCCTCGGCCAGCACGGAAACGACCTCTCCGATCGCTCGCGCTTCCAGTTGACCGAGGGGTTCAGTCAGCTCGATGGCCGTCGAGCCGTCGGAGCCGACGAGGTCGAACCGGCAACGTACGATCTCGCTCACGCCTGATCTTGGCACGACCGGGCCCCGAACAGCCCAGAATGGGCTGTCGGGCTGACCGATCGGCCGACCCGGGTGCAGGCTCCGTGTTGTGTGCCCACGCGGCGTACAGGGGTCGGTCTTGTTCGACGAGGACTTCTCATGGTGGGTGTCGACCTCCCGCCGGACGTGCCGGGAGATGGCCGTGGGGCGAAGGGCGCTATGGCTGAGTAAAGGTCCGGGCGGTCTCCACGGCCGGGGGCCCGCTCGATGACCGGTTGACCAGGTGCACTTATGGGTGACGAGTGCACCCTTGGCAAACTCGCCCGGGCCAGCACGAGGTGCCGGGTGGCCTTTGCCCGGCGCTCATCGGTGTGCTCTTGACTCCCGTGAGGCCTTGTCAGCACAGTTCGAGCACCGGCCGAGGATGGCGAAGTGGTTTGGGTCGATCGAGAAACCCAGCTTGCTCTTCGCCGATTGCGCCAGTCCGCGAAAGATCTCGTCGGGGGCCTCGATCATGCTGCCGCACTCAGAGCACACGAAATGGGCATGGGCGTGGGAAGCCAGCAGGTAGCTCGAAGGCCCATGGCCGAGATGGGAGTGCGAGATGACTCCCAACTGCTCCAGCTCCTCGAGATTCCGGTAGATGGTGGACAGATGAACGTCGGGAGCCCGCTGTTGGACCGATTCAGCCAACTCCTCGGCGCTCATGTGGCCGTCCGCGTCGAAGAGCACTTGGAGGAGGATCCTGCGCGATGACGTCACCCGCCCACCTTGGGAGCGTAGGTAGTCGAGAACGGATTCAACCGTGGAGAAATCCGCGTCCTCTAGGTGATCGAGCGGCTTGCTCATACCCACAGGATAGTGAGGGGGGCCGAGAACGGTGGGGCGTGCCGGGGTTGCCGACGACACAGAGGGGGGCAGGCCTCCAGCGAATCCCTCCCTATTGCATAACATTCGTAATTGCCATATCTTTTCAGTCTGACCTCACTTAGAAAGATGTCTCGTGACCGACGCCGCAGGCTTCGGGACCATGGTCCCGTCACGTTTGGCCAAGTTTCAAAGCAGCCTGACGCGCAAAGAGTGGACGAAGGTGGCTGGCATGGCTGCCCTCATTCTCGGCTTGAACGTGCTCGGGTGGGGACTAATCTCGGCCGCCGTCGGCCGCCACTATCACATCTCGAAGACCGGACTGTTCGGGTTCGGGACCGGTGTGCTCGCTTACACGCTGGGTATGCGCCACGCCTTCGATGCCGACCACATCGCCGCCATCGACAACACGACCCGCAAGCTCGTGAACGACGGAAAACGCCCACTCAGTGTCGGCTTCTTCTTCTCACTCGGGCACTCGACCGTGGTGTTCGTACTCGCCGTTGTCCTGAACTTTGGAATTCGGGCCCTCGACGCTCAGGTGAGCAACGGATCGTCGGGTTTCCACGCAGCGACAAACATCATCGGGACCTCTGTCTCGGGCGGCTTCTTGTACCTGATCGCCCTCCTCAACCTCGTGGTCATGGTCGGCATTGTCAAGGTCTACCGGGACATGAGGTCGGGCAGGTTCGACAACGAGGAGCTCGAGCGCCAGCTCAACAACCGGGGCCTGATGAACCGGTTCTTCGGCGGCTATGCCGGCAAGATCGATACACCATGGAAGATCTACCCCGTCGGGGTGCTGTTCGGCCTCGGGTTCGACACCGCCACCGAAGTCGCCCTGTTGGTGCTGGCGGGGACGGCTGTGGCTGGCGGACTGCCGTTCTGGGCCATCCTGTCGCTGCCTATCCTCTTCGCCGCCGGGATGAGCTTGTTCGACACGATCGACGGGTGCTTCATGAACTTCGCCTACGACTGGGCCTTCTCGAAGCCCATCCGCAAGGTCTTCTACAACCTGACCATCACCGGCCTGTCGGTTTTCGTGGCCTTCTTCATCGGCACGATCGAGATCCTCGGCCTCATCGCCACCGAGCTGCACCTGGACGATCCCTTCTTCAGTTTCTTCCAGAGTTTCAACATCAACACGGCCGGCTTCATCATCGTTGGGGCGTTCGTGGCGACGTGGGTGGCCGCCGCCGTCTACTGGCACTTCGGCAATGTCGAGGAGAAGTGGGATGCCAGCATGATCCCCTGCGAGTCCAACGAGGCGGCAGTCTCAATCTGACCATCCACCGACAGACGGCGGACCAGCTGCCGGTCGGTGTCCAAGCGCCCGAGAGTGGATGCCAGGTTGGTCGGGACGCGACACCGGTTTGCAGCGTAGGGTGGGGTGAAGGACCAGCTCGCCCAGCTCGGGCCCGATGTCGTCCTTCCGGCAAGGTGCGGGTCCCGCGGGCCTCACCGTGCGATCGGAGGATCATGGCCTCATCAGAAGCTTCGTACGTAGGCTCGCAGCTCGACGAACATCACGCTCCCGAGACAAATGGGCGCATGTCTGTCTGTCGGAGATGCGGCACGTCGACCGACGGCCCGGTCGGTGGGCACCACGACCCCGGTGAGCGCCAGCTGCCTCGGTCGACCGAATGGCTGGTGGCCCAGGAACGTATCGAGCACATCGACCGGACGAAGGAGCTGCGCGGCCAGTAGCGACGGACCGGCGTCGCTCGGCCCGGTATCGAGTTGTTGACTTTCGACCTGGCCAAAGACGCCATTGGGCAAGTGTGGCAAGACCGGCTGCACCCGCCCAGCGTCATGATTGGGTCGTGGACGCAGTTGGGCACACCGGCACCGTTCAGGGCCTGAACGGCCCACCGCCGCTCGGCGCTGATGGAGCTGGTGTCGACCAGCTCTCCCTCCTCCACCCCGGCGAGGGCGGAGGTCACCAGGTCGGTGGCGATGCGATCGTCGAGGGCCGACAGCATGACCAGCCGCCTGCCACCAGTGACGGCGTGCCCGGGGTCCGCCCCCGACGCTGTCTTATGGCGCTCGGGGCCAGCGGCGTCGGGGCACCGTTGCCGTCCGTGGCGATAGCCTTCCGGGGGTGGACGTTCGGGTCATGCGTGTACCTGCGGCAGCCACCTGGGAGCTGCGTCAGGTGGTTCTGAGGCCCGAGCGGCTCGTACACGACATGGCGCTGTCCGACGACGACGAGCCACTGACTGCGACGTTCGCCGCCGTCAGCGTCGACGGGGAGGTCGTCGGATGTGTTCGCGTCGCACCCGATGCGCATCCGCCCGGCCTGGTTGGCACCGGGGTCGATGGAACGTCCCCTTGGAGGCTGCGAGGCATGGCGACCAGGCAAGACCTACGCAATGCAGGTATCGGTAGTCGGGTCCTCGCCCGAGCGACGGCCTACGTCTCCGAACAGGGTGGCGGGCTGATTTGGTGCAATGCCCGAGTGCCTGCTGTCGGCCTCTATCGACGTGCCGGCTTCGTTGATCACGGGGCCATCTGGGAGGAGCCACCTATCGGGCCGCACGTCATCATGTGGAAGATGGTGGCCGGCGCGGGTCATGTCGACTCGGCTACCGGAGCCGACCGACCCTGAGCATTCTGCCCGAGGAAGTCGGAGCCCTGCCCCATCTCGGGCATTCGTGCCCAACGACGGCGACTCATGTTGGTCCATGACCGACGATGAGCAGAGATGGCGGTATGTCGATTGATCCGAACGCACGGGGGTGAGCATCGACCGTTGCCGTTCTTCCGTCGAGCCAGCTGAGGAGCATCTCCGCCCGTCCGGGTTGCCTTCGAAGGCCGATCTCCCGAGCGGAGCACCCCATCGGCGTAGCGTTGCCGCCCTCGTCATCGGCAGGCCGCCGCGCTGACATCTTCATCCATCACTCGTAATGTCGACCCATGGCATCGGACGTCGTGGCTCCCAGGAACGATCGGGGGCCGCGCTCGATCACAGCCAGCGGAAACGCCGTGGAGTTGGTGGTAGGCGTCTTCTTGCTCGGTCTGGCCTCGTTGGCTGGGCTGGCATTCATCCGGCGACCATGGGCCAATCGGCTGGATGTCTGGGGTGATGGCGTCTTTCCGGCGAACTTCCAGTCGCTCTGGGCCCACGACTTCGTCGCACTCGGGTCGCTGACCGCCCTCATTGTGGGGGCCATCGCCATATTCGTCATCGGGCTGTCCCGCGACTGGGTGCGCGCCGCGGCCTGTGCGACAGCTCCGGTGGTCGCTGTCTTGATCGTCCAGGACCTGGCGAAGCCACTCGTCGGTCGTCACTTCGGCCTCGGCGGCGGCTCCTCGTTCCCTTCCGGCACGGTTACCGCTGTGGCGGCCCTTGCCACCGCGGCAGTTCTGGTGGTGCCTCGGATCCTCCGGCCTGCCATGCTCCTGGCCGCCATGGCGGCCATTGCTGGGGTCTCCGCCGCTGTCATCGTCCTGCGATGGCACTACCCGACCGACGCGCTCGGAGGTATGGCCGTCGGGGTCGGGGCGGTGCTGGCCATCGACGCCCTGTTCCACATCCCGTGGGTGGTGGCGGGACTTCTTCGGACGCACACCGAGCCTCGGCGACTGGCTAGTCGCCAGCATCCACGGATGGCCTAACCGATCCGGGGGCCCGGGTCGGGTCCACGGAGCGAAGACGAGAGATCATCTCCGGCGCCGCGATCTCAGTTGCTGTACACCCTCTCCGGCTTGACGAGCACCGCCACCCTCCGCTCCTCCACCATGGCCCGATCGTAGCTGTCAAGGTCGTCATGAACGCCGCCGGCGGCGACGAAGATGGTACGCAGGAGAAGGCGCAGTCGCTCGGCAGCCTCGGCGCCGTCGGCACTCTCAGGACCGATGAGTTCGGCCTCACCCTCTACGGTCGCCCACTGCCAACCTGAGCGAAAAATGACGGAGATCTGTGGGCGAACTCGCAGGTTGGCCAGCTTCGCCTTTCCGTAGGTCACGAAGGCCACCACGTCGTCACCGGTCACGGGGTGGACGATGACACCAGCATTGACGACCGAGGACTGAATCGAGGCATCGGGGCGAAGCGTCGAGACGACAGCGAGGAAGCTCTCCTTCCGAGCTATGGCAGTCACGTCGACCAGTGTCGTCATGCTCTCCTCGAATGCCGATGACGGGATACTCCATCCTAAGTGGGTACAGCTTCGAGTGACCGCCGAGTGCTTTCGTTCGGCATCCCCCCTCCGCACCGCCGCTTCAGTGATCACGAGGCCGTGCGACCACCGTCACGGTGATCGGGCGCGTCGCCGGCGGGAAGGGGAGAAGTGGCTCGTGGTGCCAGGGNNGACGACCGATCGAGAGGATAGATGCTGGTGAGGGACGACCAGGAGTTGATGGGCCGTTGGCGGGCAGGAGCTTGCCCCCAGCTATCGGGTCTGCTGTCGGGCCTCGGGCTTGTCCGGGTAGCCCTGGAGCGGGAGCCGGTGGCCGTCGGACCTTCGCTACGACGACTCGGTGTGTTGGCAGAGTGCGCCGGCTCGTGGCTGGAGCGACATCCCTGTCCTCAGCCCGGGGCGTCCGACAGGTACAGGAGCCTGGTCTCCGGCTGCCAGATGGCCGGTGCGCGGAGGCCGCCTCCACTCGGCCCCGATCCGTCGCTTGACCACGAGGTCGATGACCTGGCGACCATGGTGCAGGCCTTCGTGACCTCACTCTGTCTCGACTGGCGAGGGCGGTCATGACTCGATCCCCGGACCGCCCCCATAGGTGCCGGCCGTCGTTCGGGCTAGATGCCTGTCCGGGCGATTATGGCCGAGTGGGCCACGAGCCAAGCCTGATCGTCTCTGACGGTCGAGGCCGGTTCGGTGGCCAGGACCAACTCGCCCCTGGGCGCGGGTAGCGCCTGGTCGACATCGGCCAGGTTGGCCATGACGAGGAGCGACCCTCGGCGGATGGTCATCCACCCTGCCTCCTCGTCGAACTCGACGTCGACCCGGTCGAGCCTTGGGTCACGGAGTTCGGGCAGCGCCCGACGGAGTCGGATGAGGTCCCGGTAGAGCCTGAGCATCGACGCATGACCGGGCTCGACGATCTCCGACCAGTCGAGCTTCGCTCCGAAGAACGCCTCGGGGTCTTGGGGGTCGATCATCTCAGTCGTGTCCCAACCATGGCCAGCGAACTCCGCCAGCCTTCCCTTTCCGGTGGCTTCGGCGAGGTCAGGCTCGGGATGCGAGGTGAAAAATGGCCACCGGGTTCTGGTCGCCCACTCCTCGCCCATCCACAGCATGGGAGTGAACGGCGAGGTGAGCAGCACGACGGCTCCCACCTTGAGCTTGCCGGGCGAGGTCAGCGCCGCCAGCCTGTCGCCGTAGGCCCTGTTGCCAACCTGGTCGTGGTTCTGTAAGCAGACCACGAACCGGTAACCGGGTGTGTTCTCACGATCAACGGGCTTTCCGTGGTCGGCGCCGCGGAAGGTGGAGTAGGTGCCGTCGTGGAAGAAGGCATGCGTGAGCACTTTGGCGAGGACCGACAGCGGACCGAAGTCGACGTAGTACGCCTGGCGCTCACCGGTCAAAAGGGCGTGGAGCGCGTGGTGCACGTCGTCGTCCCACTGGGCGTCGATGCCGTATCCAGCATTCCGGGCCGTAATCATGACCGGGTCGTTCAGGTCCGACTCGGCGATCAGGACAAGCGGTCGTTCGAGCTCTTCGGACAGGGCCTGCACGCGGTCGGCCATCTCCGTCAATAGATGGGTGTCCGACGTATCGTGGAGGGCGTGGACGGCGTCCAGCCGTAGGGCGTCCACGTGGAACTCTGAGAGCCACATGGCCACGTTGTCGAGGATGTACTGGCGCACCGGTCCGCTCGATTCGCCGTCCAGATTGATCAGATCCCCCCAGGTGTTTCGGCCCTCTTTGAAGTAAGGGCCGAACTCGGGCAGACGATTGCCGCTCGGGCCCAGGTGGTTGTAGACGACATCAAGGGCGACGGCCAGGCCGCGACGATGACAGGCGTCGACAAACTGCTTGAGGGCATCGGGACCTCCGTAGGCCTCATGGACGGCGTACCAAAGGACGCCGTCGTAGCCCCAGTTCCACTGCCCGTTGAAATCGTTGACGGGCAGGAGCTCGACGTGGGTGATGCCCAGATCGGCCAGATGGTCCAGGCGGTCGATTGCGCTGATGAGGGTCCCAGCCGGGGTGAAGGTACCGACATGGAGCTCGTAGAAGACGGAGTCGGGAAGGTCCTTGCCGGCCCAGGCGTGATCGCTCCAGTCAAAGTCATCGGCGTAGAACCGACTCGGGCCGTGAACTCCTTCGGGTTGGCGACGTGAGCGAGGATCGGGAAGGAGCTCCTCCCTGTCATCCAGGAGGAATCCATAGTCGTCTCCCGGCTGGGCACCATCCACTTCAGCTGAGTACCACCCCTCGTCGTCCCGATCGAGTTCCGTCGTGGCCGCTTCCCCGGTAGCCACCCTGCCGGGAGCGCTGATCCGCACTCGGACCCGCTCGGCCTTCGGGGCCCACACCGAGACGCGCATCACGGCGCCACTCGCAACAAGAGGGACGCGGGATAGGTGGCAAAGATCGCTCCGAGCTTCACCGTGCCGCTGGCCAACTGATCGTTCAGGGCGTCGCGGTACCGTCCCGGGGGGAGGCGAACCTCGCTCTCCCCCCAACCCCCGGACGCCTCCAGCGCCACCGGCAGACGGGTCGCCAGGGTTATCGCGCCTCCTCGGTCGAACGCCACGAGATGGCGCTGCAACGGGCCGTCCAAAACGAGTGGATGGTAGGAGGTGAACAGGTCGGGCCTGTCGCGGCGGGCCTTCAGGGCCTGGGTTGCCAGCCACAGCTTCGCAGACGGGGTCCGAGTGTCGGGAAGCGAGGACCCGGCCAGTCCCGCCAGTAGAGCCCGGCACTCGTCGAAGTCGACTGGGCGCCGATTGTCGGGATCGACCAACGATCCCTCGAACAGCTCGCTTCCTTGGTAGACATCGGGCACACCGGGCATGGTCAGCTGGATGAGCTTCTGGCTCAGGCTATTTGACCATCCGTACGGTTCGATCCTCCTCGCTAAGGCGGTGACGAGGCCCCTGACCGTCGGGTCGTCGTAGGCGGCGTCGACGGCCCGTCCGACAGCCGTCTCGAACGCCGGGTCCGGGTCGACCCAACCGGTCCCGTCGGCAGCCTCTCTCATCGCCTTTTGCGCATAGGCATGGATCCGCTCCCTCTCGATCAGGCCTGTGGCCACGAGGGTCTGCCACAGGAGGTAGCCAAAGGCCGGGTTGGGGATGGGGGCGAGACCCAGGAGCTGCCGGGCTACGTCAGCCCACTCCTCTGGGATCTCGGCGAGAACGGCCAGTCTGGCTCGGAGATCCTCGCCCCGTTTGGTGTCGTGGGTGGACAGGGTCGTCATGCCCTCTGGGGCGGCGAGGAGCCGGGTTGTCTGGGAGTCGTGGAACGATCCCACCGTCGATCCGAAGGTGCCCGGATAGCCTCCGACCTCGTTGAGGGAGATGAGCCGTGAGTAGCGGTAGAAGGCCGTGTCCTCCACCCCTTTGGCCATGATCGCTCCGGTCAGCTGTTGGAACCGGACACACAGCTCGTCGCTCGGATCCGACAGACGGGGAAGGATCAAGGTGATGGTCGCCGCGAGCTCCGGCCTACGCTCCGAAGCCAAGGCCACCGCTTCCGCCACGTATTCGGAGCCGAGCGGCAGATATGAGCGATAGACGCTGAAGGCTACGGCGAGCTCGGTGATCGCCTCTTCGCTCCGTTCGAGGTTGGGCAGGAGGCGTGCCAATCTTCGGACCTCCGCCTGAAGAATCGTCTCTGCCGCCATTCGCTTTCCAGCGGCGATATGGGACTCCCAGTCCCGTTCGTCACCGGTAAGGGCGACATAGTTCCGGTCAGCCGACTTCTGACCGCTTGGATCGACGAAAAGGCTGTTGACCTCGGCCAAAGCGTCGTAGCCGGTCGTACCGGCTACGGGCCATGATGGGGGCAGCGTTTCCCCGGGCTCGATGATCTTCTCAACGGTCACCCAGGTTTCGGGAGCAGCCTTGCGGAGCCGCTCCAGGTATGCCGCCGGATCGGCCAGCCCATCTGGATGGTCAATGCGGATGCCGGTGATCCCGTAGTCATCCACCCACCGGAGAATCTCTCGGTGGGTGGCGTCGTGGACCTCCGGGTTCTCTACCCGCAGCCCGGCGAGATCCGTCACGGCGAAGAACCGGCGGTAGTTCTGGTCGGTGTCGGCACGTCGGAAGTTGATGAGCTCGTAGTGTTGTTTGGCGTGCGTCAGCTGGGGCTCGTCTCCGGAGGAATGGGTTCCCGGGGCCAGCGGGTATCGGTGCTCGAAGTACCGGAGCTCGTCCCCTTCGATAGTGAGATCGGCCTCCAGGTCGGCATCGTCGCCGAGAACGGGAATCAGGACCCGACCATGTCCGAACGCCCAGTCGACGTCGAACCACGATGCCGACTCCGACCCACGACCGAGTCGGAGCAACTCCCACCAGGCTTCATTCTGGGCCGGGTCGGCCACGCCCATGTGGTTGGGAACGATGTCGACCACCAAGCCCAGCCCAGCCCGGCGGCACGCCTCGCTGAGTGCGACGAGCCCCGATGTCCCGCCCCGCTCGGGATCGACGAGCCGATGGTCGACCACGTCATAGCCATGCTGCGAGCCACTGGTGGCCCGAAGCAAGGGGGAGACATAGACCGCCCCGACCCCGAGCTCGGCGAGGTAGCCAACGGTGTTGGCCGCGTCGTGAAGCGTGAACTGTCCCGTGATCTGGAGCCGGTAGGTCGACGTGGGGGGAAGGGAATGTGGCATCGGGCAGTCCAGACTGTGGAAGGGGCTCCAGGGCAGATGTCAACAGGGCGGTTGAGATGCTGGCGATGCGCTTGAAGGCCGCGCAGGCCACCCAGGCAGTACCCAGAATATTGGATCCAATCCCGCCCTTCTGATCAAAAGGCCCTCGAGTCCCGCCGCCTCATTGGTCGGGAGGGCTCGCCGTGACGGTGAACCAGACGGTTTTCCCGTGCGCACCTCGCTCGACGCCCCACGCATCGGACACCTCGTTCACGATCGAGAGCCCACGGCCATTCGGGTCGAGGTGATCGGGAAAGCGAAGCTCGGGAGGCTCGTGGCTCTCGTCACTGACGGATACGAGGAAGTTACCCTCTGCCCGAACGACATCGACCGTGACAGCAGTGTCCCCATGGACGATGGCATTGGAAACCAGCTCGCTGGTCAGGAGCACAACCGCATCCGTCACCTCCTTGTCACAGTCGGACAGGAGGGAATGGACATAGCTACGAGCCTCGGCCGCACTCGTTGCTTGAGGCGGAAATCGCTTCCCCGTTGACATAGCGCTCAGTGGCTCCGCTCTTGTGCGTAAGAGCACAAATCGACCCTACCCCCCGATCGCCTCACCAATCACCTTGGCTTAGCCAGCGCACCACACTTCGACGTGTGATCTCTGCCGACTGGTGCCGGGCCTCTTGCTGGGTTGAGACGATGGGTCGCAGGCATCGAACAGCGCCTGTCCCGGCTGGTCATGAAGCCCGGGACCGTCAGATCCCCGCGAGTGGGGACGTCGGGCGAAAAACTGGCGACTGGCTCGGGACTCCAAACACGCGGCCGAGACCCCACTCCGCGAGTTGGCCCATCAAGCAATCGCTGACGGCGTGAACGGGTTTGCTCATCGTTCCCTCGAACACCGCGGTACTGATCGGCGAATCCAGTTCCATGGCGCCCGTGATGTCGGAATCCGAAGTAGGACCTCGACCGATCAGGCCCTCAAACCCGGAGCCGGCTGGTTGCCGGTATGGTGCTCCTCCGGGTCTTGTCGCCCGAATCGGGGTTTCGGGATGAACTCCTCGGAGCGGGAGGCGACGAGGATCGAGCTTGTCGAGGTGCAGGGATGCGCTTCGTGGGGCGCATCCCTCCAACTCAGCCCGATGATTGATCCGGAAAGGTCGATGTATGTCGAATGATCAGCACAAAGAAGTAGTGCGCGAGTTCCTGAACGCATTGGTGAACGATGACTCCGCAGCCATGCGTCCACTGGTCAGCGACACTGTGACGTGGTGGGTTCCCCAGTCGGCGGCCACCACCTTCGGTCTCGGTCGACGCCTGGATGGCTGGGACAATGTCCCTTGGTTCGGAGGAGAAGGCTGGAAAGGGTTCAAGCCGGGATCGAGCAAGGTGAGAATCCACCACCTCCTAGCAGATGACGACCTTGTTTCGGCGCACTACAACCGGGAGTCACTCCGGCTGAACGGCGACCTCTACGACAACGAATACAACATGCTTTTCCGGTTTGAAGACGGCCTCATCGTCGAGGTCTGGGAGATCGTGGACACGGCCTATGCCCTCTCGTCCAGAGGATAGTCGTCGTCACGCGGGATCTTGATTTACCCCCCTATCGCCACGAGGTGACAGGGGCGCTGGGCCGTCCGTTGCTGATGCGGGTGGTCGAGGAGGGGTTCGTTCCGCCTACGCACCCGCACTCTGAAGAACCAAGGAGACTCGGAGGTCCGGCGACCGGAATCCGGTCCGATTGGGCCTGGGCCGATCCCGGGGTGAAAGAGTGGTGACGCCGAACTCAGCGTTAGTGCGAAGGAGTCCCACATGACCGATCAAGAAGGATCATCGACGTATACGCCGCCGGACCTGGTGCTCTTTGGTGAGGAGCACGTTCGCCAGTACCAACAGACTGATGGCGCGGTCGGCTACGAGTGGAATGGGGCGACGTGCCTGCTGTTGACCACGACGGGGCGAAAGAGCGGGCAGCAACGAACCCTCCCGCTCATCTTCGCCTCCTCCGGCCGCTCGTGTGTCGTCGTGGCTTCGAACGGTGGAGCTCCGACCCACCCGGCGTGGTTCCTCAACATTCAGGCCGATCCCCACGTCGAGGTGCAGGTCAAGGGTGATCGATTCTCAGCTACGGCGAGGACGGCTACGGGAGAGGAGCGGGAAGCCCTCTGGCAACTCATGACGGTCGACTGGCCGAACTACAACGAGTACACCAAGCGAACCGATCGCCTTATCCCGGTCGTGGTTCTCGATCGGAGCGAGTAATGGCCGAACTCCAACCAGTTGACACAACGGGATCAGGCGGCGGTGAGCGATAGACACCCGGCCGTTCCGCCTTTGACCGCAGAGAACGAGCACTACTGGAAGGGCGGTGAGTTCGGCGAGCTGCGTCTGCGTCGCTGTCAGGCCTGTGGGTATTGGGAAGAATCGCCCACCCCGGTGTGCCCGAACTGCTGGGCGCGCCGGCTCGCCCCTGAGACAACGAGTGGCCGAGGCTTCGTCTATACCTACACGACGACATATAACGTGAGCTATCAGGGTTGGACGAGAAGCAGGGCTGTCGATGTTCCCTACACCACTGTGGTCGTCGAGCTCGACGACCAGCCATCGCTTCGGGTCACCACGAACCTGGTCGGTTGTGAGCAGGACGAGGTGGCCGTCGGTATGCGGGTTCGAGTGACCTTTGAGCCCAGCGGCGACGTCTGGATTCCACTCTTCGAACCCGATGGCGGTGGCACGTGATTCGTGGCGAGGACCAAGTGGTCATCTCTGGAATAGGACAGTCCGACATCGGTATTGGTCTGATGCGCAGCGACTTGGACCTCACCATCGAAGCCAGTCTCAGGGCCATCGCTGACGCGGGTCTCGAGCGGAGCGATATCGACGGTATTGCCACCTATCCGTCCCGACAGGGTCCGTGGACGAGATATGGCGGCTTTTCCGGTCCGACGACGTCCGAAATCCAAGACGCACTCCGCCTCGATATTGGGTGGCACGCCGGTGGAAGTGATGGCCCAGGTCATACTGGCGCCATCTTCAACGCCATCGGGGCCGTTTGTTCGGGCCTCAGCCGTCACGTACTGGTATTTCGCACGGTGACCGAGTCAAGCCAGAAGCTCGAGGCGAGAAGTAGGGCGTCCTCGAGGCCACCCCGGGCTCCCGTGCAACGAAGGGCCGACGTGGTAGCGACCAGATGGAGTGGTGGAGGCATCAACATCATTGCCGCCGCAGCCCAGCGCCACTTTGCCCAGTACGGGACGAGGCGCGAGATGCTCGGCGCCCTAGCCATCAATTCTCGTCGGAATGCAGGCCTCAATCCGAAGGCCGTACTGAGGTCTCCAATCACCATGGACGACTATCTGGGCGCCCGGTGGATCAGCACGCCCTTCGGGCTTCTCGATTGCGACATCCTGATTGACGCATCGACCGCCTTCGTGATTTCGGCTGTCGACGCAGCAGCCGATGCCCCGGCGTCCGTCAGGATCCTGGCCATGGGCTCGGGGGTCTCCGGGCGCACGCGATGGGAACAGCGAGATGACCTCACGTCGTTCTCGCAGAGGCACGCAGCCAACATGATGTGGTCGAGAACCGATCTGACCGTCGATGACGTGCAGGTCTTCGAGATCTACGACGGCTTTTCGTTCCTGACGCTGACATGGGTCGAGGCCCTGGGTCTCGCCCCAGTGGGGCAGGGTGGAGCACTGTTCGAGAGTGGGGAAATCACCCTCGAAGGGCGCTTTCCTCTGAATACCCACGGCGGCCAGATGTCCGAGGGCCGCACACACGGCTTCGGCATGCTTCACGAGGCCTGTGTCCAGCTCCGAGGTTCGGGTGGCGACCGACAGGTTCATCCCACACCCGAGGTCGCCTTGGCGGCCATCGGCGGGCTGGGCTCGGGCTGTTTCCTTCTCGCCCGCCATGGCTGACGATGGATCGTTCCCTCGGAATGAGGTCAACCGAACCACACCGGCGGATGGCCTTGCTCAGTGGCTCGAGAGTCTCCGGGCGGTGGCGACAACCAACGGACCGAGCACGTTTTGGACCTCTTGGGGCATGCGGTCGGCGGGCGCGCTGATCGTGATGGATGCAATGGCTCGCTGTTCGGCGTCGAGGATCGGTGCTCCCACCGCCCTCGCCCCCGGCGTGACGTCACCCGCGTTGATACCCCATCCACGTCGGCGAACCTCCGCCAATCGCTTGGTCAGCCGTTCGTCCGGACTGCCGGCAATATACAGTGCGAGCTCGTTGGTCGGTAAGTAGGCGAGAATGGCATGCCCGGCGGCGCTCGTCGATGCTGGGACGGCGAAACCTATGGCCGGTGAGGTTCGGACCAGCTGGTTGCTCTCCACGACATCGAGCACGAGGATCTGTCCTTCGTCTGGAACGTTGAGAATGACCGTCTCGTCGGTCTCGTCCCGCAGCGCCTCAAGGCTGGCGCGGGTGCGCTCGAGAAGTCCCGAGCGGCGCTGGACCATGACAAGGACTCGCGAGGTGACCTCCCAGTGGCCGCCGATTCCGCCCCGTTCGATCCATCCGGACTCGGCCAGGGTCATGAGGGCCCTTTGTACCGCGCTCTTGTCGTCGCCCACGAGGCGAGCGAGGGCACTCACCCCGATGGGCTGATGTTGGGCCACTGCCTCGAAGACGGCCAAGACCCGCGCAGCACTCTGGACCTGCTTGACGGCCATGCGGCTTTCTCCTAGCGTGTATTACAGATCGACCTACTGTATTGCACAGTAATACACCCAGGGGGGACATGCAGCCAGACGACCTGATTCTCGTGAGCGTGGACGATCACATCGCCGAGCCGGCGGACATGTTCGATGCCCACGTCCCAGCCCAATACCTCGACCGAGCCCCCAAGGTGCTGACTGACGAGAATGGCGATCAGCAGTGGTGGTACGGGGATGTCAAGGGACGCAATCTCGGCTTGAACGCGGTGGCCGGCAAACCGCCGGAGATGTACAACACAAACCCCAACCGATACGAGGAAATGCGGCCGGGCTGCTTCGACGTGCACGAGCGGGTTCGGGACATGTCTGCAGGAGGTCAGCTCGCGGGGCTGAACTTCCCGAACTTCACTGGATTCTCCGGACAGGTGTTGAACCAGGGGCCGGATCGAGACCTCAACCTCATCATGATCAAGGCCTACAACGACTGGCATGTCGACGAATGGTGCGCGGCCTACCCGGATCGCTTCATCCCGTGTGGCATCCTGCCGCTCTTCGAGGTGGAAGAGGCGGCGAAAGAGCTCCGGCGGTTGTCGGCCAAGGGTGTCCACGCCGTGACGTTCAGCGAGAACCCCGAGGCGCTCGGGATGCCGAGTATCCACTCAGGGCACTGGGACCCGTTGTTCGCGGCGGCGAGCGACGAGGGAACGATCCTCTGTTGTCATCTCGGGTCGTCGAGCAGGTCACCGATGACCACGGCGGACGCTCCGGCCAGTGTGCCCATGAACCTCTCGCCGGCAGCAACCGTGTACACCTTCGGAGACCTCGTATGGGCCGATTTCTGGTGGCGCTACCCGGATCTCAAGTTCTCCCTCACCGAGGGTGATGTGGGATGGATCCCCTATTTCATCCAGAAGGCGGAGAACACGTATAAGCGTCACTCGGGATGGACCAAGCACCGGTTTCCCGATGGAACCGGCCCCGGGGATCTGTTCCGTGAGCGGGTGCTGTGTTGTTTCATCAATGACCCGGTGGCAGTCGAGCTGCTCCATCATCTCAACATCGACAACGTCTGTTGGGAGTCCGACTTCCCGCACTCCGACTCCATTTGGCCAGATGCCCCCGAAGAGCTGTCGGTGCTGTTCGAAAAGACTGATGACGCAACAGTGAACAAAATCACCCACGAGAACGCCATGCGGCATTTCCAGTTCGACCCGTATGCGGCGAGGGCGAAGGACAAGTGCACGGTAGGCGCGCTCCGGTCCGAGGCAACTGATGTCGACACCGTGACGCACGTCGGCCGGCTCGCTGACGAGCGGGACGCCGCATACTTCCAGAGGATTGCCAGTCGGAGTATCAAGAAGCCCGTAGCGAACTAGGAGGTCAAAATGACATTCGTAACACTCGATCCGACCAATGGACCGATGGGCACGGCCAGTGGCTTCGCCTTGGCGGCACGCCCGTCAACGTTGAAGGGCGAGACTCTCGGAATCATCGCCAACGGCCTTGGGCACTCCGAGCAGATGTTCGATGCCCTCGCCGATGAGCTGGTCAAGTGGGACGACCTGGCCGGCTCGATCAAGGTGGTGAAGCCGAGTGTGGCGGTGCCCCCATGGCCAGAGCAGTGGACCCAGATCACTGAGCAGGCCTCAGTCGCTGTCACCGGCTTTGGTGGATGTGGTTCATGCAGCACGAGGAGCATGCGCGATGCGCTGGATCTCGAGATGGCTGGGATTCCGGCCGTGTGTCTCGTACACGTGGCTCTTGTGCCGGCCGTTCAGGCCCTGTGCGAGCTTGTTGGCGCTCCTGGCTATCCGTTCGTGGTCGTCGATTATCCGTACAATCCAACCGGCGTATGGACCGCCGAAGAGTGCCATGCCATGGCTGACCAGGTCATCGATGCCGTTCGACTGAGGCTGACAGCATGAGCCTCACCTCTGCCACGCTTACCCACGACGGGTATGCCGAGGCGGTCGAAGCCTATTTTGAAGAGGGATTCACAGACGGCCTTCCTGTCATACCGCCCACCGCCGAGGCGGTCGAGTTGATGCTGGCGAGATCGGGCACGAACGGCTCCGATGTGCTGGGCGAGGTCCCGACCCGCAATGTGGTCGTCACGGCCGAGAAGGCTGCCATCAACGCGGTGATGGCCGGCTGCCTCCCTGAGTACTTTCCGGTGGTGGAGGCGTCAGTGCGGGCTTTGCTCCAGCCATTGGCCAACTGCCATTCCACGACCGCGACCTTGGCTGGAGCGGCCCATGCGGTCATCGTCAACGGGCCGGTGCGTGAGGAGATCGGGATCGTCAGCGGGCAGGCCTGCATGGGGCCCGGATTCCGAGCCAATGCCACCATCGGGCGTGCACTTCGCCTGGTCATCCGTAACGTGTGCCGTACGGTTCCTGGGGTCCTCGACCGAGCATCGTTTAGTTGGCCGCTTCGCTACTCGTTTTGCTTCGGGGAGAATGAGGAGTGCAGCGACTGGACACCTCTTCACGTACAGCGGGGATTCGACCGGAGCGAGAGCGCGGTCACCTTGATGTCCGTGCTCCGCTTGCTTCAGGCAACCGAGTTCGCCCCGGAGTCCGACGTGATCTTGGAGTCGATAAGCGAGACGGCTCGCCTCAGCGGTATGCCTATCGATTCGTTTGTCGGTGACGCTCGAAGCATCGTGGTTGTGATCGGGACAGAGCACCACCGGCGGCTCCTCGATGAGGGGTGGACCAAAGAGTCCGTGCAGGAATCACTCTTCGAGAGGATGAGTAGGCCGACGGTTCGTAAGTACGACTCTCAAGTGATGATTGCCGGGCCCGACAACGTCCTCGTCGTTGCCGCCGGCGGACCCGGCATCGCCCAATCGCAGGTCATCATGCCGCACCTGTCGGCTCCAACTCAGGAACGAGTGCGGTGATCACCTCGGGGGCACAAGCCGCTATTGCCGAGCTCAACGAAATCGTCCGTCTTGACGGAGGTGAGCTACGTGTCACCCAAGCATCGTCGACAGCAATCCACCTGGAGCTCGACCTCAGCCGCTCCAGTTGTCCGGAATGTGTCGTCCCGAAGGATCTGTTGGTCGACATCCTGACCGCCAATCTGGCCAAGGCCGATCCTGACATTCGAGACATCGAGTTGCACGATCCTCGGGAGCGGACTGATCACGTGCCGCAGGACCACTCGTAGCTCAGACGTCTGGGCCACCTCGGGAGGCCATCGGCGACCACGGGCCTGGAAGTGTTTCTCTGCGACCATCAGGTGTCGGGAGGAAGCGCGGCCATCGGACTCGAGGGGGCCGCTCCCTTTGCGGCAATCGGCGCCAGCGGTTGCCATTGAGCCATGGTCGTTCGACTTCATCAGGGTTGATCCCAGCCCTTGTTGGTCGTGAAGAGGTCGCCGTCAGCTGGCCCGGCAACTCGTAGCTTCTTGGAAGCACGTTGGAGTCAGCCGCACTCCTTCGACGCTGGACTCCCCGTTGTACGCCCGACGTGACGGATGACTGGGTGACATCGGCGCATCCCATATTCCTTGCGCGTCCGGTACAACTCCGCATCATGTCCATTCCCTAGGGACAACTGGTCCGACCCACCTCTCCTTGCTTGTTTTCTGCGATGGCATCTCCATGTCCGAACCGAATATGGCATCCAAGTGTCATCCAACTGATGGTTGGCGACGAACCACAAGTATTCGTCGCCAACCATCGGCATATAAGACGAACCACTGACCGGTGAAATCCGGATCCCGACTACTGGGAACACCACCCGAGGAGGTCCACATGACCGATGACCCCAGGGTCCTCAGCGAACTGCTGGAGGATTCCCAGGACATGCAATCCGATGCCATCCGAGCGACAGTAGAGCCGCTCGAGGAGTTGACCGGGCAGGACCCGTCTTCGTTCGAAGATGGCGATCCGACCGAGAACCAGCGCTTCGCATCCGAGCATCGCCATGGCGTACAAATGAGTATCGGCAAAGCAGGGTTGCTGACTTCCGCCGGAGGCGGTCTCCTGGTCGGGATGCTGGCTTCCCCAGCCTTCGCCGCCTCATCCCCAGATGTCCAGATGCTCCAGACGGCAGCCTCCATCGAGGTCCTGGCAGTCAGCACCTATGGCACGGCAGAGACCCTTCCCTATATAGGCGGAAGCACCGCCAACCCGGTGGTCTCGAAGTTCGTCTCGGTGACCAAGAGCCAGCATCAGCAGCACTTGGCCGCGTTCAACGCAGCGCTTGCCAAGATGGGTGCAAAGAAGCAGACCAAGCCGGACCCCGCCTTCGTGCCCGTCGTGAAGAAGGCAGTAGCCGGATTGAGCGGCGCCACAGCCGCCCAGGGTGCTGCGGGTGTCATCGCTCTGGCACTCGAGCTGGAGAACATCGCAGCCGAGACATACGTGAGCGACGTTCCGAACCTCACGAGCTCGGCGCACAAGGCACTCTTCGCCAGCATCATGGTGATCGAAGCCCAGCATGCGTCCGTGCTGCTCGCCGTCCAGGCCCTGTTGATGGCCAATGCGTCGCAGCTCATTGCCCTTACGCCGACCAACGTCGCATCGTTGCCCGCAGCGGCGGGCAGCGTCGGCTTCCCAGATTCGTTCTATCCCACCAGTGCAGCAGCCCCCGCCAGCCAAGGAGCCGTCAAGTGAAAATCCGACGCCAAGAGATCGCGGCCAGTGAGGCCGAGATCGACGCCATGACCAAAGATCTCAGCCAGATCCATCTGGATGAGAGCCTTCCGGCTCTGAAATCCAGCGTTTCCGAGTGGCACGAAGGGATTCGTTCGGGATTGCAAAGAGCGACGAGTCGACGGATGTTTCTGCTCGGAGCTGGTGGCGCACTTGCCGGCGCTGGCATGTTGGCCGCGGTGGGCTCGATGCCAGGGTTCGCCGCCGCCGCCGCCACCTCGGCAACCGTGACACCGGCGACAAGTGGCAACCCCGAAGCGGGACTCTCGGGTGACTTGGCTGTCGCCGCACTGGCGGCCAGCCTCGAAAACCTGGCCATCTACACTTACCAGAGCGCAATCACGGCTGCCACAGCCGGCAAGCTCGGTACAGTCCCACCAGCAGTGGTCACTTTTGCCCAGACGGCCCTCTCTCAGCACACAGACCACGCTGCGGCATGGAACAGCCTGTTGACCGAGAGCGGCAAGACAGCTGTCACGGTAACTGACCCCAAGCTCACCCCGACCATTCAGGCGGCGTTCGCCAAGGTTACGAACGTCACCCAACTCGGCGAGTTGGCGCTCACGCTCGAGAACACTGCGGCTCAGACCTATCAGGCCGAGGCATCAATGTTGAAGAGCAAGAAGGCAGTCCAGGTTGCATCAACCATCGCTCCGGTTGAGGCGCAACATGCAGCCATCTTGTACTTCGTGCTCGGCATGTACCCCGGATCACAGTCCAGCTCTGGCACACCTCTTGCCTTCAATCCGACCACGATGGCCGCTTGATCACATCCCCTTTCGACTCGGATCGGTGCACCCCCCGCGCCGATCCGAGTCGTCGTCGCCCGGATTTATTGCATGAACGGCCATTCCGCTTTCCGTCACTCGATGCGGTTGGCCAGCTAGGAGACAGTCGTCATGATCCTCGACCCAGCGAAGCTTCTCCTCATAGCCGTGGTAGCTCTCATGGTGCTCGGTCCCGAAAAGATTCCCGGGGCAGCCCGAAAGGTCTCTTCGCTCTTGAAGGATCTGCAGAACATGCGGGCATCGGTGCAGGGGGAGATCCACCATGCACTAGATGACCTTCCTCTGGGGGCTGAACTGAAGAGCGCCCGCAAGTCGATCGGACAAGTAACGAAGCTGGCCGACCCTCGCCAAGCGTTGTATCGGGCGGCCGGCATCTCGACATCCTCTGAAGGATCCGGAGCCTTGCCAGAGGCCACGCACGTGCCGGGTTCGGTCGACCTCCCACTCTCTGAGGAGCACCCAGGCGGCATCCAGGGCGAAAGCCGCGTCGGCCTCGCGGCCCATTTTGATCCCTCGCAAAATTGATCAGGATCGACGACAGCACGTGAAGCGCAGCTTTACCAGCAGTGGATCGAAAACGACCGCCGCATCCGTACCCTGCTCGATCAGATCCGCACGGTCGATGCCCAAGCAGCCGAGCCAGCAGCGCTGCTGCGTGAGGCTGTCAGCAGGTGGGGCCAACGTCCAATTGCAAGCTTGGAGCACGGCAGGGAGCAGGAGCCTTTGACCGACCCTGTGCTTCAGGGCGATGACCCATGAAGTCATGGGTCATCGAGCCCACTACGCGACGCCGGGAGGCATCGTCTGGGTGCTCGACTGCGAACGTGTCGACGGGCATTGTCAGGGATTCCGACCGATGGAGCGTTCCAGATCCAGGCTCCGCCGATAAAGCCGACTGGATTAGTCATGTTTAACGACTTAGTCTTCAGCCATGAGCATCCATGTCCACTGGTTCCTTCCGACCGCAGGCGACAGCCGTGAGATCGTTGGGTTCGGCCCCACGGTGGGTCGCCGTGCACCAGATATCGACTACCTGTCCCAGGTGGCCAGGGCCGCAGACCAGTTGGGCTACGAAGCTGTCCTGACGCCGACCGGCACCTGGTGCGAAGACGCCTGGTTGACCACGGCGGCGCTGATACGCGAGACGGCCAACCTCAAGTTCTTGGTCGCGTTCCGGCCCGGCCTCATCTCTCCCACACTGGCTGCCCAGCAGGCGTCCACATTCCAGAGAATCTCCGGCGGTCGGGTGCTCTTGAACATCGTGACCGGTGGGGATGCCGACGAGCAGCGGCGATTCGGTGACTGGCTGGATCATGACCAGCGATACGAGCGCACCGCCGAGTTCCTGACCGTGCTGCGTGGAGCGTGGACAGGCAGGCCTTTCGACTTTCGCGGCAAGCATTACGAGATTGCCGGAGCGACCACCGTCCGGCCCCCCGATCCGGCCCCCGAGATCTTCTTCGGTGGAGCATCCGAGGCTGCTGAAGGAGTGGCCGCTGAGCACGCCGACGTCTATCTGACCTGGGGGGAGACCCCCGCCCAGGTCGCCGAGCGAATCGGCCGCATGCGCGAGCTCGCCTCTGCTGCCGGTCGAACACTCCAATTCGGCATCAGGCTTCATGTGATTAGCAGGGACCGGGCAGCTGACGCCTGGGCGGTGACCGAGCGGATGCTCGAAGCCATGTCCGATGACGTGATTGCCCAAGCCCAGAGTTTGTTCACCAAGGCCGAGTCGGTAGGTCAAAGGCGGATGTCCGAACTCCATAATGGCAGCCGGGACAACTTGGTGATTGCCCCCAATCTGTGGGCCGGATACGGGCTTGTCCGGTCAGGTGCCGGCACGGCCCTCGTAGGCAGCCATGAGGAGGTGGCCGAGCGGGTCGCCGAGTATCACGAACTCGGCATCGACCACTTCATCCTTTCCGGACAGCCTCACCTCGAGGAGGCCTATTGGTTTGCTGAAGGGGTGTTCCCGCTCCTCCGGCGAGCCGGGCTGTTCGACACCGATGACGTCGATGGGCGGGGGTCACTGGTCCATGCATCCCCTTCCGGGGTATCGAGTCAATGAGCCTCGTCATCGTGAGCAGCGGCGACTCGGTGACGTCGAAGACCCGCATACTCGCCTCGGCGGCACTCGACATCGAAGCGGGCGGGCGTCTGGTCGACCTGGTCTCGCTCCCTGCTGAAGCGCTGTTGGGCCGCCGACAGGACGACGAGTTGGACGAGGTGGTCCGTGCTGCATCCGAGGCCTCCATTCTGATCCTCGCCACGCCCATTTACCGGGCCACGTACAACGGGACGCTCAAGGCATTCCTCGACCGGTTCCCCACCGATGCCCTTGACAGGACCGCCGTCGTTTTGGTCGCCACTGCAGGGAGCCCGACGCACTTCCTTTCGCTGGACACGGGCGGTCGATCGGCCGTGGCCAGTCTCGGGGGTTGGACCGTCCCCTCTGTCGTCTATGCCACCGGGGCCGACTTCAAGGATGGGCGGCCTTCTGAGGAGGTGCTCGACACTCTTCGACGAGCGTTGGGCCAGGCGCATGTGTTGGCCGACGCGCTCCGTTCCTGACGGTCGGGACCACGAGGACGTTCAAGTAGTCGGCCACGTAGCTCGATCACAGACCATTTCCGACCTATCGCCACCAGCCCAGTGGCCAGCAGTGGCCGCCCTCGGAGGGGCGAGAGAACCCGCAATCACCGGTGCTACGCCGTTTGGTCCTCAACAGAGGGGAAGAGTGGGGTACCTCCTAGTCGGCATGCATCCGCCCAACTCGTGTGGTCAGGCAGATGTTCGATCACGACGGTGCCGACCCGAGGACTACTGAAATTCGGACAAATGTTACAGTGACTTGACAAAATTGACCTTATTAGTCAACAATCTCGCCAGACCACCGGGCCGTCTCGATGTCACCACCACCCTGAGGGATACATGACCGCTACCACGACAACCGTCATCCCGCTCGACATCGAGCCATTGTCGGGCACCATCGGAGCCGAGATCCGGGGAGTTGACCTCCACCGAGCGTTGGACCCCGCCACGGTTGCCGCCATCCGGCAGGCGCTCCTTGACTACAAAGTGATCTTTTTCCCAGGCGCTCATCTCACCCCGCTCGAACACAAGCAGTTCGCCTCGTACTTCGGTACGATCACCAACGCCCACCCCGTGGTTCCTGGCATTGGCGAACACAAGGAGATCTTCGAGATCGACTACTCGTTGGTGCGACAGATCCTTGCCGCCTCTGGCGAGGACGGCGAAACCTCGGACGGCGACAAGTGGCACACCGACGTCACCTTCGTCCGGACGCCACCACTGGGCTC
This sequence comes from Acidimicrobiaceae bacterium, assembly GCA_003164275.1. The sequence goes on along the minus strand of PLSY01000277.1, from coordinate 2,944 downwards.
TGTCCTGAACGCCATCGTCATACCGGCTGCCGGCGGAGACACTCCTTGGGCTGACACCCAGGCCGCCTACGAAGGGCTATCGCAGCCGTTCCAGGATCTAGTGAACGGGCTCACTGCAGTCCACGACGGAACTCGCGGGTTCGGGAAACTGCTCGAGTATGTGGGGGAAGGTGAGTGGGACGGGGAGAAGTTCACCGAGTTGGTCTCGGTGGAGCACCCGGTGGTGCGTACTCACCCCGAGACCGGTCGGCGCAATCTCTTCGTGAACCCCGGATTCACCATCAAGGTCAAGGGGCTTTCCGCCAATGAGAGCGAGTGTCTTCTCGCATTCCTCTACCGGCACATGACCTCACCCGAGTATGTCGTGCGCTACCAGTGGGACGAGGGAGACATCGGCTTCTGGGACAACCGGACCACCATGCACTACGCCATAGGTGACTATGGAACGGCCCATCGGGTGATCCAGAGAATCACCATCCAAGGCGACCGGCCCTTTTAGCCAACGCTCCTGCGCGCTCTTCTCGTCTCGGCCACGCACAACAATCCAACAATCACGCAAAAGGAAAATCAGATCATGCCGTCTCGCTCCACCAGGACCTCACGCGTCAGGCGCTTCGCCAGAGCCACCGTCGTGCTCGGCATGGCAACTGTCCCATTGGCGCTGTCCGTCGTTGGCTTCAGTGGCCCGGCCCCGGCGGGAGCTGCCTCCTCCACGCCCGACCTGTCCGGCGTGACCATCAACTTCGCCGATCAGTTCAAGGAGTACCAAACTGTATTCACGGCCACCAATGCTTTGAAGGGCGCTCCATACAAGGTGAACTGGAGCGAGTTCGTCGGTGGCCCCCCGATCATCGCCGCGGAGACTGGCGGATCCGTTGACCTCGGCGATATGGCGGAGACCCCGACCATCTTCGCCCAGGCGGCCGGCGACCCGGTGAAGGTGGTGGCGGTCACGAAGGGGGCCGATCCTACGGTCTCCCCATTCGCCATCGTCGTGCCCAAGGGCTCGTCGATCACCAAGGTCTCTCAGCTTCGGGGTAAGACCATCGCCGTCCAGGAGGGAACGGTCGAGCAGTACGTGCTCATCCGAATCCTCAAGAAGGCCGGTATGCCCTACGGCTCGGTGACCGTGGACAACCTTCCAGTGACCAGCGCATCCACGGCCGTGACCAACGGCAAGGTCGATGCCGCCGTGCTGTCGCAGCCACTGACGGCGTTGGACATTCAAGCCGGCAAGGCCACCCAGCTCGTCAGTGCCGCTGGCTACACGCAGGACTTCGGCTATCTCACCGCCAGCCAGTCGGCCTTGAATAATCCCCAAAAGGCTGCAGCATTGGCTGATTTCATCAACCGCTTCTATAAGGCCGAGGCCGCCCTGGTCAAGAACCCCGGGCTCGCTGCTTCGACCTACGCCAGCACCTTCGGTGTGCCGCTGTCGGTGGCCGCGGCGGCTGCCAAGTCGGTCACCGCTGTCGGGACACCGGTCACCCCCGCCATCATCAGCTACCAGCAGACCGAGGCCAACACCTTCCTGCAACTTGGACTCATCCCGAAGAAGCTCAACGTAGCCAAGATCTTCGACTTGCCCTACAACGCAAAAGTGGTCAAGAAGGCTGGTCTCAAGGCGTGAGCGCGATCCACATCGTCAAAAAATTACATGACGGACCGACGTGATCCTCACTCTGCTTGTGCTGTTGGCTGTTGGCTTTGTTATGTACTGGGTCCTGGTGCTCACAGTGGTGTTCCCTGTTCGACCCGAGTCCTTGCCACTGCACCAACGACGAAGGAGCTTGTTCAGGCGGCGGCAGGAACATGCGGTGTCTGAATAAGGCTGGGGCTGGGGCTGGCGACGCGTCGACCGACGATCCGGTGTTGCCAGGTGAACGGCCCCATCGTTGAGCCGGTGCCCGCTCAAGTCTGGCTGATCCGTTGTCCTGATCGATCGGATACCGTCTCATCTGTTTGAGTTCGGTGCCAGTGTGCTTGACGCCGGGGGAACCACTTATCCGGGGTAGTTAGGACAAGGGAAGTTTCATGGTTTGGCCACGATGGTCGACGAATGGCTTGGAAAGGCCGAGAGATCAGCGGTCGAAGATCGTCACGAACCGATCTTGGAGAGCACCGGCGTTGAAGGGATGACTCCCGCAGCCGGCCAAGGGGGGAGATTGGCCGGCCACGGGGAATCACCTTCGACAGGGCATTGGGGGTTGCCCTTCGACCGTGAAAAAATCAGCTGGTTCTAGCCGGCCCTCAGCAGGTTGACGGCTCAACAAGCGCCAGTGGAGGGCGAGGCAGCGAAGCCGAATCGTCGGAGCTGGCTTGCGGAACCTGCTCGAGGACAGCTGATGTCCGCAAGCGCTCACATTCGCCCTCCGAGCGGAGGTCGAAAAACGAGATATCGGTGAGAGGGGGCGAATACACGTGTAGTGCAGTGGCGTCGGGTCCTGAGCGGTTGGCCAGATCGTGAACGAGGCTGGGCTTCGCCCAGACCGTGCTGCCCTTTCGGAGAACGCGAGCCCGGGGTGGCTGCTCGTCGACGTGGTCGGCCACAATCTCGATCAGTTCGCCATCGATGACGTGCAGGACGCTGCGAACCCCGCCATGATCATGTGGACCGAGACCCGACCCCTCAGGCCACGTGATGAGCCAGACGTCATAGAACGCAGTGGCGAGTAGGCGGATCGATCGGGGGGTTGACGGATCCTCGTCTCCGAGGGGCACCGGCAGCTGGACCTGAGCGAAGCCATCGGCAATCGTCCGGAGTGCTTCGTAGGACAGTGCTCCAGGAAGTGTGTCGGCAACCAGACCGTGCTGGCTCTGACGCAAGGATTGTCGTGGTGATCGTGCTTCCGGCGGATCTTCTGATGGGCCGAGGGGCGACAGTGCGGTAGTTGACATGAGGGAGGACTCCGAGTGTGGGCGTTCTGGAAGGGTGGGCACTAAC
>PLSY01000267.1 GCA_003164275.1 Acidimicrobiaceae bacterium | reverse complement strand
ACCGGGCGACGGGCAAGGAGCAGTCGATGACCATCACCGGACAGTCGTCGATGGCCAAAGAAGACATCGAGCGCATGGTGAAAGACGCAGAGGCTCACGCCGAGGACGACCGTCAGCGCAAGGAGGAGGCGGAGGTCCGCAACAACGCTGACACGCTCGTCTACCAGACTGAGAAGCTCCTGAAGGATCAGGGCGACAAGTTCGAGGGCGACGAGAAGGAGAAGGTGGAGGCCGCATTGGGCTCGGTGAAAGAGGCCCTGGCGGGCTCGGACATCGAGGCCATCAAGACCGCCACCGAGTCGTTGTTGACGGCCAGCCAAGGTTTCAGCCAGCGTCTGTACGAGGAGGCNNAGGTCGTCGATGCCGAGATCGTCGACGAGAAGGAGTGAGTTGCCGATGACCGGTAGCAATGAGTCAGGCCAGCCTGGCGTGGCGTGGGAGTCGAAGGCCGATGAGGCCTCTGACTCCCACCCCGCCCAGGGGGCAGAGGGAGCCGAGCTTGGCTCCGACTACGGAGAAGGAAGTAGTGACGACGACGTCGTCGAGGGCGAGATCTTGAACGCCGAAGACCTGGGCGAGTTCGTCGGCTCGGGGGTCGATGACGACCCGGTGGCCGTGGCCTTGAAACAGCGGGACGAGTACCTCGACTCCCTGCGCCNNAGGCCGACTTCGAGAACTACAAGAAACGGGTGGCCAAGCAGCAGGCCGACCAGCTGGCACGCGCCGCTGTGTCGCTGGTGGAAAAGGTCCTGCCCGTTCTCGACACCTTGGACCTCGCCATCGAGCACTTGGCCGACGGCGAGTCGGCTGACGGCCGCGCCCTCGTGGCCGCGTCCAGCCAGCTGCGCGACGTCCTCGTGAAAGAGGGTCTCGAGCGCCTCGATCCCATCGGGGAGGTCTTCGACCCGAACTCCCATGAGGCAGTGGGGCATCTGCCGGAGGAGCCGGAAGACGGTGAGACAGTTGGTGCTTCCACCGGTGAGCCGGTGGTCGGCCAGGTCATGAGGGCCGGATATCGCTGGCGTGGCTCGGTCGTGCGTCCGGCCATGGTGATGGTCCGGGGCTAGAAGAGACGAAGGAACACCCACGTGGCGCCACAACGCGAATGGTTCGAAAAGGATTACTACAAGACGCTGGGCGTCTCCTCGACGGCTACGGCCAAGGAGATCACCAGCGCCTACAGGAAGCTGGCCAAAAAGCACCACCCCGACACCAATCCGGGCCAAGAGGAGACGTTCAAGGAGATCACCGCCGCCTATGACGTCCTCGGGGACGCCGGACGCCGCAAGGAGTACGACGAGGTCCGCACCATGGGACCGGCGAAAGGGGGCGGAGGCTTCCCCGGTGGTTTCGGTGGAGCCGGCCAGACCTATCGAACCGAGGACATGGGAGACCTCGGGGACATCTTCGGAGGCCTGTTCGGCCGCGGCCGTCGGGGCGGCGGTGGCGCCACCGGCCCGGCCCGTGGCGCCGACGTGGAAACCGAGCTGCACCTCACCTTCGAAGATGCCGTCCAGGGCGTGACCACCTCGGTCAACGTGACCACCGATGCACGGTGCCACACCTGTTCAGGCACCGGGGCCGCGCCGGGGACACAGCCGGTGACCTGCCCGCGCTGCAACGGCACGGGCTCGCTCCAGGACAACCAGGGCCTGTTCTCCTTGAGCCAGATCTGCCCGCAGTGTGGCGGACGGGGGACCATCGTGACCACTCCGTGCCCCACGTGTTCGGGGTCCGGTGTCGAGCATCGCAATCGGTCGGTCAAGGTACGGATCCCGGCCGGCGTCGAGAACGGCCAGCGCATCCGGGTCAAAGGACGCGGGGCGGCCGGCCGCGGCAATGCGCCGAGTGGTGACCTCTATGTGGTCGTCCGCGTCGACCGCCACGGGATCTTCGGTCGCCGGAACCGCAACTTGACCCTCACCGTGCCCGTCTCGTACCCCGAGGCCGCCCTCGGCACCACCCTCACCGTTCCGACCCTCGATGAGCCGGTGACCCTCCGGGTCCCACCCGGCACTCCGTCGGGTCGGACCTTCCGGGTGAAGGGCCGCGGCGTTCCCGCCGGCAAGAAGACCGCCACCGGCGACTTGCTGGTGACGGTCGAAGTCGAAGTCCCGTCCCAGCTGACCGACGAACAGCGAGCCGCCGTCGAGGCCCTGGCCACAGTGGTCGAGCCGCCGGCCCGCGACTCCCTGGGGGTATGAGATGGCCGACGATCGCCACACCCGCGCCGTCTACGTGATCTCTGTGGCTGCCGAGCTGACCGGTGTGCACCCCCAGACGCTGAGGGTGTATGAGCGAAAGGGCCTGCTCGACCCGAGTCGCACCCAGGGTGGCAGCCGTCGCTTCAGCGAGCAGGACTTGGACAAGCTCCGCCATATTCAGAGCCTGACCAACGCCGGGCTCAACTTGGAGGGCGTGCGGCGGGTCATGGAGTTGGAAGACGAGGTGGCGCGACTTGAGCTTGAGCTCGAGGCCACCCGCAATGAGGCACGCGAAGCGGTGGCTGTGACGCATCGCCAGTATCGCCGGGAGCTGGTGCCGCTTTCCCAGCTCCCAGTGCCGACCAGGCCCTCCCGGCGCTCGGCGCAGGCAGGGGCAAGCAGACAAGGAACCGGATACGGGACAGGAGCAACTCGATGACCATGAACCCAGATCGCTGGACACTGAAGACACAAGAGGCATTTAGCGCGGCCGTCGAGCGTGCCCGCAGCTCCCACAACGCCGAGGTGACTCCCGAGCACCTCCTGTCAGCCATTCTTGACCAGACCGACGGTATCGCCGGGCCCGTCCTGACCCGGCTCGGAGTCGAGCCAGCCATCGTGGCCGAGCGGGTGAACGCGCAGCTCGGGCGACTTCCCCAGGCCTTCGGTGGCCAGGAGCCAAGTATCGATCGCTCTCTACGTGAGGTACTCACGGCGGCTGACACCCAGCGTGTCGACATGGGGGACGAGTACCTGTCGGTCGAGCACCTGTTGTTGGCCATGGCCGACCGGGTCGGCGTCAACCGGGACCAACTGCTCACCGCCTTGCGAGATGTCCGCGGAAGCCACCGGGTCACCTCGCAAAACCCTGAGGAGACCTTCCAGGCCCTCGAGCGCTATGGGCGCGACCTGACGGCGCTGGCCCGTCAAGGTCGGATGGACCCGGTCATCGGCCGGGACGAGGAGGTGCGCCGGGTCATCCAGGTTCTGTCGCGCCGCACNNGTGGGCAAGACGGCCATCGTCGAGGGACTGGCCCAGCGCATCGTGGAAGGTGACGTCCCCGAAGGACTGAAGGGGAAGCGGGTCATCGGCCTCGACATGGGCTCCATGGTGGCCGGGGCCAAGTACCGGGGTGAGTTCGAAGAGCGTCTGAAGGCGGTGTTGAAGGAGATCACCGATGCCGAGGGCGAGGTCATCACCTTCATCG
>PLSY01000131.1 GCA_003164275.1 Acidimicrobiaceae bacterium | reverse complement strand
AGTAGGTCCTCCATCCTGGCGAGACCCTCGGAGCGCTTGTAGCCGAAGGGCCCCGCCTGCTTGACTTCACCTGCCCCGAGCATCAGCACGGCTTTGCCCGCTGTCGCATCCGCTAGCGTCAACATAGTCTGGAGGAGTTCGGCTGGACCGTTCCGTATCGCATCCGTACTTACCGCAATTCCGAGTTCTTCTGTGGCGGCGAGTCCGAACGTACCGGCTACGAACGGATCCTGAAACGAATCGCAGTCCGGAAGGGTGGAATACATCGGCGTTGTGTCCTCACGCCAAAGATCGCGGGGCCACCAACTCGTTAGTTGATCCCATGTCTGGAAATAATCGACTACCCCACTGTCTTCAAGTGACTTGGCGAACGGTCCAGCCGCCCGAGGCGAAAAATGTCGATCCGCCGACAAAGGTAATGCAGTCTCGACCTTCTTCTTGGTCATGAGTTCCATACCCCTTTGGATTTCTTTACCGATTTATGGGTGGAAGGAGCCTTTGTCAGACCTCTGCCGCCACCACTTTGACATCGCGACATCGCAATTGCAAGTGCTTACTTGTAAGGTACGAGGGAAGGATAAGCCACTAGGGAGGCAAGGCATGCATCGTCAACGCTCGTGCAATTTGTGCCACACGTTAGGGGGAGCGCTATGACAGGGCGACCCCAAGCAACTGAGCAGGTTGCCGATGGCATCGCCATACGTGAGTTGGTCGCTGGGTTTAACGTCGCGGCTGATGCGAGCGACGGAGACGCTGCAGCGGCTTACTACGTGGCCGACGGCGTATTCGATGTCGAGGGGGTGGGAACCTTTGTCGGGAGACACGAGATCTCCGGAGTGGTTGGCTCGGCCAAGGGCCTGAGGCACGTCACTACTGACCACATCGTAGTGATCGAAGGAGACAGCGCAGTGCAGACGTGCACTCTTTTGCTATTTCAACGCTCCGAGGACCGATCTAGGGTCGATCTCGTGACTACAGGCTCGTACCGGAATGAGTTGACTCGGACCCCTGAAGGGTGGCGATTCGTCCGTAGAGAGGTGGCGGTCGACCTGGAGGGCACTGCTCTCCTTGCCAAAACCCATCCGGCCGGATTGATCGAGGACTAGTCAGGCGACGGATCGAACGGCCGAATTAGTCACAGACCAGCCATTCGACTCAGCATGAAGTAGGCACTTATGAAGGCTGATAATATCGGGCTTGGCGAGTCCGATTCAGGCCGCGTGTCCTGGGGAGGTTCGCTATGAATCTGGCGGCAAGTCACAAGCAGCAATCAGTCGAGGCCGAACGGCTTTTGGCTCTTGTCATGTCCGGTAACGTCCAGCATGACCCATATGTGAGGCTCGGCGAGCTTCGGGTGTTGGCTCCCGTCCACATGAGCGAAGCATTCGGTGGGTGGTTCCTGAGCCGTTACGACGACTGCCTTGAGGTTATGCGATCGCCAAAGTTCCGTATGGCCTTGGGTGAGCACCTAGCCTGTGAGGATCCTCGATATGAGAACAGCGCGTTCCTGCAGAGTGTGGCAAACATCCTCGTATTCATGAATCCACCACAACATACGCGGTGTCGGCGGCTCTCGGACGGGCCTTCTCTCCGCGCACAGTGGCAGCATCGCGCTCGGAGATTGAGGGGCTAGCTGACGAAGCGATTGCTCAGGTTTCCGGGGAGATGGAGTTCGACTTTCATCAGATGGTTTCTCGTCGCATACCCGGCAATACCATCTGTCATTTGATGGGTATTCCCACAGATGACCGCGAAATGTTGCTGGGGTTGACCGACGAGATCTCTGATGCTGTCTCGCCATCGATCTCCGATGACGCACTGCACAGGGCAGACCAAGCGGCGGAGGCTCTCAGTACATACATCATCGATCTAGCTGATCGCCGAAGGGTCGAGCCACGGGACGATCTGATTAGTGCTCTGATCGCCGCCGAATCAGAAGAGGGAAAGCTCAACTAAGACGAATTCGTCGGAATCATACATACGCTGATCGCGGGGGCCATTAATACGGCACAGGGGATGTTGTCATCCGGTGCACTCGCCTTCATCCAGAACCCTGCCGAGAGTGAAAAGTTGAGAGCGTGCAGAAGTCTGGCCCCTGCCGCAACTGAGGAGGTTCTGCGGTTTGAAGCCCCGATACAGATCGCGTTTCAGCGTATCGCTGTGGAGGACACAGTCATACGGGGCCAAGACATTCGAGCGGGCGAAATAGTCAACGCCATGATCGGTGCAGCAAACCATGACCCTGAGGCGTTTCGACCAGATCCTGATCGATTCCTGGTTGACCGGGCCAATCAACCTCATCTGACTTTCGGCAACGGCATCCATTTCTGTGTTGGTGCTGCTGTGGCTCGAGCAGAAGGGGAGATCACCTTTCCGCGACTTGTGACCGAGATGCCGGACCTACAACTTGTTGACGGTGGTCCGCACTGGCGCGACGGCTACGTCATTCGTTCTCATGAGAGTCTCATGGTCAAACGGAGCGGCTGACACCTACAGACAGACGGTGGCGGCGCCTCACGACGAGATGTGGAGTGCTCGATCCACCTCCGCTCGGACCGAGTCGTCGACACCGTGAAGTAGGACTTCGGATGTGGCTCTAGTTTGCGCGGGTGTGCGGGCACCAACGATTGTGCTGGTGACATGCGGGTTTGCGATGACCCAGGCGGTCGCCAATTGCCCGACAGTCCAGTGACGTGCCTCTGCGAGTGGTCGCAGTAGCTCGACGGCACGAAGGGCGGCGGGAAGATCCAGCAGAGGGTGATCGCCCCTCCGCCAGTCATTGGGCGCCAATCGGCTGACTGCAAACGTCCCAGACAATGTCCCGTGTGCCATTGGGCCGTAGGCGAGAATTGCGATGTCCATCGTGCGGCAGAAGGGAAGCAACTCCCTCTCGATCTCGCGATTCAGGATGTTGTATGCCGGCTGTACTGAATCAATCGGCCCGACCTCCGAACAGCGGCGCAGTAGGTCGACGTCGAAGTTCGAGACGCCGATGAACCGGGCCTTGCCGGCATCACGGAGTCGGACCATCTCGGCCCACGTGTCTTCTAGCGGCACATCGACGGTGGGGCCATGCAGCTGAAAGAGATC
>PLSY01000396.1 GCA_003164275.1 Acidimicrobiaceae bacterium | reverse complement strand
TCCCCGACGGTCGTGCCATCGGGAGCCTGATGGCGTGGACCCGGGACGGCACTGTCGTCGTGGAAGCGGGATTCCTCTATGACGACCGGGGTTACTCGACACTGAAGATAGATGAGCTTCCTCATCTCGACGACCGTTTCGGCAACCCGGCCGACGTGACCGCCCGATTCATCGATCAGTGGGGGGAACAAATTGAGATCCAATGCACCGGGCTCCATCAGGCGACCCTGACCATGGACGATCCGAACCACTGGGTGATCGGATACGACCAGCGGCTCGAGGATCCGTTGATCATGGTGGAGACGCCGTCCCAACTGCAGTGGGGCAGTGCCGTGGGCTACGGGAACGTGGAGCGCAACTGCCGGCGGAGCCAGCTGGGTGTGGTTCGCTCACCTGCGGAATGACAGCTCTNNGACTGGGAGATCGAGACCATCGAACTTGACCCACCCAAGGAGCAGGAGGTCCTCGTTCGGCTCGAGGCGAATGGTCTGTGCCATTCCGACGAACATTTGCGGTCGGGTGACATGTCCTGCGAACTCCCCATGATCGGTGGACATGAAGGCGCTGGGGTGGTCGAAGAAGTCGGCAACTACGTCACGGGCGTGCAGCCCGGCGACCATGTGGTGATGAGTTGGATCCCATCGTGCGGGACATGCCGACCGTGTGCAAGCGGTCATCAGAATCTCTGTGAGCTCGGGCAGTACATCACTGTGGGTAAGCAGATCCAGGACCAGACCTCCCGGCATCACATCGGCAACAAGGACGTCAACTTGATGGCCTGTGTCGGCGCATTCTCCAGGTCGACGGTGGTCCACGAGTCGTCGGTCGTGAAGATCGACAAGGACATCCCCCTGGACCGGGCCTGTCTCGTCGGCTGCGGGGTGGTGACGGGTTGGGGCTCAGCGGTCTACGCGGCCGACATCAGAGCCGCGGAGGATGTCGTGGTCATCGGGTGCGGCGGGATCGGGGCCAGCGCCGTGCTCGGGGCAGTTGACGCCGGAGCCCGTCGAATCTTCGTCGTCGATCCGGTCCAGTTCAAACGTGAAGAGGCGATGCGTCTCGGTGCGACCCATGTGGCCTCCGATCTCATGGAGGCCTCCGATCTCATCCGTGACGTCACTTGGGGGCGGATGTGCTCGAAGGCGATCGCGTGCATGGGGGTCGGGGAGGGCTCCCTGGTGGCGGACATGATGAGCCTTCTGGGAAAGAACGGAAGGCTCGTGGTCACCAACATGCACTCGCGACACGAGATCGACGTGAAACTCCGGATGGCCGAACTCACCGTGATGCAAAAGCAGATCGTGGGGGCCCTGTACGGTCAGGGAAATCCCAGGGCGGACATCCCCAGGCTGCTCGACCTCTATCGAGACGGGCTGCTCGACCTCGACGCACTGGTCACACGCACGTATTCCCTCGAGGACATCAACCAGGGCTATGCCGACATGAGGGAGGGTCGGAACATCCGAGGCATCCTCAAATATTGACGCATGCGTTCCCATCGAGATGTGAGAGTTTGGTGACGCTCAGTCTCGGTCGGGGCCGAAGAAGAGTTCGTTATGTTGGCCCGGTTCGGGCGGGAGGCCCCCCGAACGTGTCGGTGTGCCAGAGAACTCCGCCGGGAACGTGGCGAACAGGAGATCGTTCTCGTCCACCTCGACCAGATGACGTTCGGTCGAGTCGGGAGACCGCACAGCCTCTCGCAGCGTCATCACCGGAGCAAAGCACACATCTCGGTCGGCGAATACTTCTTCCCATTCAGCAAGCGTGCGCGAAGCCATGACCTTGGCGATCGTCGACTCGGCTACTTCGGCGTCCTCGCCGGTGGCGAATTGCTTGTCGGCTAGCTCGGTCAGTCCAGTGATGGTGAGAAACTCCCGCCAGAATTTCTCCTCGATGTTGCCGAGTGTCACAAACCGCCGATCAGAGGTTTCATATGACCCGTAGCACGGGAAGTTGCCCAGCGGAACATCCGGCCAGGTGCGGAGCTCCCTGCCTACGTCGTTCGGCTCCGGGGGAAGGCGGCCAGCGCCCACCGCGCCGAGGGCCAGCGAGACATCGGCCATGGCGGTGGCTACGTGCTGTCCCTCGCCCGTATTCTGCACGTGTACCAGAGCGGCGAGCGTCGCCAACGCGGTAATCATGCCGGTGGCGAGGTCACCGACCGGCGTGGCCGAGAGGACTGGTCGGTCGGTGACCCGTGGCTGGATCACTCCGGCTGAGGCAAGATAGTTGAGGTCGTGGCCGGGTCGCCGGGGAGTGGGACTCTCCGAGGAGTAGCCCGAGGAGGAGACATAGATGAGTGAGGGATAGCGCTCCCTCAGATTCTCGTATCCCAGGCCGAACCGTTCCATGACGCCGGGGCGGAAGCTTTCGAGGAGTACGTCGGCCGTGTCGAGGAGTCGGTGCAATCGCTGTCGACCTACCTCCGAGCCGAGGTCGAGCGTGACGCTCAGCTTGTGCCGATTGACGGTCGGGAACCGATCGTGCTGGCGACCGATCTCGCCTCCGACCTGCTCGACTTTGATTACTTCCGCACCCAGGTCGGCGAGGAGTTGGGTGCCGAACGAGCAGGGCAGAAGGCGGCTGCAATCGAGGATTCGGACACCGGTGAGCGGTCGTGTCGGGTCGGTGCTCATGCGTCACATTTCTCGGAGCGCGATGACGCCGAAGCTGCGCAATGCATTGCCAGGGCCCTTCTTCCAGTTGCGTTCGTCGGCGGCTTTGACGTGCGAATCGATTCCCCCGCAATTAAGTCAGCGCACACTATCATCAGTAACGAGGCAGTCCTCCGAGGACGGGGAGCTCGTATTCGTCGTTTCATTCCTTAGAAAAGCGAGCATATACTACTTGCGCTGTCAGTGTCGCCAAGGCGGCGAACGTCAAGGGAGGGTGTGCGGTGGCGAACCTAGCTGACGCCTTGGAGGCCGCAGCCCGTCTTGACCCGGAGGCGCCGGCCATAATTTTCGGCGACAGAGTAACCACGTGGAAGGCCTTTGAAGAGCGCGCCGGCGGTCTCGCTCGTCACCTCGTAGACGCAGGTCTTGAACATCAGTCCAAGGTCGCGGTCTATCTGCGCAACGGACCTGAGCATCTCGAGACAGTCTTCGCGGTGCTCAAGGCCGGGATGATCCCCATCAACGTCAACTATCGCTACGGGCCCATCGAGCTTCGCTACCTGTTCGACAACGCTGATGTGGAGGCCGTCGTCTTCGATGAGGCGTTCGCACCCGTAGTCAAGAAGCTTCGCCCTGAAATGCCGGAAGTCAGGCACTGGTACCTCGTCGGTGCGGCGGAGGTGAGTGACGTGACTCCCTACGAGTCGGCCGTGCGGCACCGATCGTCAGAAGTGGAACCACGCCGGGATCCCGACGATGTGATGATGATCTACACGGGTGGCACCACCGGAATGCCCAAGGGTGTGATGTGGCGCCAAAGCGATCTGGTCTCCATGTTGACCCGTAAGGCGCGTGGTACCCCATCGTCGCCATCTGGTGGGGTACCTGACGGACCTGCTCATTCGGAGGAGGTCTACCTGATTGCGTGTCCTCTCATGCATGGAACAGGATTGTTCATGGCGCTCGCTGCCCTGCTCACCGGAGCAACTGTGGTCACTCTTACCGGTGCCACCTTTGACCCCCGCGAACTCTGCCGAGCTATTTCAGCCCAGCGAGTGACGGCAGTCATCCTCGTGGGAGATGCATTTTCCAGGCCTTTGCTCCGATTGCTTGACACTGATCCAGACGCCTACGACATAAGTTCGATTCGTTCGATCACCTCCGCCGGCGCAATGTGGAGCCGCGATGTCAAGGAAGGGTTGCTCCGCCACAACGATGCGATGGCGCTGATCGACTCGTTCGGAGCGTCGGAGGTCAGCGGATTGGGTCGTTCCGTATCAACGGCCCNNGAGGTGATCGGCCCCGAATCAACTCAGCCCGGCATGGTCGAAGTGGGGGGACCTCTTCCTCTCGGCTACTACAAGGATCCTGAGAAGACTTCTCTCACGTTTCGGATCATCGGTGGTCAGCGCGTCGCCGTGACGGGTGACTGGGCCCACTACACGCCAGATGGAGAAATGATGTTCTTGGGTCGTGGCTCAGGCTGCATCAATAGTGGGGGCGAGAAGATCTTTCCCGAAGAGGTTGAAGAGGCGATCAAGCTCCACCCGGATGTCGCCGATGCTGCCGTGCTCGGGGTTCCTCACGAGTTGTTCGGCCAGATGGTGGTGGCTCTGGTGGAACCGTTGGAAGGTCGTGAGATTGGCGAACCTGAGATCGTCGACCATGTTCGCCACCAAGTGGCTGGTTTCAAGGTCCCCAGGCAAGTGTGGTTCGTCTCCTCCTTGGAACGCACCCCGTCCGGGAAACTCGATAGCGAGCGACTGCGCTCCATGGCCGACTCCCTGCTCCAGTGAACCCAATGAACGTGGGAGTTTTCCCCGGCCGAACCAGATCGCCAGGAGCTGGTGAGGGACTGGCTCGAATCGAATTTCTCGAAAGGGGTGTTCGTCTTGATCCGAGCGGAGCTCGATGGTGCGGTCTGCTGTCGATAGACCGGTGCTTGTCGGGGGCGGGAGCGGTGAAGTTCCGCTACACCAGTTCGTTGTGGGGAGCCGAGCCCGGGTGGTTGCCCAGGACCTGCGGCCATGCATGGTGATTGTCGAACAGTTCCTGTACACGGAGCACTGTCGTAAGGCCTGGCGCCTGCAGACACTGTGACCTGCTCGTTCGAGCTCGTCGGAGATGAATCGATGCCCGAGCTCGCATTCGTCCTCGGGCGCGTGCCGAAAGACAATGACCAGGTGGACATCGTCGAACTCCCGCTAACAGACTGGTTGGGCCTACCACTTTTGGATGGCCTGAGGACTGAAGCCGAACACCCGGCGAGTAAACCGCACCGGGACCCTCTCGGCGGCCAGGTCACGGATTTGCGGGAACTTCATTTTGGGGGCGCAAACTTGGCGCGGTAGGCGGCGGCTTGCATGAGGATCTGATGCTCCCTCTCAAGTCGCCGGTTCGCTCGACGCAATCGGGCCACCTCCTGTTCGGCGGTGGCCAAACCATGCTTGGTCTCTTTGTCGTTCCCGGCCTGGCGCATCGAGCATCGCGCCGTCTCCTCGGCGATCCCGAAGTCGGCGGCGACTTCAGGTATGGGCAGATCGCCCTTCCGAGCACCAGCCACGACGTCCCGCTTGAACTCCGGGGGCACCATCGTCGGCACGGTTCCATCATTCCGGCGGAAGGCAATCTCAGCCTAGAGATGTCCACCAGACCGACGTCGATGCCCCCATCATTCTCAGGGAGCACGATATCGGACTGACGAATCGCTTCAGGTTGCCGAAAACACTTCCCGGGAGTGAGCCTTGCGACCGGTGCGAGTATGTGCTTGCTACAAATCCACGCTCGCATTCGTCCGCCCACCAGGCCGAGAAGAATCGTGAGCGGAAGTCTCCGACGGGCACTCTGTGTGTCGTAGAGGTGTCGTTTCGAGGACGACAGAACGTACGAAACCTCGTATCCCCTGGTGAACTGCTATTTCTACGTGTATCGGCTTCCCGAGGAAGTCGGGCTTCGTCGGTGCCCAGACGCTGCCGCGCACGCACCCGAGCCAAGTCGTGAGCCGCAGATATTTCATTGGCGGTCCATCAAATATCGCCCGGAGCGCTTGACAAGAGGTGATAGTGAGTATTAGCTACAGTCAGTACCGACACGACGCGGGGGCTTGCGCGCCGCTCGGAACGAAGAGATCCATGGTTCTCCACCGGCGATGGAGTCGGACCTCTGGAGACGAACGAAAGGGAGGGGAATCATGAAGTTGAAATTTCGCACAGTAGCGCCAGCACTCGTCGCGGTTGCACTACTCACCGCAGCCTGTTCCAGCTCGAACGGATCGAGTTCGACTACGACGGGGGGCGGATCGACGAACAATGCAACGGGTAGTCCGATCACCATCGGAGGCATCGCGGACCTCACTGGGGTATCGAGCTCACCACAACCCACCCAAGGCATGACGGCATATGCCAACTTCGTCAACACCCACGTTGGGATCAATGGTCATAAGCTCGTCTTTCTGTCGTGTGATGGGGCCGAGGATCCCAACAAGTTCGCCTCGTGCGGGCACAACTTTGCGTCCAACTCGGCAGTCGTCGCCTCGACCGACCTCGGCGGTGATCAGTTCGCGCAGTCAGACCCGATTCTGGCGGCCGCCGGAATCGGCATCGTCAACTCCAACCCTGTGACCCAGAGCGAGTTCAACACTCCGAATGGCGTGGCTGCGACCGGTGGCGTGCCCACGTCGCTGGGTGCGTTGGTCAAGTATTTTGCTACGGCAAAGCACATCAAGACGATTGCCTTTACCGGCCCAAATGGGATCGGTGCCCAGATCGAGGCCATCATTCAGAATTTCGCAACCCCCTACAAGATCACGGTGACTCCGTACCTCTTTCCGGAGACCACCACCGACTACACGGCGACCGCCACTGCGCTGGCAGCCTCCAAGGCCGACCTGATCATCGGGGCAAGTGGTGTCTCGGCCGTTGGGCCGATCCTGTTGGCACTAAAGGCAGCTGGAAATACCATCCCGGTGGCTTTCTTCGACACGTCGATCACTCCCCAGGCCATCACCCAGGCTGGTTCAGCATCTGACGGGCTCTACACAACCGATGCGTTTCCAACTCCGGCAACTGCCACAGGGCAAGACAAGACCGCCCTTGCCGACTATGCGGCCGGCATGAAGGCGGCGGGCCAGCCAGAAGGCACCGGGTCGCTCCAGGGATGGGCGACAGGAGTGATGCTGACTACGATCATCAAGGCCCTAGGCGTTCAGAATGCCACCCGTGCCGCAATTCTCAATGTGATCCAGAACGGATCGATCAACAACGCCCCGCTCTTCCCAGCGACGATGTCGAAGAAGTCGACGGCCCCGCCGATCCCCACTTTCTCGTCCCTGATCAACCCGAACGAGTTCATTGGGCAGTTCCAGAATGGGAAGTTCGCCATTCTCCCCGGTGTCGGGCGGGTCAACCCGTACACCGCGTAACAGTTGTACGGGGAGAACTGAACCGCCATGGGTCGAATGGGGCTCCACCCGCCGCAGTCGGTGAGTGGAGCCCCATTGGCTCTTGCGATAATCGACGCCCTGCATCGCCTGGGGCGTCGGAGGGATAGCCGATGCACTTAGACATTCAGATTGCAATCGCAGGTGCGGCTTCCGGAGCGTTGTTCGCACTCGTTGCCACGGGGCTCATGATCCAGTTCCGCAGCTCCGGGATCCTGAACCTCGGATTGGGTGCGGTCGCAACCTTCTCCTCGTACCTCTTTCTGTATGCAACTGGCTCGTGGGGCTGGTCAATGCCCATTTCGATTGTGACGAGTATTGCGGCTGGAATGGTCATTTGCGGCATATTCCAGTATCTGGTGGTCAAACCGCTACGGGAGTCCCCGACGGTGGCGAAGATCGCTGCCACGATCGGTCTCATGCTGGCAGTCACCGCCGTGGTGGTGTTCTGGTTCGGCCCTTTGACACCGCCAAGCGCAACACTCTTCGGTCAAAATCCCGTGAGCCTCCACTTCGGCCGTCCAGCATTCATCATCGGATCAAATCGCATTTGGTTCGTGATCATCACCGTCGTCATCACCATCATTCTTTGGGCCGTCTACAAGTTCACACGATTCGGCCGAGCGACTCGAGCCGCAGCCGACAATCAACGGGCGGCCGAAGGACTCGGCTATTCGTCTCAGAGGCTCGAGTTCGTGAATTGGGTGATCGGTGGTGGCCTTGCGGCAGTTGCCGGCATCTGCTTGGGAACCATCAGTCCTCCAAGCAGTACGAGCATCACGGGTGTACTTCTGGTTGCAATCGCGATCGCTCTTCTCGCCAAATTCCAGTCATTCGGAATCATGCTCCTGGCTGGGGTCGGAGTCGGCGCCGCCCAGGCACTCGCCACCTTCAAATCAGCGAACCTCCAGAGTGCAACCCATCTCACAGGCTGGAGCGATGCGCTCCCGCTGATTGTCATCGTCATCGCTGTTCTCATCGGTGGAAGGGGAGTCGCTGTCAAGGGCTCTCGAGCCGAGCGTCCATTTCCCGACGCCCCGATCGCCCGACATCCGTTCATCGGGACGGGCGCCATCGCCGCGATTGCCGTTGGATGGATCATCCTCGTCCCGAATTGGTTGGTCGACCCGACAACTGTGTCCATCATCTCCTTCGTCTGGGCACTCTCCGTCGTAGTGGTCACCGGCTATGCGGGTCAGATCTCCTTGGCCCAGCTGACATTTGCGGGCCTGGGAGCGTTCATCGCAGCAAAATCCGCAGTCGTGTGGCACTTGCCCTTCCCCCTACCTGTGCTCGTCGGTGGTCTGGTTGCCATGGTCATCGCACTCGTCGTGGGTGCTCCTTCACTCCGCGTCCGAGGACTCAACCTCGCTGTCATCACTCTGGGCATCGCGATGGTGGCAGACGTCATGTTCTTTGCCGACATCAGTGTTACGGGAGGACCGGACGGGATCCCGATCCCGCCAGCAAAGTTCTTGGGCGTGAATCTCAATGCCCTGACTCATGCCCGCTCGTTCAGTGTGGCCGTTCTCGTCGTGGCACTCCTCCTCGGACTCGGGGTCGCCATGCTGCGGAAGACGTCACTGGCGGCCCGGATGCTCGCCATCCGCTCTAACGAACGTGGAGCAGCGGCAACCGGGATCTCAGCGTCCCGTACAAAGTTGATTGCTTTCATGATCGGCGGATTCATCGCAGGGGTTGGCGGATCTATGGAGGCCTATCGTCAACTGCAGATCAACTGGACCAACTTCAGCTTCACCTTTAGTTTGCTGCTCGTGGGGTACGCCTACCTGGGCGGCATCACGTCAATCTCCGGCGCCATCGCCGCAGGAATCTTGCTCAGCGGTGGGATCGTCACGGCCATCTTCAATTTCCAAGGCAATGCGGAGCAGATCGTCGGCGTCGTCGGAGGATTCGGTGTCATCCTTATCGTCCTCTTCCATCCGGACGGGATCGGAGCACTCCCGAGGCAATTCATGAGCGTCATCCTTCGACGACATCATGAGGATCCACCCACGTCGGAGCCAGGAGGGCCCGAGGTCAATCTAGGTGCAGGCCCTACCTCAATGGTGGGTGCCAGCCGGGTGCCGACGGCGGATGTGGTGTCCCCATGACCGTGGCTGCACTGGAAATCCCCGGGGTGGGGACGACCGACTCTGATGTGTTGTTGCAAGTGACGGGACTCTCGGTCTCCTTCGGTGGCGTCCTTGCCGTGAACAACGTGGATCTGGAAATTCGAGAGGGGTCCGTGCATGGCATCATCGGGCCGAATGGAGCAGGCAAGAGCACGCTGATCGACGCAATCACAGGATTTGAGGCTCCCTCTGCTGGAAGCATCAAATTCTTGGGCCAGGAGATGCGTCGGGTGGCTCCGCATGTCCGGGCACGCCGTGGCCTCACGCGAACCTTTCAGAACCTGGAGCTCTACCTTGAGCTCACGGTGGCCGAGAACCTCGATGCTG
Organism: Acidimicrobiaceae bacterium; assembly: GCA_003164275.1. The sequence goes on along the minus strand of PLSY01000396.1, from coordinate 6,740 downwards.
CGGCGGATGCATCGAGGCGCGGGACGCCGGAGTGGCATGACCACGTCATCGCAATGTTCGATCTTGGGTCAGTACTGTCGCGAAGGGCCAACGACCTATCACATGGGCGAAAGAGAATTGTGAGTCTGGCCCGCTCATTGGTCACTCGACCCGTCCTTCTCATCTTGGATGAACCGGCGGCAGGCCTGGACACGCACGAAACCGAGGCGCTTGCCAACAGCCTCCGTGAAATCATCAACGAAGGCGTAACGGTAGCCCTCGTCGACCACGACATGTCGTTGGTGATGGGTGAATGCCATATGGTCACCGTCTTGGAAGAGGGCTCCGTCCTTGCTGAAGGTCCGCCGAGCGAGATTGTGGTCAACGAGCATGTTCGCCGGGTGTACTTGGGTGGTGAGAAGTGATGTTGTTGGAGGTCGAGGGGCTTCACGCAGGATATCGAGGCGTAACGGTGGTCCGGGATCTCAATCTCGCCGTCGATGAGGGTCAGATCGTCGCTCTCCTTGGACCAAATGGTGCCGGCAAGTCAACGACATTGCTAACCATCGCGGGTTACCTTCCACCAATCGCCGGGTCCATGACGCTGTTGGGTTCTTCAATGAATCGGCAGCCGGCGTATCGCCTGGCTCGCAAAGGCGTGGCGACGATCAATGAGGATCGTGGATTGATGGGATCGCTCACGGTGCACGAAAGCCTCGCTTTGGTTCGCCACCCGCGGCGTAATCCTTATGAACTGTTTCCTGAACTCGAGAGACTCAAGAATCGCCGCTCGGGACTGCTCTCCGGTGGGGAACAGCAAATGCTGGCTCTGGCTCGGGCCTTCTCGAGTGAGCCGAAGCTGTTGCTTGTCGACGAACTCTCGCAGGGGCTCGCTCCACTCGTCGTCGCTCGGCTGCTCAGCGCCCTCTCGCAGGCCAAGGAGGACTGGGGTGCGGCAGTAATACTTGTCGAGCAGAATGTCTCCGACGCGTTACGTGTCGCCGACCGAGGATATGTCCTCAGTCATGGTCGAGTAGTTATCGACAATCGGCCTGCAGATGAGCTAGCGAACGATCGCGCTCTGCTCGAATCGTCCTATCTCGGGGCGGTAGCAACAGGGCTTGAAGCATGACGAGCACCAAGACCTCGCGCCCGACGAACGGGCCTGTTTGTCGCTTCCACATCCACCGTCAACCGCTGGGGAGAGTGCAACAACATGCCGACCTTTAACCCAATCACGGACAATGTGCCGGAGCCTTGGCCGCTCTTGGCCGAAGACCGGGCCAAGTGCCCCTTTCACCAGATTGCCGACGGCATGTACGAGGCACTGACCTACGACACAGTGACAGACATCTATCGGAACCACCAGGTGTGGTCGAGCAAGCTGGGTGTGGATGTTGCCGGCGAGAAGCAGGAGGGCCAACAGATTCTCTCGTTTGCCGACCCACCGGAGCACACCCGGCAGCGTCGATTGCTGGTCAAGTCACTTTCGCCTGGCCGAATGGACGCCATGGTCCCCGGAATCCAACAGGTCATGGACGACCTCATTGACGAGCTTCCCGCTGCAGGAGGGACCTTTGACCTGTTCGACAAGGTCGCCAACCTCTTGCCTGCGCAGATGATCCATGACCTGCTCGGTATCCCGGAGGAGTCCCGCAGCGGCCTGCTTCGGTGGACGAACCTCGAAGTGGCGGCGGCCACTGCCTTCGACCAGACGCCGTACAAGAAGGACTTGGAGGAGTATCTGGCCTTCCTGACAAACCTGGTCCGCGAGCGCAAGAGCGATCCGGAAGAGCACGATGATCTGGTTTCCCTCCTCGTCGACGCGGAGATCGACAAAGAGGTTCTCTTGGAGACCGAAGTCGTCTGGATGCTCAAGTTCCTCTTGAGCGCGGGATCCGACACGACGAAGGGGGCGGTGACCAACGCCGTCTATGCCCTCGAGACCCATCCAAAAGAGAAGGCCCGCTATCTCGAAGACATCGATGGGCTAGTTGACACATTCGTGGAAGAGGCACTGCGGTTCGATGGGCCGGTGAAAGGGCTCCTTCGAACTGCCAAGACGGATACGGCCCTCGGGGACATCCCGGCTCCGGAGGGCACTCAGGTGTACAACTGCTTCGCTTCNNACTATGCCGAAATCCCACCACACTTGTCCTTCGGGACCGGAGTGCACCACTGCCTCGGCATGAACCTTGCCCGCCACGAGTTGCGGGTGATGCTGGCAACACTCTACAAGCGGCTCCCTGGTCTCCGCCTGACCGATGGCTTCACCCCCGGGCCAGTTCCTGCATTGATGTGGCGTCATTGGGATTCGATGGAACTGTCCTACGACGGGCCCATCGTCCCCCGTACCTCTCCGACCCACTAGCTGACCCGTGTCGGAACAATCTGAAGCTGCGCCGCTGGGTACGGAAGGGGCTGGCGGGGAGGTCGGTGTTCGCATCGACCACAATATGTGCAGCGGGACCCGCAACTGCGAGCGCCACTATGGCGACGTCTTCATTGTCGCTAGCGGCAAGGCGTGGATCAGGGGCGACACGGATTGGCTGCATGTAGATGCACTCCGCCTGCAGGAGGCCGAAGACGCGTGTCCGTGGTCGGCCATTGAAGTCGACATCGTGAGCAAAGAGGGATAGGCCATGGCCGAGACCATGTTGCGGACGTTCTCGCGCCAAGACGAAGGCGCCCACGATCCGAGCGATGATCCGCTGTGGCAAGAGAGCCTGGTGATGGTCTGGCTCGATGCCGAATCGGGAATCGGCGGAAGTCACCGAATCGGTCACGAAGTCAACAATGATCTGGCCAACGTGTGGTGTGGGGTCATGACGGACGAAGGCCTCCGGTTTCGAGGGAATCCCACGGAGCTTCCCCTGACCCCGAAAGATCGAGCGGTCGACCACTACTCCGCCGGCGGGTATGCATTCAACTTCGGGGAGACTGAGGGCACCTTCACAGTTGACACCCCTGACTGTCAGCTCGAGCTCACATTCGAGGATTTCTACACCCCGTGTGACGCCTGGGACCGGAAGCACGAATCCACGGTCGGCTCCAACATCGGTGTGAGCAACCACTTCGAAGTGGCCGGGCGGGTGAGCGGCACCGCTCGGCTCGGCGATCGAACCTATGACATCGAGGGGCTGTGTCAACGTGACCACTCGTGGGGGCCTCGTGATTGGTCGAGGTCGGCCGGCACCCGTTGGTGCTCGGGATCGTTCGGGCGTGAGCTCTCTTTTACGGGCACAATCGCTCAAGGGATGGACTACAACGTCCTCATGGGTGGGATTGTCGTGCGCGGTCAGGAGGTGATCCCGGCCGACCACGTCGACTGTTGCGTGCTGCTCGAACCTGACGGAATGAGTATTCGGGGCGCCTCGGTGAAGTGGGAGCTCAGGGACGGTTCGACCCTCGACATCATCTGCGAACCGCTCGATGGCGTGGTCTTCAACATCCAGGATCGCATTGGGCAGGTCGATTCGATCTGCCGGGTCACGGACACCGATGGCAACGTCGGTTTCTGCGACCTCCTGGTTTGGAACGGACTCCGGCGGACTGCCCCGGTACTCGCCTCATTCGGAGCAAATTTCGAGGAGGGATTGTCGCGGCGGCCCGACGTGGGCCAGAAGCCCTGGCCGTCGCATTGATCGAACTGCCCGATCGCTGGATCACGGACTCATCACCGTCCGGTCGCTTTCCCCACTACACCCGGGCCAATGCGGACGAGATCGCCCCGGATCCAGTGAGTCCACTGGGCTGGACGCTCCTGTACCAGGGCGCTCTCCTCGAGGGATCGGTGAACTCCTGGGTCCAATTTGGCGTCTTCGACGAGGGCGAGGTGGATCCCAATGACAAATTCGGTTGCTTCGGTGGCTATCTCTACAACGCGCTCTCGATCACCTGGTTGCTCGGCGTGCGGATGGGGGCGGCTCCCGATGTCGTCGACCATATGTTCTACGGCGATCATCCCGATGGCCCGCGTTATGAGCCCCACCCCGACGATTTCAGCCCCCGACACACTCGACAGTTGCGCGAGAAGGCTGACTGGGTCATTCGGCAACGCGGGGAGATTGCCGCGACGGCAACCATGCGACAGGCGACCGATGTAGTCCGGGGCGATCGCCCAGATTTCGATACCATCGACGACAGTGCGCTGATTCAGTATGTCGACGGCCTTCTGCCCTTGGTGAGCGCGGCATTCACCGGACACGGGACGGTCAGCCTAGGCACCTCGGTGGCCGTCGGCCGCCTTCGAGATCTACTTGCCGAACAGGATCTGACTCACCTCACGATGCCGCTGATGAGCGGATTGGGCGGCGTCGAATCGGCCGGTCCCACCCTGGCGATGTGGGATCTGGCAACGAGTGCGACAGCCGACGGACTCGTCGACGCTGTCGAGGCGGGGGAGGACGGCCTTGCCTCCCTGAGGAAGGGTGGCCCCGCGGCTAAGGCGTGGACGGACCGGTTCGATGGGTTCATCGCACAGTACGGAGCCCGCGGTCAGTGCGAGTACGACTTGATCACACCATCGTGGGAGACCAAGCCCTCGATCGCCTTGGGCGCGATCGCTTCGATGGCCCGACAGGGCATCGACCGATCGAGTGCTCTGGAGCAGTCCCGGGCACGCGCTGTTCGGGACGCGGCGATGAGCGAGGCGCGATCTGCATTGTCCGGATCCCCGACCCGGTTGGTGGAGTTCGAGCAGGTGCTGACCGCAGCGACCGTGTTCATGACGGCCAGGGAGGCGGCCAAATTCCCGTTCGTACGGATGACCAACGAGGTTCGAGTCGGGATTGTTGCGCTCGGGCGGCGCCTTCGTGCTCGAGGTGCGATCGAGGAGCCGCATGATGTGGCCATCCTGTTGAGAAGTGAACTCGGAGAGGCGATGGACTCGCCGAAGTTGGCGGCTGAGATCATCGCCGAGCGAAAGCCGAAATTCGAGGCATTGTTTGCCCTAGACCCTCCATACATCGTCACCAACACCGCCCCTCCCCTCTCGCAGTGGCGCCGGCGCCGGGGTGGCCAGGACGACCAGGCAGGCCCCGGTACCGTGCTCTCGGGCATCGCCGCCAGTCCCGGGACGGTGACGGGCAGGGTACGGATTCTCAAGAGTGCGGGCGACTCCCATCTCCTTGAACGAGGTGATGTCCTGGTGGCGCCGACGACCGACGCCGGATGGACTCCTCTGTTGATGGTCGCCGGAGCCACCGTCATCGAGGTGGGGGCGATTGGCAGCCACGGAGCAATTGTCAGTCGAGAGTTAGGGATACCGAGCGTGGTCAACTGTCCCCGGGCATGTTCCTTGCTCGCGGATGGCACCAAGGTGGAGGTCAACGGGTCGGCCGGGACCGTCACCGTCCTTGCCGATTGACTTGAGCAGTCCGCATCCATCGAACCGGACCTTCAGGCTGTCACCGATTCAAGAGGCCGGCCCGTGGGCATCTCCGTCTTCGGGGATCGAGGTCTGCCCGTCAAGCAGTGCCGTTGTGGCAGTCGACTCTGAATGGCACATGAGCGGGGCCCCTGGGGCGACCCGCTCATGTGCCTAGCCGCAGAGCTTGCTCAACCAGCGTTCATGGCCATCATGCCGGCACTGACCGTGAGCACTTCGGCGGTGATGAATCGGGCCGCGTCCGATGCCAAGAACAAGATTGCTTGAGAGATGTCCTCGGGCTCCACATAGGGAATGCCGAGCGGATGCATCATCTTCATGCGCTCCTCGGCCTGCTCGCGTGTCGGATGCTCCACCTCAGGCACGAACATGCCATACGACTGCTCATTGTGGAGCATCGGGGAGTTGACGTTGGTGGGACATACCGCATTGGCAGTGATGCCGGACTTGCCGTACTCGTTGGCCACCGACTTGATGAGGCCGATGACTCCCCACTTCGATGCGCAGTACGCGGACGCGTTGGCATAGCCCGCTCGGCCTCCCATGGAAGAGGTGGCGATGATCTTCCCACCTCCGTGGGAGAGCATGTCCGGTAGCACGGCCTGAATGGTGTTGAAGACGCCAGTCAGGTTGGTGTCGATGGTCGAACCCCAGTACTCGGGAGTCACCTCGCCGGTCGGCATGAGCTCGAGGCAGATTCCGGCGTTGGCCACTGCGACATCGATCTGACCGAACTCCGATTGCCCTTTCTCGATGGCCGCTCTGAGGTCGGCGGGAGACCGCACGTCACCGGTGGTGGCTACGAATTTCGTTCCGATCTTCTCCAGAAGCTGCTGGGTCTCTTCGAACTGCTCGGGCGATCCACCAGGGTAGGCCTGGTAGGGGACGTCCACTACCAGGTTGTCCATCATCACGACGTTCGCTCCTTCACCACCGAGGACGAGTGCGTGCGAGCGACCCTGCCCCCGTGCCCCCCCGGTGATGAACACGGTCTTGCCATCCAGTTTTCCCATGTCGGTCTCATTCCCTTCCCCTGGTGCCGGCTCTCCGTTAGTGGAATTCCGGTCCGCGCGATGTGCGTGGCCCGATGGTAACACGGAAGAACTAAGTATTCACTAACAACATCAGTCTCAGCCGACTGCTGTCGGCGTCCCCCACCAAAANNCGCTCCCTTATGGCGACTGTGGACGGGCTGCAAGTGTGCGGATACTATCTACGGGGAGCGGTCGTCGACCGTCGCAAAGGAAGGCCCCGACCATGGTGACCACGACAGCAACCCAGCAGGACGAACTCCCTACCGGAGCACTGCTCATCGGGGATGAGTGGATCAGTTCCGGGAGCGGGGGAGAGCACATCCACATCAATCCGGCGA
>PLSY01000405.1 GCA_003164275.1 Acidimicrobiaceae bacterium | reverse complement strand
GACCATGCTGGATCAGTGAGCATCGATGGGGGGCTGTCTTTGTGACCATGCATTGATGGACGACGGCGAAGGAGGGATCCGAGTCGGCGTGATGAGCAGACGGTTATTCATGGATCAGGGATCGATGGCGACGTCGGCAGCGCTCCTATCCACATGCGGAATCGGCGCGGCGGCGAGTGCCACTGCCCGAGCGCCATCGAAAGAGTTGGAAGATGCAGAGGTCAACCTACTGCTCAACCCAATTGCGCTAAGTGTGGTGACGGGCGCCTTGGCCAGTCTGCGGGTGGATGCCGCCGGCTCCCTCTACGACACGTCCCCTCGGCAACCCGCCTCCATTAAGGGACATTCGGAGGTGCCACTCCATCGGTTCGAAGCAGATGAACTCGGAATTGCGTCCCACGAAAATGAACGGCGACTTCCCGATCCTCCGCATGACTGGGAGCTACAGCGGACCGACTGACCTCCTCGCCATCATCGTGGGAGTCGTCTCCTACTTCGCTGTGTGACAGAAGCAAATATGTCCCGCCGATCCGGCAGCGCTTCGGGATACCCCGATTCTTCACTCCCCGCCACAGGGCGTGCCTTTGGCCGGTGGGTTCGTCCTGGCCGTGATGAGTGTTCAAGAAGGCTGTACCAGAGCTAAGTAGTGTCCCGATATGAGGGAAGAACGGTTCGAGGCCGACGGGACTCCGGTAAGGATTTACGACCCCGGCGAAGCAACCGCCCTCCTGCTTCTCGGACACGGCGGTGGTCACAGCAAGGACGCGAATCGGTTCGTCAACCTGTCGCGACAATTCGCGGAGGAGACGGGCCTCGCTGTGGTGTGCATAGACGCCGTGGATCACGGCGAACGCAAACTCATCGGCGCCAATCCGAATGTGCCTCGGGGGTGGCACTCGAACACCGTCAATCGAATGGCTCGGGACTGGCGCAAGACCGTAGACGTGCTTTCCTCTATCGGTCCTCCAATCGCCTACGTCGGGTTTTCCATGGGAGCGATCTTCGGCATGCCGACCGTTGCAGCTATGCCATCCATCAAGGCTGCAGTGTTCGTAGTCGGTGGCATTCCCGCCGGCGGCGGTATCGACGACCCGCAACTTGGATCGGTACTCCTCGATGCGGCATCGACCCTGGGGAAGTCACAAGTGCTCAACATGACACAGGACGAGATCATTCCAATTGACGGCACTCACGCACTATTCGACAAGATTCCCGGTCGCAAGAAGCGTTTGATGTTTTGGGAGGGCGGCCACGAAGATTGGCCGGCCGAGTTGATCAGCCAGTCCGTCACGTTCATCAACGACCACGTCACCTGACGAGAGCGCCATCGCATTCGGCGAACATCGGGGGCTATCTGGGGCGTGCCAATCGGCCGTACTGCTGCCCCACCCAACCGGCAGCGATCAGAGACACGGTCATAGCCGTGCGCAAGGTAACAGGACACCAGGCGTCGGTCACCAACAAGCGATTCGGTATTTTCCTCATTGTGGTGGTATCCGGTCGGCAGGATCAGTTCTGAGGACGTTCCGACTCAGATCGAGACTTATGGTTACCGACGCCTCAGTCTGATGCGGTGCGTCTGGGTTGCGAGTCAGAGATTCGTTATCACGCGGCGGTAACGTTGCCGAGATGCAGTCAGCAAGGGGACGAGGGAACGGCATGTCGGGTCGATTCGAGGGTAAGACGGTCATGATCACCGGCGGAGGGGCTGGCATCGGTCGCCACTATGCCCAGCGGTTTGCCGAGGAGGGAGCCAACTTGGTGATCGCGGATCTCGAATCGTTGGCCGGTGACCGTGTGGTCAAGGAGATCGAGGCCCTGGGTGGCCAGGGGATGCAAATGTCTCTGGACGTCACCGACGAGGGTGCAGTGACGTCGATGGTGGCTGCTGCAACCGAGCGATTCGGGGGAGTCGACATCCTCATCAACAATGCTGGCATCCACCTAGACCACGCCCAACTCCCCTTCACCATCGATGCCGTGCCGAAGTGGCGGAAGGTGCTGGATGTCAACGTCATCGGTGCACTCATCTGCGCGGCCGCCTGTCGGCCTTCGATGGCCAAGCGGGGCGGAGGATCAATCATCAACCACTCCTCCATGGCCGCCTATACGGGCGGAGGTGCGTACGGGGTATCGAAACTCGCCCTCAACTCCCTCACCGTTGGATTGGCCACCGACTTTGCTTCTGATCGCATCCGGGTGAACGGTATCGCCCCCGGACTCGTGGATTCGGAGGCAGCCATCGAGTGGATGAACGATCCAGCGCGGGCTGGTATCCAGCAAGCGCTCATTGGTAGTCAACTAATCAAACGCCCCGGGACGATGGAGGATCTGGCCAACATGGCTCTCTTCCTCTGCTCGGAGGAGGCGAGCTTCGTAACTGCTCAGACCATCCTGGTCGACGGCGGCTTCACAAAGAAGCCCATCTGATCGCTGTACGTTCCGCTTGGCCGGGTCGTCGATTACCCCAGGGAATTTGCGCCGAAGCATTCGTCGTGATCGATTTGGTGTGCCACGCCCTCGGGCGGTAACTGGGACTCTACCAACCAGCCCCTTGGTGCCGCAGTGCCCCACCCACCCACCCACCCGACAGCGTTCGGGAGCACCCCTCCGGCTGGACCTGCACTTGTTACATTGAAACGATGAGCGAAACTGCCGAGTCTTTGGTCATCGGGGCTTCGGCCGCTGGTCTGGCGACTGCGGCTGAGCTTCTCCGGCGGGGCCGGGAGTTCGAGATCGTGGAAGCAGAGGACGTCGTTGCGGCATCGTGGCGCCGGCACTACGACCGTCTGCATCTGCATACTCCAAAGGGCTTCTCGGCATTGCCCGGCCTGCCAATGCCCAAGAGTTGGCCGCGTTATCCCGGTCGAGATCAGGTCATCGAGTACCTGGAGCTTTACCAGAAGCACTTCGCCCTTCAGCCGCACTTCGGTGAGACGGTGCATCGAGTGGAGAGGGTGGACGGGACGTGGGAAACCACCACGAGCAAGGGGACCTGGCGGTCCGACAACGTGGTGATTGCAACTGGTCGCGCCAGAGTCCCGGTGCGCCCGACATGGCCGGGGATGGATCAGTACCGAGGTGACGTTCTCCACTCCAGCGAGTATCGCAATGGAGACCCATGGAAAGGTCGGCCTGTGCTCGTGGTCGGTTTCGGGAACTCGGCTTGCGAACAAGCGTTGGATCTCGTCGAGCGTGGAGCCGAGGTCCATCTCGCCGTACGTTCACCGGTCAATGTCCTACCAAGAGACATCTTCGGCATGATTCCCGTGTTGCCTCTCGGGATCGTGATGCGGCGTCTACCGACGCGCGTCGCAGATGCGTTGGCTTGGCCGATGGTCCGAAGCACGGTCGGCGATGTGACGAAGGTCGGCCTGAAGAAGCTCCCGTACGGGCCCAATACCCAGATGGCCCGTGACCACCATGTTCCCCTGCTTGACATCGGCACCATGGATCAGATCAAACAAGGCCACATCACCGTCCATGGGGATCTCGACCACTTCACTGAGGACGCTGTCGTCTTCTCGAATGGATCGCAGGTCACCTTCGACGCGGTGGTCCTGGCCACAGGATACCGAGCTTCCATCGGAGACCTCCTCGTCGGCTGGGAAGCCGTGTGTGACAGCTCGGGGACGCCGACGATGTCCGGTGCGCCCACAGCGCTCGGAGGGCTCTACTTCTGCGGAATGTACGTCTCGCCCGCAGGGATGCTTCGTGAAATCGGCATCGAGGCGACACGAATCGCTACTCACATCAACAAGTAGCGCTCCTCAGGCCGCTCGGTGATGGAATAGGCGTAGAGAGGAAACTCCGGCGAGTTTTCTGGGTGCCCTCGAAGTGCCTGAAGGCACGCCTTCACTATCAAGGCCGGTGGGCTCACGGGGAGCCGGTCGTGCCGGTCGTGCCGGTTGTGCCGGTTGTGCCGGTCGTGCCGGTCGTGCCGGTCGCAGCAACAGATCCTCTTCTATGCGTCTAGTGCTGTGACCACCGACCTTCACCCCATTCGGAGCTGAGCCGCGGTTCCTCAATCAGGCCGCAGAAGCGTCTCACCCAGATACGGGCTCCCGGCCGGACAGCCAAAGAGGAAACGTTGGCGGTCAAGGTACTAGCGTGAGCCGAATCGCACAGGAATCAGGGGAGCGAATGATGGATCGCTCGACTCGAGGTCGAGTTCGGGGCTTGGGACTAGTCAGTCTGGCCACCGTCCTGCTGTTCGCTCTAGTGAGCATCGCCGTCGCCGAAGGTGCGTTGGCGGCGACGAGCAGGCCCCGCGTCCTGTACGTAGGCACATTTAAAGGCATCAGCACCCCGAAGGCTTCGACCTTCTCATCCATTCAGGCTGCCGTCAACGCCTCGAAGCCCTCTGACTGGATCCTGATTGCGCCCGGGGACTACCACGAAACCGGGGACTCAGGGTCCAATGCACCGAGTGCCTCGGACCTGTCGGACGGATGGTACGGGGGTGTCGATATCACCACTCCGCGGATCCACCTGCGCGGCATGAACCGTAACTCCGTGATCGTCGATGGGACGCTGGCCACCGCATCGGCGCCGTGCAGCGCGGCGGCCTCCGATCAGAATTCGTTGAATGGTGATGGTCGCAACGGGATCCTGGTCTGGAAGGCCAATGGCGTCAGTGTCGAAAACCTGACGGTCTGCAATTTTATCGCCGGTTCCGGGAATGCCGGCAATGAGATCTGGTGGAACGGCGGCTCCGACTCCTCCAGTATCGGCCTCAACGGCTATACGGGGCGCTACTTGACGGCCACATCCACCTACTTTGCAAGCAGTGATCCCGCTAATCCAAGCGTCTGTGCCACCTGCGCTCTCTACGGGATCTTCTCCTCGGATTCGACGGGCCCCGCGTCCCTGAGCAACCTCTACGCCAACAACTTTTCGGACTCCGGAATCTACGTGGGGGCCTGCCAGCGGGTGTGCAACGTGACCATCAGCCATGTCTGGATGGAGAACAACGCACTCGGATATTCGGGCACGAACTCAGGCGGCCGGATGATCATCCAAGATTCACTTTTCGATGACAACAAAGAGGGATTCGACACCAACACCGCCCTCACGGGGGACCCACCTCCACCGCAGGACGGACGCTGCCCTGGTGCGGCCGCGAGCAACCGGTGCTGGGTGTTCACCCATAACGTCATC
>PLSY01000272.1 GCA_003164275.1 Acidimicrobiaceae bacterium | reverse complement strand
CCACTAATTCTGGGGAACCTCAGTTCCCGACATCATGGACATCGTCAGACGAGAAGTGTTGCTGAGCTTTTACGACCTGTGCCACTTTCTCGGCTTGACGGTGCTTAAGGCAGATCGTCTTAAGGCAGATCGTGGTGACCGATCGGAGATCATCGCCATGTCGTACTGGGATGAGGGTCTGGAGGGCTCCGATGAGGTCTCACAAAGGTTCAATCACGAGATCAACCGAGTCACCGGACAAAACCCTTCGCGCAGAAGCTTCGACATTCTTCACGCGGTCGTGAGAGGACCGAGTGGGAGCTTTGCTTCAGACCGACAGGCTGGTCAGTAGCCGCTCCAGTCCAAGAGGCCTGACCCGTGCGCCCAGCCGGTCTCGAGTGGTGTCCGCCTCACCCCGATGCCGGCGAAGGCCGAGTGCTCCCGCACTTGTCGACAGGAGCCGATCCAAGCCACTCGGCACGATTAGGAGGCTTTGCGTCGTGCCGGAGGCTTCGTAGCCTTGGGTGTGACCTTCTTTGCCGGAGCCTTGCCGACCGCGGCGGCCCGCTTGGCTGACCTGTCCGCCGGCTTCTTTGCTGGCACCTTGGTTGTGGAAGGCCGGATGGCCGAGACTCGGCTGGATTGCGCGGTCCTCACGCTGGCACTCAGCGCCGCCATCAGATCGACGACTGGTGTGGCCGCCGGGGCCGAGTCGACGTTGGCCACGATCTCGTTGCCTTGTCGCTTCTCCTCGATCATCGCCTCGACCTTTTCCCGGTGCGTGTCGTGGTACTGCTCGGGATCCCATTCCGCCTGCATGGACTCGAGCAATAGCTGAGCCATGGAGATTTCCCGCTCCGTCAGGTCTACCGTCGTCGGGAGATCGGGAAGTTCCTTGCTCGGCGACCTGACCTCGTCAGCGAAGTACATGGTCTCGAGCTTCAGCACTTCGTCATCCGGCCGGATGGCCACCGGGTACTCCTTGTTCCGCATGACCAGGGTGCCAATGGCTACTTTGTTCGTGTTCCTCATCACCTGACGCAAGAGGGCATAGGCCTTGCCCGCCGCCTCTCCCTCCGGTGCCAGGTAGTAGGTCGTTCGAAAGTACACCGGGTCGATGGCCGCCAAGTCCACGAAGTCGGTGATCTCTACCATGCGCGAACGCTCGGGCTCTGCTGCTTCGAGTTCCTCGTCCGACACCATCACGTACTCGCCGCCGCCTAGGTCGTAGCCCTTGACGATGTCCCCGTTGGCCACTTCATTTCCGGTCCGTTCATTTACCTTTTTGTACCGGACCCGATCAGAGGTGCCAGATTCGAACTGATTGAAGTGAATGGCCTTGTCCTGGGTGGCCGGATAGAGGCCGACCGGGACATTCACCAGTCCAAAGTTGAGTGAGCCCTTCCAGATTGTCCGTGCCATGACAGGCAATCTTTACCCAGTCCAAGACGATCCACCACCCCCAAATCTCCAACTTCTCACTTTGGCGTTCGCGCGGCGGTACTAAGAGGTCTCGGAGTGCAACCGGATGAATCTTGCCTAGACCACGCTTCCGGCTCGATCTAGGCCTTCTACAGGACTTTTGTCCCGCGCTTTCCTGGGTGGTGCCGACAACCTCCTCAATAAGCGATCACGCAGACGAAGTCCCTAGTGACGGATGGCAGAGTCGCAGCCTGTGACAGCGCATTCCACTAATCTCCATTGCCGAGACAATGCCGCGGGTCCGAAAGTCCTACTGACATCCTGTGACTCAGAGGGAGATGGAGCCTGCAAAAGGAGCGAGTTGTCAAACGGGATGGGTAGTGGAGCCGGCGGCATGGTTGCGGGGATGATTAGCGCCGGAACACCTGGCGTGAGCATTGGAGGGACGGTCGTCAGTACGCGCGGCACGGTGGTGGCCGACGGTGCTCTGAGAAGTGTCGTTAGGCGAGCATCATGAGCGATGTCGAGGATGGGCACGGTAGTAGTCACCAGGAGAGCACGGACGAGACCCCAGCGGAGATCTGGGAGCGGCTGTACACCGAGCGTGGTCCGCGATGGTCAGGCCAACCCAACCAGCGTCTTGTCGAGGTCGTCAGCGCACTCTCCCCCGGACGAGCCCTCGATCTCGGTTGTGGGGAAGGGGGTGACGCTGTGTGGCTGGCCCAACGGAGTTGGCTGGTAACTGCCGTCGACATCTCTCCGACGGCCCTCGGCCGGTTGACGGCTCGGGCACGGGCCGAGGGGGTGGCGGATCGGATCGAAACGGTCACTATCGACCTGGCCACGGCGTTTCCGGACGTCCCCGTGGGTGGGTGGGATCTTGTGTCGGCACAGTTCTTTCAAAGCATGGTGGCTTTTCCCCGGACCGCCATCCTGCGCCAGGGCGCGGCCGCCACTGCGTTCGGGGGGCTCTTCCTGGTCGTCGAGCACGCCGAGGCGCCGGTGGGGTCCAACCACCATGACGTCGTGTTTCCAACCATCGAAGAGAGACTCTTGCCGAGCTGGCTCTACCGTCGGGTGAGTGGACGCCGTTGCGCGTGGAGCGAACGACCCGGGAAGCGGAAGGCCCCGACGGGCAGCCGTGCGAGTTCGTCGACAACGTCCTCGCCTTGCGTCGAGGGTAACCCGTCGGGACATGGTGGACCGCCTCGACAATCGATGTGTGAGGCCAACGCTTCTTACCGAAGCGGGTCACGTCGACGCGGTTCCATCAGAAGCCATTTAACGGGTGCAGCGGACGAGCCGACGGCGTCAGTTGTCCCATGGACCAGGAATGGCGTGGACACCTCGGCCCGATGGCAACCGAGTCCCTTCTCCGCTCTCACAGTCGCAGTCCGAGACATGGGGCCACTCACTCATACTCAGACGAAACCAAACTTGTTTGCCCCGGCCGGTTATGGCCGCTCCCCATTCGGAGGCCAGGGCATCAACGATGGCCAGGCCTCGGCCGCATTCGGCGGTCAGGTCCAACGACAGGCTGCGGGCATGCTGGTGATCCACCGGAACAGGCAGATGGGAGTCGTCGTCGGTAACGCCGACCTCCAGCGAGCTTCCGCGGACCGAGACGGTGATTGTGGGACTTCCGCCACCATGACATATGGCGTTCGTGACCAGCTCCGAAACCAGCAGCTCGGCTGTTTGCATTGGTGACGCCACTTCGAGGAGTCCGAGGCAACTCGTGAGCCAGTGGCGAGCCCTGGTCGTCAGGCTTGGGTCACGACCGGTGAACTTCTTCGTGACAACACGACACATGGGTGCTCCACTCAGTTTGGCCACCCATCGGTTCGAGGCTGGCAGAGAACAACCCGCTTGCTTGCTCGGTCTGATCTCCGGGGTGACGAGACACCAGTACCCATGATGTTCACCGAGGAAACAGCGACCGATGATCGATGGCACTATTCCGTCAGGCAGACAGCGCCTTTGGGCAAGGCCACCCGTGCTGGAGTTCGTGGGCTTTCTGACCTGGACGACGTGGAGTGTGCGCCGATCTCGTCTTGACTTGGGTGTAGCCCAATCCCATCCTGGCAACGTCGCGTGGTTGAACAGGCAGCTGAACAGGTAGTCGGACATGTTGGACTCGAGAAGGCCTCAGTTGCCCCAGCGGGCTGCCCATCGAAGGCCGTGACCCTTCACTCTTGCCCGGACGACGTCCGGAACTCAGACGTTGGCGTGGCGTGGACAACGCTTTGGCGAGTGGCCTCGGCTACGGCTCCCGGTGCCTGGCCAAACGTTCTGCCGCCACCATCACTTGCTGCTGGCTTCCGTCTGTTTGGCGCTCTTCTTGCGACCCACGATCCAATACACAACCGAGTTGCCCATCTGGAGCGGGGCGACAATTCGCCAGAACCACCGAGGCCCGCGGACCTGGTCCTCGGTGCGATGGCCTATGTCGCGCAAGGTGACAATGGTCACGATGACGTGGAGCACGATGAGGACTGCGAGGACGGGGCGGCTCGGCTTCCAGTTGGTCACAGCTCTTATATCTAGTTCAAATCGCCGCGGTCGAGCCACCGCGCCCGCCAAGCGGAAGCAACCGTCACGGGGGCCGCAGCGGATCCTCAGTGCCACAAGACCGAGAGTGTCCGGGCAGCGAGACCTCGTACTCGACCGGCCGGCTAAGGCTTGACGTTGGATCCAATGCCCATGGAATCACAGGTGTGGGTCATGCGCCTCAGCGCCGTTTCTGCCCCGTCCGTATCGCCTAACTCAACGGCATGCTCCAGGGATGCCGCATCAAGGGTGAGAGCGTAGCTCTCAGCGTCAAGTCCGAATCCGAATATGGCGTAAAGCTGGCTGGTATCGACTCGCTGACCAGGCGGGACCGAAGTCACATAGCTGTCCAGCGCGAGGCAAGTCTCGTTGTCATATTTGCCCGAAGGTGCGTACCGCTTTGACGACTGGGAGTTACAGCCAACAATGGCGACTAAGCAGACGACCACCGCACAAGAGACTCGCACATTGCCCATCTTGGGAAGGTAGTGCATGTCGACGAGGACGATACGGATCAGCGGATGTTCCTATCCGAGTCAGCCGGGATGCTGAACTCCGAACTCGTACCGAGTCGTAGCCTGCGGAGCCGTGCGCGCCTACCGGAGCCAGCCCTCTCAACCATCACTGCCGAATTCTTCGGTGATACTGACGTCTTCGGGTGCGCGCAGTTTATGACGGAGCGGACTCCAACCGTCTTCTTTGGGTTGCAACTCTGCAACACCGAGCACACCCCGCCCTCAGGGCGTTCGACGCTTCCGCCGCTTTCGCACCTTACGGCGGACGACCCGAGGATGGCTCGGCTCGAACCACCAGATTCCACATAGCCTGTTGGTCGAGCGCCGGCGGTTCGTCCGCGTCACCACAACACGGCGGCTTGCGCCTCGGTCAACGGGGTTGCCAGAACCTCGACAGCCGCCGCTACGGCGTGGTGGACGCGGACCGCACGACCCGACCCTCGCCGCCGCGAGTCTGTGCCAGGCTCTCAGCGAGGTCGTCGCGGCCGGCAAGGGCATCATCGGCCAACCGACGGTAACCCTCGTCGATCAAGCCCCTCGTTCTGCCAGCCTGACGCATGTCGGAAACAAGATGACTAACGCTGTGGAGCCGGTCAGCATCGAGGAGCAATCGGGGCCGGTGTAGTCAGTCCGCCCTCGACCGCCTAGTCGCGCTCCGGAACCAGGGTCGGACTTCCCGGTGAACTTGCCTCAATCCGGCGTATTTCATGGAAGTCGGGTCTGCTCAAACTACCGAGTCGAGTTTCATGATCGGCTCCCCCGCTTCCATCGTTGGTTCTCTCCACACAGGGTGTTCGTCACGGATCAGTTGAACGGGCTACAGAAGGGGAAATCGGGCGATATGAAGGATGGATCCGACTAGAATAACGATATGGACATAACAATGTCGGCAGCAGCGGCCACCCTCGGTACATCCGTGCCGAGGGTGGCCCGTGCCATCGAATCGCTGGGGATTGTCCCCGGGCGCAAGGCGATCAACGGGAACCACCGGCCGGTGCGCACGCTGAACCCCGCCCAGCTCGATCGACTGCGCCAGCAGCTCGGATCGAGCAGACCCAGTGAGCGATTCAGCCGCGAGGAACTGTTTATTCTCTCGGCGTGAACCTGAGTCCCTTCGGATTTCGGTCGGCCCGCGCCGCTGTATCGGCAGCCCGAATTAGTACCACGACGGCCTCAGCGGCTCTCGCCCGGCTTGTTTCAGGTGGGCTCATCGCTGCTCCTACCAGAAGGGTTCTGGAAAGTGGGAGAGTAACTGAACGCATGGTCTATGAGGCCAACCGGGAAGGTCGCGCGTGGCAGAGCGCGCTCGGCGAGATCAGGGCGACCCAGCCTCCCGCCCCAGCCCAGTCGCCGACCCCGAAGGTGGTGCCAAGGAGGTTCTGGCACCTGTTTTGGAATGCGACACCCTCGAAGCTTCCGATCTCTGAGAACGCCGACTTCATCGCATCCAGGATGCTCCTGAGCCAAGACCCCAAGGCCGTCGCTTGGGCGGCGCTCAATCTTCCGGGCAGTTCGATCAAAAGGACCGCCGGTCTCCGACACGTCTCTGGGCACGACCGCCAGTGGCTACTGCATCTCGCCGACTCGATGTCTGTCGGCAGTCCGTGATGAACCGAAAGCCAAGATCGTCCGGCACGTCGAAAGGAGCCGAGTTCGCGGCCACATCGATCCCCGAGTCGAATGTTCAGCTAGACGGCGATCTTTCGGAGGATCTCCTCGCCAAACTGCCGACTGAGACCGGTGAAACCTGGAGGACGATCGCCCCTCTTCTGTCGGTGAGTGCCTACCTCGCTGGAGGCACTGCGCTGATGGTTCATCTGCTTCATCGGATCAGCAGGGACCTCGACATCTTCTTAGAGCAGCCCGAGGATCTCGTATCACTTTGGGCAGCGATAGCGGCGGCTGGGCATGGACTGGCCAGTCAGCACGATGACCGCACTATCAACTGCGTATTCAACGGCACCCGCCTCCAGGTGTTGGAGGCATCTACCCAGAAATTGGTCGGTCCGACCACGACCGTTGGTGAATCGAGGGTAGCAAGTGTCGAGGACATTATGGCCATGAAGCTGAAGGTGATCATGGACAGGGGCGAACTGCGCGACTACTTCGACCTCATGGCCATTGAGGAGCG